>JANMKK010000191.1:0-5199 GCA_031372005.1 Rubrivivax sp.
AGCTTGGCCACCGGCGTGAGCTTGCCGGTGCGGCCGACCTGGATGTCGATGCCGTTCAGCCGCGTCACTTGCTCTTGCGCTGCGTACTTGTGCGCCACCGCCCAGCGGGGCTCGCGGGTGACAAAGCCCAGGCGCTTCTGCAGCGCCAGGTCGTTGACCTTGTAGACAACACCGTCGATGTCGAAGGGCAGCGCGTCGCGCTTGGCACCCATGGCGCGGTGGAAGTCCACCAGCCCGGCCGCGCCCAGCGCCACCGCGCGGTCAGCGCATACCGGCAGGCCAGAGGCTTGCAGCGCATCGAGCACGGCGCTGTGTGTGGATGGCATCACCCAGCCTTCGGCAGCGCCCAGGCCGTAGGCGAAAAAGCTCAAGGGGCGCTGCGCAGCGATGGCCGGGTCCAGCTGCCGCACCGCGCCGGCCGCGGTGTTGCGCGGGTTGATGTAGCTCGGCTTGCCTTGTTCGCGCTGGCGTTCATTGAGGCGCTCGAAGTCGTCGCGGCGCATGTAGACCTCGCCGCGCACTTCCAGCAGTGCGGGGGGGTCACCATTCAGCCGCAACGGGACTTGGCCGATGGTGCGGATGTTCTGCGTCACGTCTTCACCGGTTTCGCCGTCGCCGCGTGTGGTGGCCTGCACCAGCACGCCGTGTTCATAGCGCAGATTCATCGCCAGGCCGTCGAACTTCAGTTCTGCGGCGTATTCGACGGCCGGCGCGTCGGCAGGCAGTTCCAGTTCACGCCGCACGCGGTCGTCAAAGGCGGTGGCGCCGGCTGCCGTGGTGTCGGTTTCGGTGCGGATGCTGAGCATCGGCACCGCGTGGCGGACGGGCGCAAATCCGGCCAGCACCTGACCGATGACGCGCTGCGTGGGCGAATCGGGTGTGCGCAGCCCGGGGTGCTGCTCTTCCAGCGCCTGCAGTTCCTGGAACAAACGGTCGTACTCGGCGTCCGGCAGTTCCGGGGCGTCCAGTACGTAGTAGCGGTGGGCGTGGTGATGCAGCACCGTGCGCAGGGATTGCGCTCGGCTTTGTGCAAGCACGGCGGCGGTTTCAGGGGCGGATTGCGACATGATCGGGCGACATTGTGTGGCAGGAGCGCAGCATGGAAACGACCGGGACTTTTGACTACGACCTCATCACGCTGGGCGCCGGCAGTGGCGGCGTGGCGGCGTCGCGCCGCGCGGCGCTGCATGGCGCGCGGGTGGCCATCATCGAGGGCAGTCGCGTGGGCGGTACCTGCGTCATTCGCGGCTGCGTGCCCAAGAAGCTGTTGATGTACGCGGCGCAATTTGCAGACGCCATGCGCGAAGCGCGCGGCTATGGCTGGACGGTGGCTGAGCCGCGCTTCGAGATGGCCCACTGGGCGGCGGCCAAGGCGGCCGAGACCGCGCGGCTGGAAGGCATCTACCGCAGCATGCTGGACGGCAGCAACGTGAAACTCATTGAAGGGTGGGCGCAGTTCGACGGGGCGCACCGCGTGAAGGTGGGCGGGCAGGTGCTGACGGCGCGCCACATCCTCATCGCCACCGGCAGCGCACCGGTGCGTGACAGCATCCCCGGCATCGAGGTCTGCGCGACCAGTGACGATCTGCTGGACCTGACAACGCTGCCAGACCGTGCGGCCGTGATTGGCGGCGGCTACATCGCGCTTGAATTTGCCAGCATGCTGACGCGCCTTGGCGTGAAGGTGTCGGTGTTTTACCGTGACCGGCTGCCGCTGCGCGGTTTTGACGAAATGCTGCGCACGGCCATCACGGCCGAACTGCAGACCGCCGGCGTTGAACTGCACCCCGGCAGCGCGCCCAGCCGTGTCCAAGAAACCGCCAGCGGCTTGCTGCTGTCGCTGGGCGAAGACCGGGTGCTGAGTTTTCCGTGGGTGCTCAACGCCACCGGCCGGCGGCCCAACAGCGCGCGCCTGAACCTGTCCAGCGTCGGCATCACGCCCGCTGCCACGGGCGAAGTGCCGATCGACGCCGCGCTGCAGACCTGCACGCCGGGCATCTACGCCATCGGCGACGTGACCAACCGTCGCAACCTCACCCCGGTGGCGATAGCCGAAGGCCGTGCCCTGGCTGACACGTTGTACGGCAAGCAGCCGCGCACGGTGGACCTGTCTTGCGTGGCCAGCGCCGTCTTCACCTTGCCGCCCGTGGCCAGTGTGGGTCCGAACGAAACCGAAGCGCTGCGCGCTGGCCACCGCGTGGCTGTCTTTGAAGCCGACTTCAGGCCGATGAAGCTGGCCTTCATCGGCGGCAGTGAGCGCACCAATGAGCGCACGCGCATGAAGCTCTTGGTGGACGCCGACACCGACCGCGTGCTGGCCATCCACATGATTGGCGCCGACGCGCCTGAAATCGTCCAGAGCCTGGCCGTGGCGCTGACTGCCGGTGCCACCAAGGCAGACTTCGACCGCACCATTGCCATGCACCCCACGGCGGCTGAAGAATTTGTGCTGATGCGCACACCGGCCCGCGTGCTGGAGCCGGAGCCAAAGCCGCCGACGATCTAGCTGAACAGCCGCCGCGCGGCGGCCGATCCAGCGGCCAGGTCGAGCTGCTCCAGCCGCTGGTACAGGTCGTCGATGTCCTTGCCGATTGCGTCGAAGGCATGCAGGCTGATCGGCTGACCCTGGTCGTCGGTGGCGGTGGCGTCCATGTCGTCGGCCAACTGCTTGCCCAAAAGATGCCAGGCCGGGAAGGGTTCGACATTGGCAGGCGTCTGCGGCACGTCCAGCGACAGCACGGCTTCGCGCACCACGGCCAGTTGCGGGTCTTCAGCCAGCGCGGCCTGCGCGTCCACCGACAGCACCAGCATCGGCGGCGCGCCTTCTTCGGCCGACGGCAGCACCCAGCGGCCTGGCACCGCGCCGCTGACCATCCCCAAACGCGCCGCCACCTGCTGCACAAAGCCCACCGACCAGGCCACGCCGTTGGTGCGCAGCGTGATCGACAGTTGCGCGTCCAGCGGTGCGGTCAGGCTGTCGAGCTCGCGTGCGCGGGCCACCACTTCCAGCATGTCGGGTATGTCAGCGCTGGCGCCGACGCCTTCGGCGAAGGCTTCCACCTTTTGCACAAACTCTGAATATTCGATGTCGTTGAGCGCGCCGCTGCGGTTGGCCAGTTGCACGCCCGCTTGCAATTCGCCGTAGCGGCGGCTTGTCTGCAGCGGTTCCCAGGTGCCGGTTTCGGTGTCCAGGCCTTCGACATAAAAAGGCTTGGTGCCGGCGCGGCGCGACGGTGGCAGGTGCTGCAGCGCCAGGTTGCCGCCGATGGGGGATTCCAGCGCCATCGGCACGATGGCATCGATCAGCGCGTCCAGCTGCGCCGCGCGCTTGTGCGTGCTGCGCAGCGGCAGCGCGTCGCCGTCAATGGTCGGGGTGGTGTCTGCGCCGTCGGCCGCGTGGTCCATGGGTGGATCGGTGCGCTCTGGCACTGCGCTGGGCTCAAAGCCCTGGCGCGGCCGCGCGCGCCGTGTCGTCCACCAGGCCTGCGCGGCCAGCACCAGCAGCACCACGACGCCCAAGATGGCCAGTGCGGTGCTGAGTTTCATGCGGGGTAGCGATTCACAGGCGGTTTCACAGGCGATGTCACAGGCGGTGTCACAGGCGCAGGCCCGGGTTCAGGCCGCTTCGGCCAGGCTCAATGCGGACATCATGTCCACCGCGACGATGCGCGACACGCCTTGCTCCTGCATCGTCACGCCGATGAGTTGTTCGGCCATTTCCATCGCGATCTTGTTGTGGCTGATGAACAGAAACTGCGTGCCCTTGCTCATCTCCTTCACCAGGTTCTTGTAGCGCTCGGTGTTGGCGTCGTCCAGCGGCGCATCCACTTCGTCCAGCAGGCAGAAGGGCGCGGGGTTGAGTTGGAAAATGGCGAACACGAGTGCAATCGCGGTCAACGCCTTTTCACCGCCGCTCAGCAAATGGATGGTGCTGTTCTTCTTGCCCGGCGGTTGCGCCATCACCTGCACGCCACTGTCCAGGATTTCGTTGCCCGTCATCACCAGCCGCGCATGGCCGCCGCCAAAGAGGCTCGGGAACATGCGGCCGAAGTGTTCGTTGACCTGGTTGAAAGTGCTGGCCAGCAGGTCACGCGTTTCGAGGTCGATCTTGTGGATCGCGTCCTGCAACGTGGTGATGGCTTCATTCAGGTCGGCGTATTGCGCATCCAGAAAGGTTTTGCGTTCCTTGGATGCGGTCAGCTCGTCCAGCGCCGCCAGATTGACGGCACCCAGGGCGTTGATGTCGCGCGTGATGCGGTCGATCTCGGTCTGCAGGCCCCACAGCTTGACGCTGTGTTCTTCGATGTTCAGCGCCAGCTTTTCGAGGTCGACTGCGGCTGCGGTGAGTTGCTCCAGGTATTGCGCGCCGCCCAGCTGCGCGGCCTGCAGTTCCAGCTGCAGTTTGGTGATCTGTTCGCGCAGCGGGTCCAGGCTGCGTTCGAAGCCCATCTTCTGTTCATCGGCGCGACGCAGTTGCGCACTCAAGTCGTCGTATTCGCTGCGGGCCAGGCCGAGTGCTTGCTCGCGTTCCAGCTTCAGCGTCAACGCAGCCTGCAGGCCGCTCTGCGCGGCGGCGTCGTCGAAGCCCGTCAGTTCCAGCTGCAACTGTTCACCGGCCTGCAGGTTGGCGGCCACCTGGGCCGCTGCGGTTTCGATGCTGCGCTGCAGTTCGCCTTGGCGCGCCGCCAGGGCACGGGCCTGGAAGCGGGCTTCCTGCGCCTGCCGCTCCAGGCTGCGCTGCTGTTCGCGGGCATCGGACAGTTTGCGGTCTGCGGCGATGACGGCATCGTCCAGTTCTGCATGGCGTTCCTGCGTGGTGCCCAGTGCGATGTCGAGTTCTTCGAAGCTCGCTTCGGCGGTGGCCTTGCGCTCTTGCAGCTGTTCAATCTGGGCGTCGATCTCGGCCAGCTCATCCGCCAGCTGGTCGCGCCGTGTCGTGGCGGCTTCCGCCTGCTGGCTCAGGCGCAGCAGTTCGACGTGCAGCGTGTGGGCGCGGGTCTGTGCTTCGGCGGCTTCGCGGCGTGCGCTTTGCAGGCGTTGCGACGCGTCGGTGTAGGCAGCTTCCAGGCGCACCGACGCCGATTTGCTGTCGTCTGCAATCAGCGCCTGCGCCCGCTGCTGTCGGCTCAGATTTTCGATCTCCTGCGCGCGGGCCAGCATGCCGGCCTGTTCGGAATCGGGCGCGTAGAAGGCCACCGC
>JANMKK010000195.1:0-5429 GCA_031372005.1 Rubrivivax sp.
CCCTGCATCATCCTGCTGCCGCATCCTTCGCCGCGTAACGTCGCCTGGTTCATGGCCAACCCCTGGTTCGACGATGAACTTCTGCCCGTGTTGCAGCATTGGCCACGGCACTGTGAAAGGCATCCACTAGAAGGGCACCAACGCCGACAACACCATGTACTCGATCGCGCAGCACGACCGTCACCCGGGAGAGCCAGCGATCATTGTGCATTCCGGAAAAGCGCTGACGCAAGGCGAGTAGGCGCGTCGCCCCAACGCGTCACGCACGGCTGTCAAATCGGCACCTGATGTTGGCCAAGCTGTGGGTATCGTAGTAGCGGCCACCATCGCCGTCGCCGGCAAGCGAATAGATCACCGCGTAGCGGTCTTCGGCACAGGGCTCGACGAGAGCGAGGATGCGCCCCCGCAACCGCGCGCGCCTTTCCGCCGGCACTTCTGCAACCGGCACATGCTCAATCACGATGGCACTCATCCAACTATCCTTTTCCCGGCCGGTCCACGCTGCCAATCGTGGCGCCCGGCCCTGGATTCCCCCATGCACCCGCTGATCGGGCAGGTGCCGTGTCCCACAGACCCCCGCCTGCAGCCTGGCCACTGGCACTGAGGCGCGACGCCAGGCTAGCGCCTCTTCCGCAACACCAACTCCAGGTAAGTCCAGATTCCGGACTCCATCGCAGGGCCCATCAGGTAACCGGCCAGAACATTGCGCATCGCTATCGGGTTCAGGCGGGCCAGCATCCGACGCGCCAGCCAAGGCCAGCGCACGAAGACTGCAACCAGGCGCTCGATGCGCTTCACGTTGGGTGCCACCAGCGCGTCCAGCGATGTCCGCCGTTCAAGCTCGAAGCCTGCCGCAAGAGCATGTGCGATCAGCTCGTCGGCCACGGGCAGGCTGTCCATCGCCATGCCCTTGGCGGCCAGTCGGGCGGCCATTGCCTCTTCGGGTCTCATCGCCTCGACCGGTCGAGTCAGGTAACCGTCGTACAGCGTCAGTGTGCCGCCCGGCCGCAGCACCCGCGCGGCCTCGGCCAGCGCGGCGGGCAAGTCTTGTGCGTAGCAGAAGGCCTCGATCGAGTAGGCCTGGTCGAAGCTTGCGTCAGACCACGGCAGGGCTTGAAAGTTGCCCTGGCAGGCCTGGACATTGGCAATGCCCTGATCGTGCAGCATGGTTTGCACGTGCACCACGTGCGCCGGTGTGAGATCGACGCCCACGAACCGCGTGCCGGGCAACTGCGGCGCAAGCACCCCCAGGTTGTAGCCGTGGCCGAAGCCGAGTTCGATCACGTCCGCAGCCTGCTGCCCCGCCCACAGCGCCTGCAGGCGCGCGGCCTGACCGCTGAAACCCGCGGGATCAAATCGCCCGCCATCGTTGAGCGCCAGGTGCAGCGAGCCTTCGCTGGAGTGGCGCCGCCGGTACGCGCCAAAGGAGAGTTCGTAATACTCGGCGACCTCGGCACCCCCCATGGTTTGCCCGACGATGCTGTCGAGCTCAAACACACGGCCGAGGCTGGCAATGCGCCGCTCCAGCTTGGACGGGGATGTGGATCTGAACGAAAAGGCCATCGGCGATTGTCGCCGTGCCACCGGGCAAGTCCCGATCCGCAGGGGGCGACCTCGGAGTAGGGTGATCGCGGGGTGGGTGGCCTTGCGGTCATGGCCCTGTCACGGCGGCCGCTTAGCCTGCCATGTCCGCTTCCCTTGCACCCTGAGGAGACAAACGATGCACACGATGCACAACCGCAAACGCTGGGCCGCTGCGGCCGCTGCAGCCCTGATCGGCCTGGCGCTGACCAGCGCTGCCACGCTGGCACGCGCCCACGACGACGATCTTGCGCCCTTCAAATCCCCACTCGTCATCGGCCACCGCGGCGGTGGCAGCGGCTACCTGCCCGAGCACACGCTGGAGGCCTACGCCCTGGGCATCGAACTGGGCGCCGACTTCGTCGAGCCCGATCTGGTCGCCACGCGTGACGGGCACCTGATCGCGCGCCACGAACCCAACCTCATCAACACCACCAATGTCGCCAGCCTGCCGCAGTTTGCAGCGCGACGCCGCACGGTGCTGCTGGACGGTGCGCCCGAGACGGGCTTCTTCGCCAGCGACTTCCTGCTTGCCGAGATCAAGCAGCTGCGCGCCATCCAGCCGCTGGCTGAGCGTGGCCGTGCCTTTGATGGTCTGTACCAGATTCCCACACTCGAAGAGATCATCGACCTGGTCAAGCGCAAGACGGCCGAAAAGGGCCGGCGCATCGGCATCTACCCCGAAACCAAGCACCCCACCTACCACCAACAGCTGGGCCTGGCGCTGGAAGATCGGCTGCTGGCCGTGCTGACGCGCGCGGGCTGGAACCACCGCGGCGCGCCGGTCTTCATTCAGTCCTTCGAGACCGCCAACCTGCGCTACCTGCGCACGCGCACGCGGCTGCCGCTGATCCAGCTGGTGGATGCGGACGACATCGCACCCAACGGCGCGTTGACCTTCGCAGCACCCTACGACAAGCCCTACGACTGGGTGGTCTCGGGCCGTGGCGGTCTCTTCAGCGACCTGCTCACGCCTGCTGGCCTGGCCGAAGTGCGCACCTATGCCGACGGCATCGGCCCCTGGAAGCCTTACATCCGCAGCTCGGCCTGCATCCGCGTGGTGGCCGGCGCCTGCCAGGACGTCAACGGCGACGGCAAGGTCAACGACACCGACCGCGCGCTGCTGCCGGCCACTGATTTGATTGCGCGTGCGCACGCGCTGGGCCTGCTGGTGCACCCCTACACCTTCCGCAGCGAACAGCGCCGCTTGACGTCCGACTACGCGGGCAACCCGGCCAGTGAATACCTGATGTTCTACGAGCTGGGCGTGGACGGCCTGTTCAGCGACTTCGCCGATGATGCGGTGGCCGCACGGGTGCTGTTCCGCCTGAAGACCGACCCGGCGTATCGCGCCTGCCTGGTCAACAACCGCTGCGGGCGAGACGGCCACGGCGGCCGCGACTGAACCCCGAACGGACCCAGTCGCCCTGGGCGGCATGCAGGTCAGTGTGGCAGCGCGGCCTGCATGGTGCGGTTCATTCAGGCGCCTTCATGCGCGCCGTGCGCACCAGCTTCTTGTTGACGAATTCCTGAATGCCCATCGCACCCAGTTCACGCCCGTAACCCGACGCCTTGATGCCCCCGAAAGGCAGGTCCGCGTCGGCCCAGTGCAGGTTGTTGATGAACATCATGCCGGTGTCCACGCGGCTCGCAACCCGCAGGCCGCGAGTCTCGTCCTGGGTCCACACCGATCCGCCCAGGCCGAAGTCGCTGTCGTTGGCCAACGCGATGGCGGCGTCTTCGTCCGGCACGCGGAAGAAGGACACCACGGGGCCGAAGAATTCGTCGCGGTACGCCGGGTTTCCGGGTGCGATGTCGCACAGGATCGTCGGCTGCATGAAGGCGCCCGGCCCTGGCATGCGTTTGCCGCCCAGCAGCAGCGTGGCGCCAGCGGCTATTGCCCCGTCCACTTGCGACAGCAACAGCACCAGCGCGGCTTCTGACGACAGGGGGGCGAGCGTCGTGGATGCATCCATCGGGTCACCAGCCTTCAAGCTTTCTAGCGCGGCCTTGAAGCTGGCCAAGAACGCGTCGGCCACCGATTCCAGCACGATGAAACGCTTGGCAGCGCAGCAGGTCTGCCCGGCGTTGTAGACGCGGCCCCAGACGGCCCAGGGGATCGTGTGCGCCAGGTCGGCGTCGTCCAGCACGATGAAGGCGTCGCTGCCGCCCAGCTCCATCGTCGACTTCTTCAGGTTCTGCCCGGCGCGTGCTGCGATGCTGCGCCCGGCCGCCAAACTGCCGGTGAGTGCCACGCCCTTCACGCGCGGGTCGTCAATGATCTTGTCGGCCTGTTCGTGCGAGATCCGCAGGTTGCTGTACAGGCCCACGGGCGCGCCAGCGTCGAGCAGCAACTTCTCGAAAGCAACGGCGCACTGCGGCACGTTGCCCGCGTGTTTGACCACCAGCGTGTTGCCCGCCATCAACTGCGGCCCTGCCACGCGGGCCAACTGGTAGTAGGGAAAGTTCCAAGGCTCGACACAGAACAGCACGCCGATGGGGCTGCTTTCCATGTGCGCGGTGCCGATCCTGGGCAGCAGGGGCGTGGGTGCCAGAAATTGCTCTGCATGCAGGGCGTAGTAGGCCAGGATCTCGGCGCTGTACAGCACTTCGGCACGCGCTTCATCAATGCGCTTGCCCATTTCCAGCGTGGCCAACTGGGCAAAGTCTTCCACCTGCGTTTTCAGCAGCGCCGCAGCCTTGTTCAGCACCGTTGCGCGCTCTGCATAACTCTTGAGTTTCCAGCTCTTGAAGCAGCGGTCGGCTTCAGCCAGCGACAGTTCCAGCTGGGTGGTGGTGAAGTGCTCAAAACTCTTCAGTACCTTGCCGTCATACGGATTCACGCTTTGGTAGGCCATGGGGTTGTCCCTCAAGTTGCAAGCACTTGACGCCCCTGCGCGGCTGCACCGGGGCGTCAAACCGGTCAGTCGCCGCTGTAAGGCGTGCCGTAGAACTTGTGCACCCCACTGGCCCAGGTCTTGTCGGACATGGCGGGCCAGCGGTCCTGGTTGAAGCCGGGCGCATCCTTCAGTTGAGCCTTGGGGACGTTGAGCGTGAAGCGCTTGTTCACGGTGTCCAGCTTCAGCGCAGCCCAGGGCACGGCAAAAAGCTTGTCACCCATGCCAAGAATGCCGCCGAAGGACAGCACCGCGTAGGCGACCTTGCCGGTGGCCATGTCGAGCATGAATTCCTTGATGTCGCCAAGGTCCTCGTCGTCAGCGTTGTAGACGTCGTTGCCCAGCAGCGTGTTGGCGCCCATCAGTGAAGGGCCGGGGCCGTCGTTGTTGCGGGCGTACATGCCGAAGTTGTCGCGGGTGACGTAGTTGGTGTCCATGAAAATTCCTTCAGGAGTTGAAAGTGGATCGGGGTCGGGTGAGCCCCATCGGTCTGGCCAAACTGCGCGCCGGGTTGGCGGCGCAAACCAGGCACAGCGCTGACCTTAGGCAGACGGTTGCGGCCGGTCTGTGCGTCACCCCACGGTGCCCGCGCAGCCTGCGCGCCGCCGCAATGGGCGCTGCTTAGACCCTGAGGGCCTTGTGTTGCCGAGCGCACGGACCGCCGGGCTTCTGGTCGTTACGGTCCGTCCGCCGCCGCCAAGCGCGTCGCGCAAGGCCACCTTCAACTCCTCAACCAGGACTCCCATGAACACAAGAGACATCAATCCCACACGGATGGCACGCGCCATTCGCACCCTTGCCCCGCTGGGTCTGGGCCTTGCTGCCGTGCTGGCCGCATCGGCGCCTGCCTACGCGTCCAGCCACCGCGAAGCACCTTTCATCGCCGGCCAGGCGAAGGTGGATGCCACCGACCTGTACATGTTTCGCAGCTACGAAACAGGGCGCCAGAAC
>JANMKK010000258.1:0-5077 GCA_031372005.1 Rubrivivax sp.
GGTAGACAAGCTCATCGTCAGCATCGGTCGTGTGCCCAACACCACGGGGCTGAACGCCGAAGCCGTGGGACTGACGCTGGACGAACGCGGTGCCATCGCTGTCGATGCCAACTGCCGGACCAACCTGCCTAACGTCTGGGCTGTGGGGGACGTGGTGCGCGGTCCGATGCTGGCCCACAAGGCCGAAGAAGAAGGCGTGGCGGTGGCCGAGCGCATTGCCGGCCAGCATGGCCACGTCAACTTCAACACCGTGCCCTGGGTCATCTACACCAGCCCCGAGATTGCGTGGGTCGGCCAGACCGAACAACAGCTGAAAGCGGCGGGCCGCGCGTACAAGGCGGGCACCTTCCCTTTCATGGCCAACGGCCGCGCGCGTGCCTTGGGCGACACCACGGGCATGGTGAAGATGCTGGCCGATGCGGCCACCGACGAAATACTCGGTGTGCACATCGTCGGTCCAATGGCCAGCGAACTGATCGCCGAAGCGGTGGTGGCGATGGAGTTTCGCGCCAGCAGCGAAGACCTGGCGCGCATCTGCCACGCGCACCCGTCGCTGAGCGAAGCCACCAAGGACGCCGCGCTCGCGGTCGACAAGCGCACTTTGAACTTCTAGTGGGTGTGCGCCAGCTCTACGAGGCCACGCTCGTCGAGCGGGGCTACACCAGCGACCCTGCGCAACTGATCGCCGTGGCCGCGCTGGAGCGCTGCGAAAACGAGTGGGCCGACTACAAGGCGCGGCGCAGCAACGCGCTCACCAAGCTCATCAGCCGACCGCCGATTCCGCGCGGCGTGTACATGCATGGCGGGGTGGGGCGGGGCAAGAGCTTTCTGATGGACTGCTTCTTCCAGAGCGTGCCGCTGACGCGCAAGACGCGCCTGCACTTCCACGAGTTCATGCGCGAGGTGCATCGCGAACTGCAAGACCTGAAAGGCACCGTCAACCCGCTGGAGGAGCTGGGCAGGCGCATTGCGCGGCGCTTTCGGCTCATCTGCTTCGACGAGTTTCACGTCGCCGACGTCACCGACGCGATGATCCTGCACCGGCTGCTGGACGCGCTCTTTGCCAACCGCGTCAGCATCGTCACCACGAGCAATTTCCACCCCGACGCGCTGTACCCCAACGGCCTGCACCGCGACCGCATCCTGCCGGCGATTGAACTGCTGAAGGCCAGGCTCGAAGTCATCAACGTCGATGCCGGCACCGACTACCGCCAGCACACGCTGGCGCAGATCAATATGTTCCACTGCCCGCTGAGCGATCAAGCCGAAGCGGCGATGGAACGCGCTTTCAACCAGTTGACCGAAGCGCGTGACGAAGACCCGGTGATGCACGTTGAACACCGCGCGCTGCGTGCCCTGCGCCGCGCTGGCGGTGTGGTTTGGTTTGACTTCCGCACCTTGTGCGGTGGGCCGCGATCGCAGAACGACTACCTGGAGATTGCGTCTCGCTTCCACACCGTGCTGCTGAGCAACGTGCCGCAGATGCCGCCGCGCCTGGCCAGTGAGGCGCGCCGCTTCACCTGGCTGGTGGACGTGCTGTACGACCGCCGGGTCAAGCTCATCCTGTCGGCCGCCGTGCCCGCCGCCGAGCTCTACACCGAAGGCCCGCTGGCGCATGAATTCCCGCGCACGGTGTCGCGCCTGCACGAGATGCAGTCGGCGGAATTCCTGGCGCTGGCGCGGCGCGATGTGGATACCTCGCTCACCTGAGCGGCTGCACCGATGCGTGGCCCCGTCATCACCCTTTTGCTGCTGGGCTCGACGCTGCTGTCTGCGGCACCGGACAACGAACGCGCGCGCCTGGCCGCCGAGCGGCGTGCGCTGGCTGAGCGTTTTGCCGCCGAGGAGCTTGGCTGCACCGCACGCTTTGCCGTGACGGCCTGCGTGGATGACACGCGTGCGCGCCGTCGGGAGGCGCTGTCACCGCTGCGGGAACGCGAGTTGCTGTTGGACGAGGCAGAGCGACAGCAGCGCGGTGCAGAGCGCCGTGCAGCCATTGCGTCCAAGGTGGCTGCGGCGGCCTCCAGGCCTGCGGCTGTGGCGTCGGCCGCTGCGTCCGCGGCGTCCACGGCGTTCCCCGCTGCACCGGTGGTGCGGCTGCGCGCACCGAGCGTCGCCGCCAGCAACGCGGCCCGTTCGCCCAGGGCCAAAGAGGATGAAGCGGCTCGCGCTGCACAGGCTGCCCAGCAGGTCCGCGACGCTCAGGCCCGTCAGCAGGAATCCGCAGCCACCCAGGCGCGCATTCAGCGCCGGCTGGCAGAGCAAGCTGCAAAGGGCCGCAAGTCAGACCCGCTGCCAGTACCCGTGCCCGCGCAAGGTCGTGCACCTGCCAGCAGCGCAAGTCGCTGACCGCTGACCGCTGACCTGCCTGGTTACTTCAGCGCATCGATCCGCGCCAGCGCCAGTGACAGGTTGTCGCCACCGCCACGGGCGCGCTGGCGCGCCTTGCTGATCAGCATCTCACTGGCTTCGCGCGGCGGCAGCGCGTGCAGGATGGCGCCAATTTCCTTCGGCGTGAAGTAGTGCCACAGGCCGTCGCTGCAGGCCAGCAGGCTGTCGCCAAATTCCAGCTTGTCGATGTGCCACAGCGCCACCGGCGGGTCGGCATGGGTGCCCAGGCAACCGGTGAGAAGATTGGACTGCGGGTGCGTGTTGGCGGCCTCTTCGCTGATCTTGCCCTCGTCGATCAGGCGCTGCACGAAGGAATGGTCTACCGTGCGCCGCATCATCTCGGCACCGCGGAAGTGGTAGACGCGCGAATCGCCCGCGTGCGCCACGTCGCATTCCAGGTTGGGGCTGACGCAGAAAGACGCCAGCGTGCTGTGCGGTTCTTCTTCAGACGTGATCGCCGTGAGCTTGATCATCAGGTGCGATTCCTGCACCACCTGTCGCAGCATGTCGGCCGGGTCGTCTTCCAGCGGCACGAAGCGTTCGTAGATCTGGCGGCCGGTCAGCATCACCTGGTCAGCGGCCTTGCGCCCACCGCTCTTGCCGCCCATGCCGTCGGCCACCAGCGCCATCACCGAGCCCTGGGTGCGCGGGTGCGCGATGACCTCGACCTGGTCCTGCTGGTAGGCACGGTCACCACGGTGCAAACCGGTGGCGGCGCTGAAACGAAAGGGCACGACGGTGATGACCATGACGAGGAATATAAACTCGACCCACGAAAAAACGCCGTGCTGCAATGGACGAGAACCTGCATTCCCCGCAGCGCCGCCTGATCGAGTTGCGCATCGAGCACGCCGATCTGGACAACCTGATCGACAACAACCTGCTCGTGCGGCCCGCCGATGAACTGTCCTTGCGGCGATTGAAGAAGCGCCGCCTGCTGCTGCGTGACCAGATCGCGCGCCTTGAATTCGACGTTGAACCGCGCGGCAAAGCGTGACATCAGCGTGACCCTGGCAGACCCCTTGATGAGCGCTGAACTGGCGGCCGCCGTGGCGCAAGCGTTCGCCATCGACGGCCCGATCGCGCGCCATGAGAAGGGCTTCGTGCCGCGTCAGGCGCAAGACGAGATGGCGGCGCGCATCGCGCAGGCGCTGGACGCGCGCGAGGCGCTGGTGGTGGAAGCCGGCACCGGCGTCGGAAAGACCTTTGCCTACCTGGTGCCGCTGTTGCTGTCGGGCCGCCGCGCGCTCGTGAGCACCGCCACCAAGAGTCTGCAAGACCAGCTGTTTCTGCGCGACCTGCCGCGCCTGCGCGACGCGCTGGGCATTCCGGTGCGCATGGCGCTGCTGAAGGGCCGCGGCAGCTACCTGTGCCGCTGGCGTCTGCAAGACGCCGAACACACCGCGCATCTGCCCGACCGCTTTGCCGTGCGCGCGCTGCACCGCGTGGCACAGTGGGCGCAATCCACCCGCAGTGGCGACATTGCCGAGATTGACGGCCTGGATGACCGGTCGCCGGTGATCCCGCTCATCACGTCCACACGTGACAACTGCCTGGGCACCGAATGCCCTGAGTACCGCAGCTGCCACGTCATGCACGCGCGGCGCGACGCCATGGCTGCGGACCTGGTGGTGGTCAACCACCACCTGTTCTTCGCCGACATGGCGCTGCGCGACAGCGGCGTGGCCGAGCTCTTGCCGACGGTGGACGTGGCGGTGTTCGACGAAGCGCACCAGCTCGTCGAAGCGGGCGTGCAGTTTCTGGGCACGCAGCTGGCCACGGGCCAGGCCATCGACCTCGGACGCGACATCCTGGCCGCAGGTTTGCAGCACGCGCGCGGCTTGCAGCCCTGGGCGGAATTGCAGGCCGCCATCGAACGCGCCGGGCGCGAACTGCGGCTGGCCTGCGCGGGGCCGATCCACGACGTGCGCGGCATCCTCAAGCGCCGTTGGGAAGAAGCGGCCGACGCATTGCCGGGCGCTCTGCCGGCGTTGGCCGACGCCGCGCTGGCTGCCGCCGAGAGCCTGGCTGCGGTCGCCGAAGCAGCGCCGGATTTCCCCAAGCTTGAACAGCGCGCACGCACACTGGCAGCGCTGGCGCGGCACTTCGAACAAGAGGTCGAAGCGGGGCATGTGCGCTGGGTTGATCTGTCGCCGCAGCAGGCGCGGCTGGTGGAATCGCCACTGGACATCCGCGAGATGCTGTCCGAACAGCGTGCGTTGTCGCCCAAGGCCTGGATCTTCACCTCGGCCACGCTGGGTGACGACGCCGAGCTGTCGTGGTTCACCGCCAGCACCGGCCTTGAAGACGCGGCCAAGCTGCGTGTCGGCAGCCCTTTCGACTACGCCACCAACGCCCGCGTCTGGGTGCCGGCGCAGTTGCCGCTGCCCAACGCGCCGGGCCACCCGGCGGCCGTGGGCGCGCTGGCCGCGCGCTGCGCACTGGCGCTGGGCGGCCGCTGCTTTGTGCTGACGACGACGCTGCGTGTGCTGCCGCTGCTGGCGGATGCCATCCGCGCGGCCGCACCCGGGCTGACCGTGCTGGTGCAAGGCAGTGAACCGCGGCGGGCGCTGCTGCAGCGCTTTGGCGACGGCCGCAACTGCGTGCTGGTGGGCTCACAAAGCTTCTGGGAAGGCATCGACATGCCGGGCGACGCGCTGCAGTGTGTGCTGATCGACAAGCTGCC
>JANMKK010000265.1:0-10060 GCA_031372005.1 Rubrivivax sp.
GATATCTGCATTTACACGAACCAGAACCACATTGTGGAGACGCTGGGATGAGCATGACCCCGCAGGAGATCGTCTCCGAACTCGACCGCCACATCGTCGGCCAGCACGCAGCCAAACGGGCCGTCGCCATTGCGCTGCGCAACCGCTGGCGGCGCCAGCAGGTGGAAGGCAGTCTGCGTGGTGAGATCACGCCGAAGAACATTCTGATGATCGGCCCCACCGGTGTGGGCAAGACCGAAATTGCGCGCCGCCTGGCGCGGCTGGCCGACGCGCCTTTCATCAAGGTCGAGGCCACCAAGTTCACCGAGGTCGGCTACGTCGGCAAGGACGTGGACAGCATCGTGCGCGACCTGGTGGATGTGGCCATCAAGCAGGAACGCGAACGCCAGATGCGCCTGAAGCGAGCTGCCGCCGCCGACGCTGCCGAAGAACGCGTGCTCGACGCGTTGGTGCCGCCTGCGCGCGGCGCGGGTTCCATCGGCTTTGGCAGCGATGCGCCACCCGACAACACCGCCCGCCAGGTGCTGCGCAAGCGCCTGCGCGAAGGGCTGCTGGACGACAAGGACATCGAGATCGACGTCGCCGACATCAAGCCCACGCTGGAGATCCTGGGCCCGCAAGGCATGCCCGGCATGGAAGACATGGCCGAGCAGTTGAAGGGCCTGTTTTCGCAGATGGGCCAAGGCAAGCGCAAGACGCTCAAGATGAAGATCGGCGAGGCGCTGCCCAAGCTGCGGGACGAAGAGGCGGGACGCCTGGTCAACGAAGACGAGATCCGCGCCGCCGCACTGGCCAACGTCGAAGGCAACGGCATCGTCTTCATCGACGAGATCGACAAGGTCGCATCGCGCAATTCCGGTGGTGAACACGGCGGCGCCGAAGTGTCACGCGCCGGCGTGCAGCGCGACCTGCTGCCGCTGGTGGAAGGCACCACCGTCAACACCAAGTACGGCGTGGTGAAAACCGACCACATGCTGTTCATCGCCAGCGGCGCCTTCCACGTCGCCAAACCCAGCGACCTGATCCCTGAACTGCAGGGCCGCTTCCCGATTCGCGTGGAGCTTGGGTCGCTCAGCGTCGAGGACTTTGAAGCCATCCTGACCAGCACGCAGGCCAGCCTGATTGCGCAGTACACCGCGCTGCTGGCCACCGAAGGCCTGGCGCTGCAGATCACGCCCGAAGGCGTGCGCCGCCTGGCCGAGATTGCCTTTGAAGTGAACGAGCGCACCGAAAACATCGGCGCCCGCCGCCTGGCCACGGTGATGGAAAGGCTGCTGGATGAGGTGAGTTTCGACGCCCCCAACCGCAGCGGCCAGACGGTGGTGATGGACGCCGCCGCCGTGGACGCGCGGCTGGCCGAGCTGGCGCACAACGAAGACCTGTCGCGCTACATCCTGTAGGGGCGCTGCCGGCGGGGGCCGGCAGCACCGGCAGGGGCCGGCTCTGGACATGATGGCGTTCGATAATGGAAACGTGGCACCAGCCGCCAATTCCAAAAACAACAAAGGATCCCCATGTCGTCATTGCCCCTCTTCATCGCCCCATCCCGCCACGACAACGCGGAAGACGCGTTGGCGCAGGTCCAGGCCATCTACCGCAGCAGCATCGACCACCTGCGCGGCGCGCTGCAGCGTTTTGTAGCAGGTGAAGACGACGGCCAGCATGTGCGCGCCTGCTACCCTTTCGCGCGGGTGCGCACCGACACCGTGGCGCGCGCCGATTCGCGCCTGAGCTATGGCTTTGTCGCCGGCCCCGGCGTCTTCGAGACCACCATCACGCGGCCTGACCTCTTTGCCGACTATCTGCTGGAACAGTTTCGCCTGCTGCTGCGCAACCACGGCGTGCAGATTGAGGTGGGGACCAGCGCGCTGCCGATTCCCGTGCACTTCTCGCTGGCCGAACACGACCACCTTGAAGGCAACATGCCGCCCGAACGGCGCTTGCTGATGCGCGACCGCTTTGACCTGCCCGACCTGGCCGCCATGGACGACGGCATCGCCAACGGCACCCACGTGCGCGCGGCGGGCGACCCGCAACCGCTGGCACTGTTCACGGCGCCGCGGGTGGACTATTCGCTGCACCGCCTGCGGCACTACACCGGCACCGGGCCCGAGCGCTTCCAGAACTTTGTGCTGTTCACGAACTACCAGTTCTACATCGACGAATTCATCAAGCTCGGCCACACCCTGATGGCCGACCCGGCCTGCGAATACGAAGCCTTCGTCGAGCCCGGCAACGTCGTCACCCGCCGCGCCGGCAGCGCGCCGCAGCCCGGTGATGAATTGGGCACCGCCCCGCCACGCCTGCCGCAGATGCCGGCCTACCACCTCATGCTGGACGGCAGCCGGGGCATCACGATGGTCAACATCGGCGTCGGCCCCGCCAACGCCAAGACGATCACCGACCACGTGGCCGTGCTGCGCCCGCACGCCTGGTTGATGCTGGGCCACTGCGCGGGCCTGCGCAACAGCCAGAAGCTTGGCGACTACGTGCTGGCCCACGCCTACATGCGCGAAGACCACGTGCTGGACGAAGACCTGCCGCTGTGGGTGCCCGTGCCGGCGCTGGCCGAGGTGCAGCGGGCGTTGGAGCAGGCGGTGGCCGATGTCACAAAACTCTCGGGTTATGAGCTTAAAAGCATCCTGCGCACCGGCACGGTGGTCAGCACCGACAACCGCACCTGGGAGCTCCTCCCCCCCAGCGGCCCTGAACGGCGTTTCAGCCAGAGCCGTGCGGTGGCGCTGGACATGGAGAGCGCCACCATCGCCGCCAACGGTTTCCGCTTCCGCGTGCCCTACGGAACCCTGCTGTGCGTGAGCGACAAGCCGCTGCACGGCGAGATCAAACTGCCCGGCATGGCCAACCATTTCTACCGCGAGCGTGTGGACCAGCACTTGCGCATCGGCATGCGCGCGGTGGAGCTGCTGCGCGGCGAAAGGTCGGGCAGCCTGCACAGCCGCAAGCTGCGCAGCTTTGCCGAGGTGGCGTTTCAGTAGATCGGGTGAAGCGGCAGATCGGGCTTTCAACCCAGCCCAGTCCAGCCGGTCAACGCGCCGCAGATGCTGCGGTGGTGGCGGCGGCGGTTGCCGCAGCCCCGGCCTGCGGGTTGATCGTGATGCCGCGCCTCTTCAGCTCCGTCACCAGCAGCGCCGCGTTGGCATTGCCGCGATCGGCCAGGCGCTGGGTATCTGCCGCCAGGCTGTCGAGTGACGTGCGCAGCTTGCCGGCGTTGTCCACCGTCTGCTGCTGGCCTTCGTAAGCCGTGTTCAAGGCGCTGCGTTCAGTGGCCAGCACCCAGGTCTGCCAGCCCAGCACTGCCAGCACCGCCAGGCCGAAGAGCAGCACGGGCACGAAGGCGCTGTGCGGTTGCCGGTCTGCCGTGGTGTTGGCAGGTGCCGCGCGCATGGCGACAACGGTCTTGTTGCCGCTACCGGCTTCGGTTTGTGCGCTCATCGATTGCCCCTCACTTTGCGGGTTTGGCTGTTGCGGCGATCCCTGCAGCCGGCGCGTTGATGGTGTAGCTGATGCCGTGTTGCTGCAGCAGCGCGCGCACGTCCTGGTCGTTGTTGCTCGCGCCCAGTTCCGCCAGCGTGCGCACGATCTCGCGGTACAGGCCTTCCAGCTGCACCGACTGCTGCACGTACTGCTGGCGCACGCCGATGTCACCTTGCAGGCCGCGGTTCATCGACGCCATCGTCACGTTGGCCAGCGCCAGCACCAGGCACAGCGCGCCCAGTGCGGTGGAGGCCCAGAACTGCGGCTTGTTCATCGTGCGGCTCCTTGGGCGCCTTGCGCGAAGCCCCGGCGGCGCGCCAGCAGACCGGCAGCGGCGGCACCCAGCAGCAGCGCCAGCGTGCCCGGTTCCGGCACGGTGCCCGGCGGCACGCCGTTGATGACGTTGGCGCGAATCGTCAGTTGCCGCGTCTGCGCCAGGCCGAGCGGATCGGATGCGTTGGTGCCCAGGCCGTTGAAGATGATGGTGTCGCTGAACAGGCCCAGGGCTCCGGCCAGCCAGTTCACGTTCAAGTTGCCGCTGGCCTGGCCCGCTGCCAGGAAGGCCAGCGGGTTCCAGCCGCTGTAGCTGAAGTCGTCGGCACCGGCCAGATCGAAAAGGCCCGACAGCGCATCGGCCGGGCCCGCCACGTCGTTGTCCAGGCGCAAGGTGGTGGCCACGGTGTCGCCCAGCACGATGGTGCCCAGGTCCAGCACGTAGCGGGTGCCCGTCTGCGACAGCGTGCCGGTGCCTGACAGCAGGTCGAAGTCGCCATTGGCCAGGTTGTTGACCTGCGCCATCAGCGACACGACGGCGTTGGCGCCGGCCGACACGTCGGCCATGTCGGCGTTGTGGCTGGACAAGCCGATGCTGCCGGTCTGCGAGAAGATGCCGGCGCTGGCCGTGTTGAGGCCAACCGCCAATTGCCCTGCCGTCTGCGCGGCAATCCCGGCCACGCTGGCCGGGGCGCTGAAGGCGCCGCCGATGCCGGCCACGTCCGCGCGCAGCGAATCGTTCAGCGCCGTGCTGGCAGCCGTGTTGCTGATGGTGATGTTGGCAGCGCTCACGGTGTCGCCGACACGCACCACGCCGAAGTTGATGGCGGTGCCGCTGGCCGCACCCACCGCCTGGGTGTAGACCTTGCCTGCGACGTTGACCGTCTGCGACGCCAGGTTCAACTGGCAGTTGGGCGCGCAGCCGCCCACGTTGCTGGCGTCGGAGACGAAGTTGATGGTCGCCGTGCCCGCGTTGCCGCCGGTGAAGTTGCCGGCAGTGGCCGTGTTCAGGCCCACCACCAAACTGCCGTTGTTGGTGGCACCCGGGTTCAGCAGGTTGAAGCTGCCACTGGCCGTGATGGGCCCGCTGGTGGGCGCGATGGCTGCATTCAGCGCCGCTTGCGGCGGCGCACTCGCCACGTTGGTCACGCTCACCGTGCCGCTGGGCGCCGCCGCGCCGACGCGCACGGCGCCGAGGTTGATGGTCGGGTTGTTGACCAGCGGGCTGGCCTGGTTGATGACGTTGCCGCTGGCCTGGATGGTGCCGTTGACACCGTAGCCTTCGCTGCCCACGCCCAAGGTTCCAAGGCCATTGCTGGCACCGCCCACCGCGCCGGCGCTGCTGTAGTTGACGAGGATGCTGCCGTTGATGTTGCCCGCAGCAGCGGTGTTCACCGACACCACCATGCTGCCATTGCCGGCCGTGCTGTTGGCGCCGGCCAGGATGCCGTTCAGGCTGCCGCTGCCGCTGATCAGCGTTGCGCCCGTGCCGCTGGTGACGCCGAAGCCCGCGTTCAGGTCTTCGACGAAACCGGCCGCGCCGCTGGCGCTGTTGCGAATCACCAGCGCCTGGCTGACGCTCTGCCCGACCTGCACGGTGCCGAAGTTCAGTGCTGCGGTCTGGATGGCACCGGCTGCGGCTTGGTAGACGTTGCCGTTGACGGTGATGGTCTGTGCAGGATTGGCGCCCGACAGGCCCAGGCCGTTGCTGACGCCGTTCACGGTGCCGGTGGTCTGGTAGTTGACGGTGACGCTGCCGGTCCTGGCGCCAGCCACACCGGTGTTCACGCCCACGCTCAGCGCGCTGCCGTTGTTGCCGCCGGCCACCAGCGCGTTGGTGCTGCCGCCGTTGTTGGTCGCCGCGCCCGTGTTGCTGCCGAAGCTGGCGCGCAAGTCCTCGCTGAAGGAGCCCGCCGCTGCCGTGTTGCTAACCGTCAGCGCGGCGCTGTTGCTGCCGCCCACACGCTGGTTGGCCACTTGCACCGGCGACGGCGCCGTGCTGCCGACCGCCGCGTTGTAGGCCGCTGCGCCCGCGCCCATCACGATGTTCAGCCGCTGGTCGGCGATGTTCTCGAAGTTGCTGCGCAGGTTGATGGCCTGACCCGTCAGCGGTGCCAACGCGCCGGCGCTGGCGGCCGTGAAGGTCACGCCCAGGTTGCCGCTGTTGCCACCCGGCGCGCCGGCGTTGTAGTTGCTGGCGGTGACGGCCGTGCCCGACAGCCGCGCGTCGGTGATGTTGCCGCCGTTGTCGCTGGTCTGGATCGCGCCGCGCAGCGTCGCTCCGGTGGTGCCGGCGTTGCCGATCTGCACGTTGAAGGTGTTGGCACCGACGCGCATGTTGCCCACCGTCAGCGTGGCGTTGGCGGTGGTACCGCCCGCCACGCCAGCGCCGGTGATGACTTGCGCCACGTTGCCGCCGGCCACGATCAGCCCGGTGCCGGTGACGCCGGCGCGGCGGTTGAAGCTGTTGCCACTGCCAGCACCCACGTTGGTGTAGTCGCTGCTGATGGTCAGGTTACCGGTGCTCAGGTTCAGCGCCGCGCCACTGGCGCCCATGGCCAGCACGCCCTGCGACTTGGCGCCAGCCGCCAGAATCATCGAGCCCGTGGCATCCACCTGCAAGGTGCCGGTTCCGGTCAGCACGGTCGCCACGTTCAAGGTGCCGCTCTGGGCCCGCAACAGGCCGTTGTTGGCCATGCCACCGCCCAGTCCCTGCACGGTGATCGTGCCGCCGCCATCCGAATTGATGACGCCGTTGTTGATGATCGAATTGCCGCTGCCGTTGATCAGCTGGCCAACCCCAATGCTGCCGTCGACGCCGCGGATGGTCACCCCCGACGCGATGGTCAGGGTCTTGTTCCCTCCGTCCACCCCCACGCGGTTGTTAGCACCGGCACCCAACACAATGCTGCCCGTGCCCATCAGCGTCTGGTCACCTTCCATGTTGAGCAGGCTACTGCTGCCCAGGTTGAGCGTGCCGTTTAGCGTCATGCCGTTGATGACCCGGCCCGTAGCCACTGCGGTGGCCATGTCGATGTTGCTGCCGCTGGTCAGCGTCACGCCCGAGAGAAAGTTGACGCTGCTGACGCTGACGCGGTAGGTGCCGCCACCGCTGTTGGTGATGTTGCCGCCAGTGACCGTGACACCGTTTTGCAGCACCACGCCACCGCCAGTGCTGCGCAACACGCCGGCGCTGTTGTCCACGGCGCTGTTCAGTTGCAGCACGCTTCCTGCACCTACGGCTTGGGCCATGCTCTGGTTGACAAACGAGGCTCCAGCCAGGCTGATGGTGCCGCCGCCGTCCGAACTGATCAGACCCTGGTTCACCAAGGTGTTGCCCGAACCGTTGACAAGCTGGCCCACGCCGATGGTGCCGTTCACACCCTGGATCGTGATGCCGTTGGCCAGGGTCAGCGTTTTGTTGCCGCCGTCCACGCCAACTCGGTTGTTGCTGGCAGTGCTGCCGAACACGATGTTGCCGTTGCCACTGAGCGTCTGGTTGCCTTCAAAATTGAGCAAGCTGGCGTTGTTGACATTGATGGTGCCGTTGAGCACCAGGTTGCCCAACACGCGTTCGGTGGCAACAGCACTGGCCATGTCCAGGTTGCCGTTCAGCGTGGCCCCCGACAGGAAGTTGTTGGTGCTGACGCTGGGCCGCAGGTTGCCGCTGCCCGAGGTGTTGATGACGCCGGAGATCGTCACCCCCTGTTGCAGGATCACGCTGCCAGCCCCGGCCACCAGCTGGCCGCCAACCCCGCCCACCAGGTCGCTCTGCAGCTGCAGCGTGCCGCCGTTCTGGGCGCTGATGGTGCCGTTGTTGGTGACCGTTGACTGCGCCAGCGTGATGACGCCGCCAGCCACGTCGGCCGAGATGGTGCCGTTGTTGACCAGCGCATTGCCACTGCCGTTGACCAGCTGGCCGACGCCGATGATGCCGTTTTCGCCGCGAATGGTGATGCCGCTGGCCACCGTCAGCGTCTTGTTGCCGCCGTCGACGCCGATGCGGTTGTTGCTGGCGGTGTTGCCGAACACGAGGCTGCCGTTGCCACTGAGTGTCTGGTCGCCCTCAAAGTTGAGCAGGCTGGCGCTGTTGACGTTGATGCTGCCGTTGAGCACCAGGTTGCCCACCACGCGCTCGGTGGCAACGGCACTCGCCATGTCCAGGTTGCCATTGATCGTGACACCCGACAGGAAGTTGTTGGTGCTAACGGTGGGCCGCAGGCTGCCGCTGCCACTGGTGTTGACCACCCCCGAGATCGTTACGCCCTGCTGCGAGATGACGCTGCCGGCACCGGCCACCAGTTGACTGCCAACCCCGCCCGTGAGGTTGCTTTGCAGCTGCAAGGTGCCGCCGTTCTGGGCGCTGATCGTGCCGTTGTTGGTGACCGCTGACTGCGCCAGCGTGATGACGCCGCCGGCCACGTCGGCCGAGATGGTGCCGTTGTTGACCAGTCGGTTGCCGCTGCCATTGAGGAGCTGGCCAACGCCGATGACGCCGTTCTCACCGCGGATCGTGACGCCGCTGGCCACGGTCAGCGTCTTGTTGCCGCCGTCGATGCCGACGCGGTTGTTCAACGACGTGCCGCCGAACACGATGCTGCCACCGCCGGCCAGCGTCTGGTCGCCTTCAAAGTTGATGAGGCTGCTGCTGTTGATGTTGAGCGTGCCGTTCAGCGTCATGCCACCGTTGACACGCACCAACGACTGCGCGCTGGCGAGGTCGATTTGGCTGCCCGCGGTCAGCGTCACGCCACTCAGGAAGTTGTTGCCGTTGTTGGCCGCTTGGAAGGTGCCGCCGCCGCTGTTGGTGATGCTGCCGCCGGTGATGGTGGCGCCGTTCTGCATCACCACGCCGCCGGCCGTGCTGCGCAAGGTGCCGCCGGTGTTGATGACCTCGCTGTCAAATCGCAAGACGCTGCCGGCGCCGGTGGCTTCAGCGATGTTCTGGTTGACCAGCGTGGACTGGATGATGTTGATCGTGCCGCCCGAGTCGGAACTGATCAGCCCCTGGTTGAGGATGCTGTTGCCGCTGCCATTGACCACCTGGCCCAGGCCGATGGAACCGCTCTGGCCGCGGACGGTGGTGCCGGCCGCAAAAGTCACAACCTTGTTGCCGCCGTCGATGCCCAGCCGGTTGTTAAAGCCGCTGCCGAAGATGATGGTGGCATTGCCGTCCACCGTCTGCGTGTTTTCGAGGTTGAGCAGGCCGTTGCCCTGGATCGTCGTGCTGCCGCTGCCCGTGATGCCGCCGGTGACCCGCAGCGAGCTGCCGTCCACGATCAGACTGCCGGCGTTTGCCACTGCCCCGATGTTCTGCGCCGTGTTGACCGTGACCACGCCCGTCGCGCCAATGGTGGCGCTGTCGGCTGCGCCCGGCACGCCGCCGGGGTTGCCGTTGCCGGTGACACAAGCCAGCCATTTGGCCAACTCGTTCCAGTTGCCTGTTGTGCTGTTCCAGGTGCAGCTGGCCGCAAAGGCCGGTGCCGACGCCATCGATGCGATCAAACCGGCCAGGGCCAGGGCGGTGCGGTTCAGTTTCAGGTGACGCTCGGGCATGGTCGAACTCCGGTGATGGTCGTTTGCAGCGACTGTGGTCAGCCACCGTTAGTCAACCGTTAGTCAACCGTCCGCGCGGCGTGCTGCAAGCGCCTGCCAGAGCCCTTTGAACCCCCGCATTTGGGGGGTCCACCCTCAAAACGCGGGGGGCGGCGCGCCGCCTTAGGCGGGCCCGGTGTGTGGATGTGTCTGTTCGCGTGTCAGCGCCACGTGCCGGCTGCGGCTGGCGCGCCAAAGACGACTGCTTGACTACCGCTTGGACAGCAAGGGCCGCAAGGCGATGCACCCCAGCGCCGGCCCCAGCGCCAGCCACGGCAGCAACTGCGCGAGGGGCACGCTCTGCGCCAGGCGCACGAAGAGTTCAATCGACAGCACCGAAATCGCGAAACCGATGCTGTTGGTCAAGGTCAGCACACTGCCCACCGCCTCACGCGGTGCGTTGGCGGCGGTGAGGGCCGAAAACTGCGGCGAGTCGCCGGCCACCGTCACGCCCCACAGCAGCAACCAGGCCAGGAAGACCGGCAACGGCGCCACCAGCGCCCACGGTGCAGCCAGGCAGCACAGGCCACTGGTCATCAACTGCAGCAGGGCGACGCGCGCGCTGCCGCTGCGCTGCGCCGCCAGGCCACCGAGCACGCACCCCAGCGCGCCCGCGCCCAGGGCTGCAAAAGCCCACCCTGACCCCGCCGTGGCACTGAGCAGCCGCGTCGCCAGGATCAGCGGCATCAGCACCCAC
>JANMKK010000173.1:0-7796 GCA_031372005.1 Rubrivivax sp.
CTGGATGGCGACGTGCAGGAGTTGAGCGCTGCCTTCGCTGACGTTGCACAGCTCGCCAGCCAGTGCCGTTTCCGCGACTGCCAGCATGAAGACGAACCCGGCTGCGCGGTGCGCGACGCGGTCCCGCCAGAGCGCCTGAAGAACTACAACAAGCTGCTGCGCGAAGCGCGCCGCGACAGCCTCACCGCGCTGCAGCGCAAGGTGCAGGTGCAGCAGTGGAAAGCGCGCGGGCGCCATGCCCGCATCCGAGCAGAGGCGAAACGTGGATGAAGCCCATGAACTTGCTTCCTCTGCCCCGCATGCGACCCCGGCCCGTGCCTCATCCTGCCACTCACTTGGAAGTTAGCTTGTGGGCTGATCTGTGCCGCCGGGGAGCAATGCGTCGCGCCGCACCAGCGCCGGGAACAGGCGCGGCCAGAGACCCGCCACCAGGAGCACGCCCACGCCCCCGAGCACCACCGACTGAACCGGCCCCAGCCAGGCCGCAGTGGCGCCGGACTCGAATTCACCCAGCTGGTTGGACGCGCCGATGAAGAGCGAATTGACCGCGCTCACGCGGCCGCGCATGGTGTTGGGCGTTTCCAGCTGCACGAGCGTCTGGCGGATGACGACGCTGACCATGTCTGCCGCGCCCGTGACCGCCAGCGCCGCCATCGACAGACTGAAGTTTGTTGACAGGCCGAAGACCAGCGTGGCCAGCCCGTACACGGCTGCGGCCACCAGCAGGCATGCGCCAACGCGCCGCCGCGCCGGCCAGCGCGTGAGCACGACCGACATCGTCAGCGCACCCACCGCCGGCGCGCCGCGCAACAGGCCCAGTCCGAATGGGCCGACGTGCAGGATGTCCTTGGCGTAGATGGGCAGCAAGGCCGTGGCGCCGCCCAGCAGCACGGCAAAGAGGTCCAGCGTCACGGCGCCCAGCACCACCTTGTGCCCGGCTACAAAACGCAGCCCGGCCAGCACGCTGTGCCACGACATTGACTCGTGCGGTGGGGGCAAATGTTCATAGCGGATCGTCAGGCACAGCGCGCAAGACAGCGCAAACAGTGCAGCGCTGGCGGCGTAGGTCGCGGTGGCACCGGCGGCGTAGATCAAGCCGCCCAGCGCGGGCCCGGCGATGATGGCGCCCTGCAGCCCGGCCGAGCTGAAGGCCAGCGCTCGTGGCAGGTCGGCCGCCGGCACCAGCAGCGGCGTCAAGGCCTGCTGCGCCGGCATCTGCACGGCGCGCAAGGCGCCCAGCACCACCGACAGCGCCAGCAGCCATTCGCGCGTCACCAGGCCCGCACTGCTGCCCACGGTGAGCGTCAGCGCCACCGCGACTTGCACTGCCAGGCAGCCGGCCAGAATGCGGCCGCGGTGGTGGCGGTCGATCCACTGCCCTGCCGGCAACGCCAAGGCCAGTGCAGGCAAGAACTGCAGCAGGCCCACCAGGCCCAGGTCCCAGGCCGATCCGGTCAAGTCGTACATCTGCCAGCCCAGCGCCACCATCAGCATCTGGCTGGCCGTCACCGACGCCAGCCGCGCAAACCAGAGCCGGATAAAGCCGCGGTGAGCCCAGAGCGAAGGCTTGCCGCTCATCGGGCCAATGCCCGGCTGCGCAATAGCCTACGCAATACCCGGCTGCGCAATGCTCCGTTCAAGAGGTTGCGCAACGGGATGAAGTGGGGTTTCAAGGGAAGGCTTCCCTGGTAAGCTGCCTTGAGCATGTCTTCCGATTCTTCCAAGCTCCGCCAAGACACCCCCAGCGCCCTGCACGCAGGCACACGGCTGGGTGAATACGAGTTGCTCAGGCTCTTGGGGGTGGGGGGCTTCGGCATCGTCTACCTGGCCTTTGATCATGCCCTTGAACGCGAAGTCGCCATCAAGGAGTACATGCCGGCCTCGCTGGCCGGCCGCACCGAGACGATGCACGTCTCGATCCGTTCAAAGTCCGACGCCGAAAGTTTTGCGCTCGGCCTGAAGTCCTTCGTCAACGAAGCCAAGCTGCTGGCACGTTTTGACCACCCGTCGCTGTTGAAGGTGCACCGCTTCTGGGAGGCCAATGGCACCGCCTACATGGCCATGCCGGTGATGCGCGGTCGCACGGTCAAGGACATCCGCCTCGACATGGCCGGCACGCCCGACGAAGCCTTTACGCGGCGCATCCTGATGCCGCTCCTGGGTGCCATCGAAAAGCTGCACAGCGAAGGCGTTTACCACCGCGACATCGCGCCCGACAACATTCAGATCGAACCCGACGGCAGCCCCGTGCTGCTGGACTTTGGCGCTGCGCGGCGCGTGCTCAGCGACAAGACGCAGTCGCTCACGGCCATCCTGAAGCCGGCCTACGCGCCGATTGAACAGTACGGCGAAGCCGGTTCGGTCCGCCAAGGCCCGTGGACCGACCTCTACGCGCTGGGCGCCACGCTGCACTACCTGCTGCTGGGCCGGCCGCCGCCGCCGGCCACGACGCGCACCGTGCACGACGAAGCGTCCAGCCTGACGGCCGACAACCTGCCCGGTTGCAGCGAAGCCTTTCTGCACACCATCGACTGGATGCTGTGCCCGCGCCCGGCTGACCGCCCGCAAAGCGTCGTTGAGTTGCGCGACGTGCTGGAAGGCCGCGCCCGGTTGCCAGCAAGGCGCCCCGCTGACACCGCCCCGATGCACTGGGAACGCACCAGCGTACTGCCGCCGAATGCAGGTGAAGGGGCGGGTGAAGGGCGCATCGACCTGGATGTGGGTGATGGCGCCACGCAGTACATGCCGCGGGCCAACGCGCAAATGCCAGCCACTGAACACGTGTGGATCGATCCCGAACCCGCGGCCAGCGGGGCCGCTGGCATCTCCTCAGAAACCACCACCGTGCACCGGCGGTCTGCGGTGGAAGTGGATGTTGGCGTGTCCGACCCGATGGAGATGACAGCGCAGCGGCCGCCCGGACCACGCGCGGCCAGGCGGTCTGCCATGCCGATCATTCTGGGCGCGGTGTCCGCCGTTGCCGTCGCTGCGGGCGTCTGGTTTTGGCAGCAACCGGCGACAGCGCCTGCCGCCGCCACAACGGCCACACCGTCGCTGGCCCCGATGACGGTCGCGCCGCCCGTCGCGGTCAACACAATGACACCGACCACGCCCGCCGAAGCTTCGGCCTCGGCCGCAGCGCTGCCAGCTGCGGCTGCGGCTGCCAGCGTGCCATCCACCGCGGCAGCCCCCATCCCTTCGCTGGTGATGCCGCCCGGCGAAGCTGTGACCACGGTGGAAGCGCCGCCCAAGCCGCGCGCCGAGCGCGCGCCGATGGCGACGCCGCAGAAGCCCACGCTCAGGCCCGCGCAAGACCCACCGCGTCAACGCCCCGACCCGGCGGTGCCGCCACCAGCTGCCGCACCGGTGCTGGCGGCGCCCAGCGCCGAAGCCACGGCGGCGGCAGGCCCGCCCCCCAGCTGCGGTTCACGCGACAGCGTGCGGTATCACATCTGCATGGAACGCGAATGTGGGCGCGGCGAATTTGCCGGCCACCCGGCTTGCCAGCGCTGGAAGCAGGACGCCAGGCGCGAGTGATCGGGCACAAAAGCCGCCAGTGGATCGGCCGGCCTGCGGGAAACGCTGGATGACGCCACGCGCTGCAGTCGCTATACCCGGGGTTCACCGCCACGGGAGCCCTGATTGACGCCGCAGACTGCACCTTCCACCACCGACAAAGCCTTCGACCCCTGGCCCACACGCCTGCCGCGCAGCCTGGTGGTGCCCGACACCACGCTGTGGTTCAACCTCGAAGTCAGCGCGCGCCGCTACCCCAACAAGGCCGCCTGCATCTTCCTGGGCCGCAGCATGAGTTACAGCGAACTGCACCGCCAGGCTGAACAGCTGGCGGGCTGGTTGCAGGCCCAAGGCGTGGCACGCGGCGACCGCGTGCTGCTGTACCTGCAGAACAGCCCGCAGTTCCTGGTGGCTTTCTACGCCGTGCAGCGTGCCGACGCGGTGGTCGTGCCCGTCAATCCGATGAACCGCGCCGACGAGTTCGGCCACTACATCACCGACCCCCAAGCCCGCGTGGCAATCACCACGGCAGACCTCGCTGCCACTGTCGTGACCGCCAATGAACGCCTGCCCGAAGCGCAGCGTCTGCAGCAGTTGCTGGTGACCCAGTTCAGCGACACCATGCCAGCCACCATCGACGACGGTGACCGTCCGCCGCAGGCGATGCTGGACTGGCTGCTGGCCCCGCATGCACTGCCCGCCATGGCCACGCGCTGGGCCGACGCGCTGGCCGCCGGCCACGTGCCCGCCGCGCCGCAGGGCCAGCCCGATGACCTGGCGTTGTTGCCGTATACGTCTGGCACCACCGGCCTGCCCAAGGGCTGTGAACACACCCATCGCACGCTGATGCCCAACATCGTGGGCGGTGGGCTGTGGGGCCACGCCAGCGCCGAAACAGTGAGCCTGGCGGTGGTGCCGATGTTCCACGTCACCGGCCTGATGTACGGCGTGCTGGGGTCGATCTACCTCGGCAGCACCGTCGTCATCGTGCCGCGCTGGGACCGCGACATGGCCGGGCGGCTGATCTCACGCTACCGGGTCACGCACTGGACCTGCATCCCGACCATGATCATCGACCTCTTCGGCAGCCCCAATTACAAGAGCTTTGACCTTGCCAGCCTGCGCTACCTCTCGGGCGGCGGCGCGGCCATGCCGCACGCGGTGGCCGAACGGCTGCAGCAGGAATTTGGCATTACTTTCGCCGAAGGTTATGGCCTGACGGAGACCGCCGCGCCCAGCCACGGCAACCCGCCCGAACGCGCCAAGCTGCAGTGCCTGGGCATCCCGATCTACGGTGTCGACAGCCGCATCATCGACCCCGAAACCTTGCGCGAACTGCCAACCGGTGAAACCGGTGAGATCGTGACCCACGGCCCCATGGTCTTCCGCGGTTACTGGGGCCACCCGGAAGCGACGAAGGCTGCCTTCATCACCATCGAAAGCAAACAGTTTTTCCGCACCGGTGACCTTGGCCGACGTGATGAAGAAGGCTACTTCTTCATCACCGACCGCTTGAAGCGCATGATCAACGCCAGCGGCTTCAAGGTCTGGCCCAGCGAGGTGGAGTTGATGCTCTTCAAGTGCCCGCTGGTGCAGGAAGCCTGCATCATTGCCGCGCACGACGCCTACCGCGGCGAGACTGTGAAGGCGGTGGTGGTGTTGCGCGCCGAAGCGCGTGGCACCGCGACGGAGCAGGACATCGTCAACTGGGCCCGCGAACACATGGCGGCCTACAAGGTGCCCAAGATCGTGGAGTTTGTCGATGCACTGCCGCGCAGCGGGTCGGGCAAGGTGATGTGGCGGCTGCTGCAGGACCGCGAGAAGGCCTGATCTGATCAGGCCGCCGGCTGCGCCATGCGGCCGACCGGATCAGCGCCATGCCGGCAACTTCAAAGGGCGCGGACCGCCAGATGCTGTGATGGGAGGCCATGTGAGGCGGTTGTGCAAGACCACTTCGATGTCGTGATCGTCGGCGCTGCCGTGGTGGGCAGCGCGGTGGCCTACTTCCTGGCGCAGGACAGCGGCTTTGGCGGGTCGGTGCTGCTGCTGGAACGCGACTTGAGTTTTCAGCGCTGCGCCACCGCACGCTCGGTAGCGTCCATCCGCCACCAATTTTCGACGCCAGACAACGTGCGCATGTCGATGTTCGGCACCCATTTCCTGCGCAGCGCGGGAACGTTGCTGGCGCTGGACGGCGTGGCGCCGGACCTGGCCTTTCGCGAGCCGGGTTACCTCTTCCTGGCAACGCCTGCGGGCCATGACGTGCTGCAGGCCAACCACCGTGTGCAGCGGGCGGAAGGTGCAGACATCGCGCTGCTGGCGCCCACCGATCTGGCCACGCGCTTCCCCTGGTTGAACCACCAAGACCTGGCCGGCGGCGCTTTGGGCCTGTCGGGCGAAGGCTGGCTGGATGCCCACGCGCTGATGCACGGCCTGCGCCGCAAGGCCGTGGCCCTGGGCGCTGTGGTGCGGCAGGGCGAGGTGGTGGATGTGCTGCGCACGCCGGTGGGCGTGTCGGGCATGTCGGGTGTATCGGGTGTGGCAGGTGTGGTGTTGGCCGACGGCAGCCGCATCGGTTGCGACTGGCTCATCAACGCGGCCGGCACCGGTGCCACCACCTTGGCGCGTCAGGCCGGCATCGCGCTGCCGGTGCAGTCACGCAAACGCTGCGTCTTTCACTTCAGCAGTCCTGCACGGCTGCCGGCCTGCCCGCTGGTGGTGGACCCCACGGGCCTGTACTTCCGCCCTGAAGGCCAGGGCTTTCTGTGCGGCGCCGCGCCGCCCCCCGACGAAGATCCGGAATGCCACGACTTCGATGTGCCGCTGCATTGGTTTGAAGACCGTCTTTGGCCCGCGTTGGCGCACCGCGTGCCCGGCTTCGAAGCCGCGCGTTTGCACAGCGCCTGGGCGGGTCACTACGACGTCAACCTGCTGGACGACAACGTCATCCTCGGTGCGCACCCCGCGCTGCCCAGACTGCTGTTTGCCAACGGCTTCAGCGGCCACGGCGTGCAGCAGGCGCCCGCCGTGGGCCGCGCTCTGGCTGAACTGGTGGTGGCCGGGCGCTACCGCACGCTGGACTTGTCGGCATTGGGGTGGCAGCGCGTGATCGACCAGCGGCCACTGCGCGAGACGAACGTCGTGTAGGTGTAGTCGTGCGCCTACCGCCAGGCGCTGCCTCGGCCGACTCCACTTCGTTGGCAGCAGGCCTATGGTTCCGGGTTAAGCCACTGCCGCAGCACCAGCCCCGTGAAGATGATTCGTTCAGCCGGCCGTAACGAGCTGGCCCCCATCCCAGCCATGGTCACTTTGGCCATCTGCACGCTGCTTGCGGCCTGTGCCGAGAGCGCCCGGCTGCCGCTTTCCGCCGGCATCGGCAAAGAGCCCACGCTGCCTTTGCCGCGGCACACACTGCTGCCCACCGTCAACATCGCACCCGCCCAAGGCTGGGCCGACGGCGCCAAGCCGGTGGCTGCCCCCGGCACGCGTGTGGAAGCGTTTGCGCGCGACCTGGACCACCCGCGCTGGTTGCTGGCGCTGCCGAATGGCGATGTGCTGGTGGCAGAAAGCAACGCCCCGCCAAAACCCGACGACGGCAAAGGCATCAAGGGTTGGGTGATGAAGACGGTGATGAAGCGTGCCGGTGCAGGTGTGGCCAGCGCCAACCGCATCACGCTGCTGCGCGACAGCAACGCGGACGGCGTGGCCGACCAACGCTTCGTGCTGCTGTCGGGCCTGAATTCGCCCTTTGGCATGGCGTTGGTGGGGGATCAGCTGTTCGTCGCCAACACGGACGCGGTGTTGCGCTTTCCGTACCGCGCAGGCCAGATCCGCATCGACACACCAGGCACAGTGGTCACGGTGCTGCCCGCCGGCCCCATCAACCACCACTGGACGAAGAACCTCATCGCCAGTGCCGACGGCAAGAAGCTCTACGTCACGGTGGGCTCCAACAGCAATGTCGCCGAACGCGGCATGGCGGCCGAAGAAGAACGCGCTGCAGTGTGGGAAGTGGACGTGGCGAGCGGCACACACCGCGTCTACGCCAGCGGGCTTCGCAACCCCAACGGGCTGGCCTGGGTGGCTTCGGTTGGCACTGTGAACCCCACGCTGTGGACGGTGGTGAACGAACGCGATGAACTGGGCAGTGACCTCGTGCCCGACTACCTCACCAGCGTGCGCGACGGTGCCTTTTACGGCTGGCCCTACAGCTACTACGGCCAGCACGTGGACGCGCGTGTGCAACCACCCAGGCCCGACCTGGTGGCACGCGCCACCGT
>JANMKK010000300.1:0-4031 GCA_031372005.1 Rubrivivax sp.
GGGCGTGACCGTGGTCGACGTCAGCATGCCGCTGCTGACCGACCTGAACAACGCCATCAGCTTCCCGGTGGCAATGTTTGAAGCACACGACGACATGGTGGCCTACCTCAAGACCACCGGCACCGGCATCACCATCGACACGCTCGCCGCGCAGGCCGCAAGCCCCGACGTCAAGGGCACTTACCTCGGCCTCGTCATCCCGCGCAAGCTGCCCGGGCCCAACAACATGTTGGTGGACTCCAGACCCGCTTACGACGCGGCGATGAAAACGTCGCGCCCGGCCTTGCAGGCGTTATACCGCCGCACCTTCAACAAGCACAGCCTGGACGCCATCGTCTTCCCGACGGTGCCCGGGGTGGCGATGACCGCCAACGCCGAATCCAGCAGCGTGCCCACCTTCATGGCCGTGATCCAGAACACCGACCCCGGCAGCAACGCCGGTGTACCGGGACTGCAGATCCCCATCGCGCTGGGCGCCAGCAGCAAGCTGCCGATCGGCATGGAACTGGACGGCCCCGCCGGCAGCGACCGGCGGCTGCTGGCCATCGGCCTGGCGGTGGAAGCGCTGCTGGGGCGGCTGCCCGCGCCGCAGCGCTGAAGCCCAGAAGACCGGCCTTGAAGACCGCGTGCCAACTTGTTGATGAAGCGTTGGCCGAGGTGCACACCCTTGGCGTTGACGATCTGCGGGCGCGTCTGGGTGCCGCCGGCTTGCGGCTGCTGGACATCCGCGAGGCCGAAGAACTGCAGGCCCAAGGCACGATTCCCGGCGCGGTGTGCGTGCCACGCGGCGTGCTTGAATTTCGCCTGGACCCGGCGTCGCCGTGGGTCGATGCGCAGCTTGCCGCCGGCGCGCAGCAGTGGGTGCTTTTTTGCGCCATCGGCTGGCGGTCGGCGTTGGCGGCCAAGGCCTTGCAGGACATGGGACACGCCAACGTCAGCCATCTCGGCGGTGGCTTCAAGGCTTGGGTGGCGGCCGGCGGCGCGGTCGAGCCGTGGCGCCGAAAGGAATGACATGCAAGCCCTGACGCTTCTGCGCATCCAGGCCCACGGCAACCGACTGGCCAACCACCGGCTGCACACGGCAATGGCGGTGCTGAGCGACGCCGACCTGCACGCCACGCGCACGGGCTTCTTCCCCACGTTGATGGCCACGCTCAACCACATCCTGTGGGTGGACGGGTACTACATCGACGTGCTGCATGCGGAGCCCGGCGCGCGCGAAAGCGCCTTGGCCTTTGTGGCTGAGGACATGCTGGCTGGGTTGGCCAGCCGCCAACGGCTCAGCGACGAACGCCTGCTGCGCTGGCTGGCTGCCGCTGACGACAACGCGCTGGATGCCACCGTGCACATGCCGCGCGCGCAAGGCCGTATTCAGAGTGACGCAGCCGCCCACATGCTGCAGCACCTTTTCATGCACCAGACGCACCACCGCGGCCAGGCCCACGCCATGTTGTCGGGCACCAGCGTGCCGCCACCGCCGCTGGATGAATTCCTGATGCCGAGCGAACCGCATCTGCGCACGGCAGACATGGCGGCACTGGGTTGGGATGAGGTCACGGTGTACGGCCGCTGAGCCGGTCTGCGGTCCATGGTCAGCGCGCGAAAGAAAACCCTGGACGACCTGCCGCCCGAATGGGCCGAAGAGCTGTCGGACGATTCCCTGCGCGACACGGCGGGCCTGCAGACTTACGAGCGGGGCCTGGAGTATCTGCACACAGACCGCGTGCAGTTGCTCAGTGCCAGGGGCCTGCGCGCCCGCTTTGAAGCGCACGGCAGCGCCCTCTACACGGTGGATCTGCACTTTGAAGACCCCGGCCTGCATGCCGACTGCAGTTGCCCGCATGCAGCCGATGGCAATTTCTGCAAGCACATGGTGGCCGCCGCAATGTTATGGCGCGGCCTGTTGGGGGGTGATGGGCCTGTCAAGGCAGCCCCCAAACTTTCGGCCCAGTCGGCAGAAACCCAGGCGCGCACGGCCAAGGCGGCAGCAACACGCGTCAGCAACCGGGAAGCAGTGCGAACCTTCCTGGCCTCGCAACCCGCAGAACAACTGGCACAGCGCTTGTGGGAGCGCGCCGAAGCCGACCGCGACCTGATGGCAGAGCTGAAGGCCTGGGCCGCCAGTGCCCAGGCGGCTGACGACCCCAAGGCCTTGCGCACGGCCGTGGACGCATTGCTGAAGACTTCAGCCCGTCAGTACCTCGAAAGGCGCGAGGTGCGGGCCTGGACCGACCGCGCCACAAAGGCTGCCGCGTTGCTGCGCGGCGCACTGCCCCGCCATGCGGCCGACGTGCGCGCCATTGCAGAAAGCGCCATCCAGCGCGCGCTGGCCGTGGATGAACGTTCTTACGATAGCCAGGGCGAGGTGGACGGTGTGATCGAAGCCATGATGGCGCTGATCATCGACTCGCTTCGTCTTGCGCCACCCCCGCCGACGTGGGCTGACCACCTGCTGCAGCGCATGGAAGCGCCTGGTGGCACTTACTGGCAGGCGGCGCCGATGCTGGAAGCAGCGGGGCCTGAAGTGGCCCGCGCATACAGCAAGCGCCTGGTGGAACGCTGGCAGAAAGAAGAGTTGAAAAGCGCGCGCAAGCCCGACACGCCGATGGATACCGCTGATATGGGATTCAGTGGCTCCATCTTGCGTTTTGACGTCAACCGAGGCCGCCTGCGGCGCTGGCTGTTTGCGGACCTGCAGCGCCAGGCCGACCCGTTGGCCGTGTTTGAATTCTTGAAGCGCAGCGCGTAGGGCGTCACGGAGCACGCGGAACTCATCCGCTGGTGCAACGACAACGGCCGCCCGCGGGACGCCTTGCTGTTGGCACAGACTGCGTGCAAGACGTTCAAGAACCATCCGCATCTGGAAGACCTGCTGCTGGATGCCTATGAACGCGACGGCTGGGACGCTGAAGCACTGGCGATTCGCCTGCGCCGCTTCGACCAGCAGCCCAGCCCCGACAACTACCGGCCGCTGGCCAAGGCCGCCGCTGCCGCCAACGCGGACTGGCCGGCCATCCGGCGCCGCGCCTACGCACAGGCGCAGGCGCTGGAACAGAAGTCGCTGGCCGACTTTGCGGCCCAGCAAGCGGCTGTCCTGCGCAAGTACGGCAGCCATGCCGTGCGCCCGGCGCCGGCCGGGCCCGATGTGAGTTGGCGTGCCGGCATGCTGGTGCTGGACGGTGCGATGGATGAGGCCCTGGCGCTGGTGCACCCCCCCAACAGCTGTGACCCGCGTGTGCTGGAAGCTCTGGCCGACAAGCTGGGTGCTGATCGCAGCGCCGAGGCCTTCGCGCTGTTGCGCCGTTGCTTTGACTTTCAAATCGGGTTGGCCAAGACCCCGTACAAAGAACCACTGCGGCTGCTGGCCAAAGCCCTCACGCGATTGAACTCGCAAGACGCGAAGGCATACCTGCTCAGCGTCGGCAACACGCACCGCGTCAAGCGCAATTTCATCGCCGGCCTGCCGCGTCTGCCTGCATAGCCGTAGCCCGAAAATGACGTTAACGTAAACGTCAATTGCCATCAGAGACTCGGCGTACCGAAGGAGATCCAGCCCCATGCCCGTGCTCACGTCCAAGCTCAACCCTAGATCCGAAGAGTTCAAGGCCAGCGCCGGGCCCATGCACACGCTGGTGCAAGACCTCAATACCAGGCTCGCGCTCATCGCCCAAGGCGGTGGCGACGCGGCCCGCGCCAGGCATGTTGCACGCGGCAAGCTGCTGCCGCGTGAACGGGTGGAAATGCTGCTGGACCCCGACACCCCGTTTCTGGAAATCGCGCCGCTGGCAGCACTGGACCTCTACGACAACGCCGCACCGGGCGCAGGTTTGATCTGCGGCATCGGCCGCGTCAGCGGTGTGGAATGCCTGATCGTCTGCAACGACGCCACCGTCAAGGGCGGCACCTACTACCCGCTCACCGTCAAGAAACACCTGCGCGCGCAAGAGATCGCGCAGATGAACCGGCTGCCCTGCATCTATCTGGTGGACAGCGGTGGCGCCAACCTGCCGAACCAGGACGAGGTCTTCCCC
>JANMKK010000334.1:0-2084 GCA_031372005.1 Rubrivivax sp.
AGTAGGTCCGTCCGCCGACCATGCCCGCGATCAGGGCCGCTTCGGCGAGCGCCACCGTGCCGCCGCCGGCCTGACGATTCCGCTCATCGCCTCGGCGACAGCGACCTTCCTGTTTCGCCAGTTCTTCATGACGGTGCCCGATGAACTGGTAGAAGCCGCGCGGGTAGACGGTGCCGGGCCGCTGCGCTTCTTCAAGGACGTGCTGCTGCCGCTGTCCACCACCAGCATCGCGGCACTCTTCGTGATCCAGTTCATCTACGGCTGGAACCAGTACCTGTGGCCGTTGCTCGTCACCACCGACGAGGCCATGTACCCGGTGGTCATCGGCATCAAGCGGATGATCAGCGGCGGCGACTCCGCGCAGCAATGGAACCTGGTGATGGCCACCGCGATGCTGGCGATGATCCCGCCTGCACTGGTCGTCATGCTGATGCAGAAGTGGTTCGTCAAGGGCCTCGTTGATACAGAAAAGTAAGAACAGAACATGGGCGCCATCGCACTCCGCAACGTCGAAAAAACCTACGGCAAGGGTTCTGCTGCGGTCAAGGTCATCCACGGCGTGAATGCCGAAATACCGGACGGCGAATTCATCGTCATCGTCGGCCCCAGCGGCTGCGGCAAGAGCACGCTGCTGCGCATGGTGGCGGGGCTGGAAGACATCACCGGCGGCGAGATCCACATCGGCGGCCGCATGGTCAACACGCTGGAACCCGCTGAGCGCGACATCGCCATGGTGTTTCAGAACTACGCGCTGTACCCGCACATGAGCGTGTACGACAACATGGCCTACGGCTTGAAGATTGCCAAGCTGCCCAAAGACCAGATCGAGCTGCGGGTGCAGAAGGCGGCCAAGATCCTGGAGCTGAGCGCACTCCTGCAGCGCAAGCCGCGCCAGCTGTCGGGCGGGCAACGCCAGCGCGTGGCGATGGGCCGCGCCATCGTGCGCCAGCCGGCGGTGTTCCTCTTTGACGAGCCGCTGTCCAACCTGGACGCCAAGCTGCGTGCACAGACGCGGCTGGAGATTCAAAAGCTGCACACGGAACTCGGCGTCACGTCGCTCTTCGTCACCCACGACCAGGTCGAGGCGATGACGCTGGCGCAGCGCATGATCGTGATGAACGCCGGCCGCATCGAACAGATCGGCACGCCCGACCAGGTCTACGGCCAGCCCGCATCCACCTTCGTCGCCGGCTTCATCGGCAGCCCGCCGATGAACCTGATGCAGGGCCACGCCGACGGCTCGCGCTTCATGGTGGGTGGGCAGACACTGATATTGCCCGCCGCCGCGCCCCGTGCCGGCGCGCTGACGCTGGGGGTGCGGCCTGAACACGCGCAGTTGGGTGGGCAACTCAACACCAACAGCGGCTGGCCGCTGCAGGTGCAGATGCTGGAAATGCTGGGCGCCGAACGGCTGGTGTACGGCAAGCTGGCGGGCGCCGACAACGCAGCCTTCACGCTGCGCATCGAAGCCACGCTGAAACCGCCCAAGCCCGGCGACACCGTGCAACTGCACGTGGCGCCAGAACACTTGCACTGGTTCGACCCGGCAACGGGCCAGCGCGTCTGAGCATGCCGCGCTGGCAGACTGCGGACTGGCCACTGTGGATTGCGCACCGCGGCGCGGGCCAGATGGCGCCTGAAAACACGCTCGCTGCCTTTCGCCTGGGTGCCGCCTTTGGCTACCGCGCCTTTGAGTGCGACGTGAAGCTCAGCCGCGACGGCGTGCCCATGCTGTTGCACGACGCCACACTGGACCGCACCACGCCGGAGCATGGTGCTGCCGCGAACCGCGACTGGGCAGAGTTGTCGCGCCTGGACGCCGGCGGCTGGCACAGCAGGGCCTACGCCGGTGAGCCGATCCCCAGCCTGGAAGCCATTGCCTGTTATGTCCAGCGCAACGGTTTTGCCTTGAACGTCGAAATCAAGCCCACACCCGGGCAGGAGCGCGAAACGGGCCTGGCCGTGGGCGCTTCGTGCGCGCGGCTTTGGGCCGGTCTGTCGGCGGGTCTGTCGGCGGACAGGGCGTCGCCGCTGCTCTTCAGCTCCTTCAGACCCGATGCACTTCAGGGCGCGCGCGAATCGGC
>JANMKK010000339.1:0-6718 GCA_031372005.1 Rubrivivax sp.
CGACACCGAAGAGGCCTGGCAAGCCATCCAGGCCACCGGCGGGCGGCCGCTGCACGTGATTGAAGGCCCGCTGATGGCCGGCATGAACATCGTCGGCGACCTTTTCGGCCAGGGCAAGATGTTCCTGCCGCAGGTGGTAAAAAGTGCGCGGGTGATGAAGAGCGCGGTGGCGCACCTGTTGCCCAACATCGAAGCCGAAAAGAAGGCCCTGGTCGATGCCGGCGGCGAGGCCAAGGCCAAGGGCAAGATCGTCATCGCCACCGTGAAGGGTGATGTGCACGACATCGGCAAGAACATCGTCACCGTCGTGCTCCAGTGCAACAACTTTGAAGTCGTCAACATGGGCGTGATGGTGCCGTGCCAGGACATCCTGGCGAAGGCGCGCGTCGAAGGCGCCGACATCATCGGCCTGAGTGGCCTGATCACACCCAGCCTGGAAGAGATGCAGCACGTGGCCGGCGAGATGCAGCGCGACGACTACTTCCGCATCAGGAAGATTCCGCTGCTGATTGGCGGCGCCACCTGCAGCCGCGTGCACACCGCCGTGAAGATTGCGCCGCACTACGAAGGGCCCGTGGTCTACGTGCCGGACGCGTCGCGCAGCGTGGGGGTGTGTTCGGATTTGCTGTCCGACGAACGCGCCGAAAAATTCATCCAGGACTTGCGCACCGACTACGACCGTGTGCGCGCGCAGCACGCCAGCAAGAAAGTCACGCCGCTGGTGACGCTGGCCGCCGCCCGCGCCAACAAGGCGGCGGTGGACTGGGCCATCTACACGCCACCGAAGCCCAAGTTCATCGGCCGCCGCGTCTTCAAGAACTACGACCTTGCAGAACTGGCGGCGTGCATCGACTGGGGCCCTTTCTTCCAGACCTGGGACCTGGCCGGCAAGTTCCCGGACATTCTTCGCGACGAGGTCGTGGGCCATGAAGCGCAGCGGGTCTTCAGCGACGGCAAGCGGCTCCTGCAGCGCGCCATCGAAGGCCGCTGGATGCAGGCCAGCGGCGTCATCGCGCTGCTGCCTGCGGCGACGGTGGACGACGACACGATCGAGATCTACACCGACGAATCGCGCAGCGAAGTTGCCATGCGCTGGAACCCGCTGCGGCTGCAGACCGAGCGGCCGGTGGTGGACGGCATGAAAAGGCCCAACCGCAGCCTGGCCGATTTCATTGCGCCGCGCTACGAATCGGGTGGGCCTGCGGACTACATCGGTCTTTTCGCGGTGACTTCGGGCCTGGGCCTGGAGAAGAAGGAAAAGCAGTTCACCGATGACCACGACGACTACAGCGCCATCATGCTCAAGGCCCTGGCCGACCGCCTGGCGGAAGCGTTTGCAGAGCGCCTGCACCAGCGCGTGCGCACTGACTTGTGGGGTTATGCACCTGACGAGGCGCTGAGCAGCGAACAGCTGATTGCCGAGCAGTACCGCGGCATCCGCCCCGCGCCCGGCTACCCGGCCTGCCCCGACCACAGCGTGAAGGCGGACATGTTCCGCGTGCTGATGGCTGGCGACGTGGGCATGGCATTGACCGAAAGCCTGGCCATGACACCTGCGGCCAGCGTCAGCGGTTTCTACATGGCGCACCCGCAAGCGCAGTACTTCAACGTCGGCCGCATCGGCGAAGACCAGTTGCAGGACTGGGCACAGCGCCAGCAGATGGCGCCGGACCTGGCGCGGCGACGACTGGCACCCGCGCTGTAGGCGCGCCTGCAATCGCGCTTTAGTCGCGTCCAAGCGTAAAGGTGGTTGGCTGCAGGGCACATTTCACGGGAAACCAGCGGTCGCGGCGTGACAATCGACGACTTTGTCAGCCCGTGCTGCGGGCGCAGCCTCCGCGCACCCAACCCGTCTGCCTTCGGGAGCCGAACCGTGATGACCAGCCCTAAACGACGCGCCCTGTGCGCGTTGATGATGTCTCTGCTGCTCGCCGGCTGCGGCGGTGGTGGGGGCGGCAGCGAAACCATTGCCGCGCCCGAGCCGCCAGCGCCAGTGGTGGTGGAAAAGCCCGCCACGCGCGCCGAGGCTGCACGCTTCCTCACGCAAGCCACCTTCGGCCCCACCGACGCCGACGTCACCCGCGTCATGGCCATTGGCTACGCCGCCTGGATCGACGAACAAATGGCGCTGCCCGCCGTGTCGCACCGCAGCCATGTCGAAGCGCGCGACGCCGAGATCAAGGCCGCTGACGCCACCAAAAGCGCCGGCCAGGACCAGGTCTTCGAGACCTTCTGGAAACAAGCGCTGACCGGGCCCGACCAGTTGCGACAGCGCACGGTGTTTGCGCTGTCGCAAATATTCGTCATCTCGATGGTCGAAGACAACGTCGCCAACAACCCGCGCGCAGTGGCCCAGTGGCTGGACATGCTGGGCAGTGACGGCCTGACGACCTACCGGCAGTTGCTGGAATCGGTGTCACGCCACCCGATGATGGGCACCTACCTGTCGCACCTGAAAAACCAGAAAGCCGACCCGCGCACCGGCCGTGTGCCCGACGAGAACTACGCCCGCGAGGTGATGCAGCTGTTCTCCATCGGTCTGGTGGAGCTGAACGAGGACGGCAGCGCGCGCACCACGGGTGCAACCACCACGGCCGTGGACACTTACACGCCGGCGGACATCTCCGGGCTGGCGCGCGTGTTCACCGGCTTCAGTTACGCCTGCCCAGCCTGGCCTGACAGCAACTGCTTCTTCTCCGGCACCAGCAACGGCAATGCTGACCCTGACCGCAGCTTCAAGGCCATGCTGGGCTACCCGCTGTACCACAGCACCGAAGAAAAGCGTTTCTTGAGCGCCGTGATCCCGGTGCAGACCACGTCCGACCCCAACGCCAGCCTGCGCACCGCGCTGGACACGCTGGCCGCGCACGCCAACGTCGGGCCCTTCATCGGCCGCCAGTTGATCCAGCGCCTGGTCACCAGCAACCCGAGCCCTGCCTACGTCCGCGATGTGGCGCGGGTGTTTGCGAATAACGGCTCCGGTGTGCGGGGCGACATGAAGGCTGTGGTCAAAGCCATCCTGATGCACGCGGAAGCACGCCAAAGGTCTGACACGTCCGGCAAGGTGCGTGAACCGGTGCTGCGGCTATCGGCCTTCATGCGCGCCTTCCCGCACACCAGCGACACCGGCGCTTTCAAGGTCGGCAGCACCGACCCCGCAGCCACGGCGCTGGGGCAGTCGCCAATGCGGTCGCCGTCGGTCTTCAACTTCTACCGCCCCGGCTATGTCAGCCCCGGCAGCGGCGCCGCCAGCCGCAGCCTGGTGACACCCGAAATGCAGATCGCCCACGAAACCAGCGCTGCCGGCTACGTCAACTTCATGCGCGACAACATCGCCAGCGGTGTCGGCCAGACCAACGGCACCGTGGCCGGTGTGGTGCGCAACCGGCGTGACCTGCAGGGCAACTACACCGCCGAGTTGGCAGCGTCCACCGACGCTGCGGCGCTGGTGGACCTGGTGCTTTCAAAGTTGACCTACGGCTATACAACGGGCAACACCACCGCCGCGCTGCGCACCGAGATCGTCAACGCCGTCGGCACCATCGCCATTCCCGCACTCAACGCCAACCTGGGCAACCAGACGAGCGTGGACAGCGCCAAGCGCGCACGCGTCAACGCGGCGATCCTGCTGGTGCTGGCAGCGCCTGAATTCCAGGTTCAGCAGTGAAGCGCATCGAGGACCCCGCCATGACCAAGAACATCGTCCTCAAGAGCCACCCGTTGGACAGTGCACGCCGGCTCTTCCTGCGCCACGCCAGCGCCATGGGTGCCATTGCCGGCAGCGGTGCGCCGCTGGCACTGAATCTGCTGGCCGCCGGCAACGTGGCCGCACAGACCGCCACCGATTACCGGGCGCTGGTCTGCGTCTTCCTCTTCGGTGGCAACGACGCCTACAACATGATCCTGCCCACCGACAGCGCCAGCTGGGCAGCGTATTCCACGATCCGCAACCAGGCGCCTGACTCCATTGCGCTTTTGGCCCCTGGCGTGGCGCCCGTGGGCACGGCCGTTGCCGGGTCGCCGTCACGACTGGGCGGCGTGTTGCCGATCACACCCGTCAATGCGCAGGGCCGCACTTTCGCTCTGCACCCGCTGATGGGCAGCCTGCAGACGCTCTTCAACACCGACCGCCGACTGGCCATCCTGCCCAATATCGGCCCGCTGATCCTGCCTACCACCAAGGCGCAGTACGGCACCACGTCGCACCCCAAACCGGCCAGCCTGTTTTCACACAACGACCAGCAGAACACCTGGCAGTCGCTGGGCCCCGAAGGCACCACGCGCGGCTGGGGCGGGCGCATGGGCGACATGCTGGCGTTGCAGAACACGCGCACGGCTTTCACCGCTGTGTCGGCGTCCGGCAACGCCGTGTGGCTGGCGGGGCAGACGGTGCGGCAGTACCAGGTGTCCACCAATGGCGCCATCCGCCTGGGGGCCGACACCAACGGCAACGTTTACGGCTCTGCGGCGGTGGCCGCCGCACTCAACCGCATCAGCGCAGCCAGCCGTGGCAGCCACGTCTTTGAAGCCGACATGGCCGCTGTGGGCGCCAGTTCGATCAACGCTGAAACGGTTCTGCGCACCGCGCTGCGCCCGGCCAGTGATGCCGCCTTTGGCACGCCGCCCCTCCCCGGCGTGGGCTACAGCGCGAACACCGACGAGAAGCTGAAATACGACAACCCGCTCACCGGCGCCCGCGCTGCCAACCCACTGGCGCAACAGCTGCAGGCGGTGGCGCGAATGGTGGACGCCGGCATCAGCGGCGTCACCGGTGTCAAACGCCAGGTGTTCTTCGTCAGCATGGGCGGCTTTGACAGCCACGACCTGCAGAACCGCAACAACTCCGACCTGATGGCAAAGTTGTCGCACGCGCTTCAATACTTCGACACGGCGCTTGGCAACCTGGGCGCGCGCAACAACGTCACCACCTTCACAGCCAGCGACTTCGGCCGCACCTTCACCAGCAACGGCGACGGCACCGACCACGGCTGGGGCAGCCACCACTTCGTACTGGGCGGCGCCGTGCGTGGCGGCGACTTGTACGGCCGCTTCCCGACCGTTGCGGTGAAGAACGCCAGCAACAACAACTTCGACGGCAGCCCGGATCAACTGGGCAATGGCGCGATGCTGCCGGGCACGTCGGTGGACCAGTTGGGTGCGACTTTGGGGCGGTGGTTTGGGCTGTCGGATTCGCAGATTGCCGATGTGTTTCCGAATTTGGCTAACTTCAATATGGGTGTGCGGAATTTGGGATTTCTGAACGCTTGAGTGGCTTGTGGTTTTGGGGCTTGCGGACCGAGGCGGCAAAGGCGGGCCCGGGCAGGCTTGAGCGCTTCGCTGTGGCGGCCTTCGCTGCGCTACGGCTCCCTTGCGGTACTCAGTTTCTTGGCCTAGGCGCGGAACTCGCTACGTTCGCTTCGCTCACTGCGCTCTAACAGCCGCGCCAAGTCAGATGATGGATGCGCTTCGCGCGGCCAAGAAACTTCCGTTCCTCAGCGCCACAGAGGTGCGCTCAATCCTGCCCGGGCCCGCCTTTGCGGCACCAGCCGTGGCGGTTTTGGAAAAGGCCCGCGCTGGTGGGTGAGCGGCGGGCGGTGCCCGGCAGGGGCCCACTCTGTGGCGGCGAGCAGCGCAGGCCTTGAGTCGGCGCGCACAGCGCGCATCCACATCTGACTCACCGCCGACTGTTTGAGCGCAGAGAGCGCAGAGGGCGAAGTGAGTTGGGCGGTACGACTCAAGGCTGAGCAGCGCAGCGCAGTCGTAGCGCAGCGAAGACCGACATAGCGTGGGCCGCTGCCGGGTACCGCCCGACGCGAGGCACGATGCCGCCGCAACACAGCGGCACCCCACCTTCGCTATCATCCGCCGCCCCATGAACAACCCCCACGCACAAGCCCAACCCGCGACGCTCAACAACGCCCAGATGCAGGCCGTGCACCACCTGGACGGCCCGTGCCTGGTGCTGGCCGGGGCCGGCTCGGGCAAGACCCGGGTCATCGTGCACAAGATCGCGCGGCTGTTGCAATCGGGCCTGCTGCCGAAGCAGATTGCCGCCATCACTTTCACCAACAAGGCCGCACAAGAAATGCGCGAGCGCGCCAAGGCGCTCGTCGGCCCGCGCGCGGCCAAGGACCTGGCAGTCAGCACCTTTCACAGCCTGGGCGTGCGCATGCTGCGCGCTGACGGCACGAAGGTGGGGTTGAAGCCCAACTTCAGCATCCTGGACAGCGACGACGTGCTGGGCGTGCTGCGTGACGCCGGGGGCTGCACCGACAACGCGCTGGCGCGGCGCTGGCAGTGGGCCATCAGTCTGTGGAAGAACCAGGGCCTGGACGCCGATGGCGCCGAGGCGGCCGCTGCGGACGACAACGAAGCCGTGGCGGCGCGCGTGATGCGGCTGTACCAGGAACGGCTGCAAGCCTTTCAGGCCGTGGACTTCGACGACCTGATCAAGTTGCCGCTGGTCCTGCTGCAACGTGACGAAGAAGCGCGCACCAAGTGGCAAGAGCAGTTCCACCACATCCTGGTGGATGAGTACCAGGACACCAACACCGTGCAGTACGAACTGCTGAAGATGCTGGTGGGCCCACGCGCGCTCTTCACCGCCGTGGGCGACGACGACCAGAGCATCTATGGCTGGCGTGGCGCCACGATCGACAACCTGAAGCGCCTGCCGCAAGAGTACCCGCTGCTGAGGGTGATAGCGCTGGAACAGAAC
>JANMKK010000349.1:0-4692 GCA_031372005.1 Rubrivivax sp.
TGCATCAGGGCGAAAAAAAGCGCTCGACCAGCGCGAACTGCTCGGGCGTGTTCAGGGCCGGTGCATGACCGCAATGGGGGATGGTCACCACCACCGCCTGCGGCCCGCGCACGCGCATGGCTTCTGCCGTTTCGGGCAGCAAGAGGTCCGACGATTCACCGCGCAGGCACAGCACGGGCAGGCTCAGCGAATCCCAGGCCTCCCAGCGTTCGTGGTCGTGCGGGCGGTGCACAAACTGCTGCACCATCGCCGGGTCGTAATGCGGCGTGACGCGGCCGTCGGGCAGGCGCCGCAGCGAGCTTTCGGTGAACAGCCGCCACTGCGCGTCACTCAGCCAGCCATAGGGTTTGTAGATGGTGCGGAAGTACTGTTCCAGCCCTGCCACGGTGGCAAAGGCCTGGGGGTTGCCGGCATAGGCCAGGATGCGCTGGATGGCCGCGAGCGGCAGCGTCGGGCCGATGTCGTTCATCACCAGGCGCTGGATGCGCCCGCGCAAGCAGCCCGCCGCCGCCACCATGCCGATGGCGCCGCCCATCGACGTGCCCAGCCAGTGCATCTGCGCAATGCCCAGCTGGTCCACCAGCGACAGCGCCAGCCGGGCGTAGAAGTCCAGGTGGTATTCGGCCGCCGGCTCGGGGCTCCATTGGCTCAAGCCCCGGCCAATGGTGTCGGGGCAGATGACGCGAAAGCGCTGCGACAAGTGCGCCGCAATGGCGTCCATGTCGCGCCCCGTGCGCGCCAGCCCGTGCCAGGCGACCACCGTCTGCGCATGGTCGCGGCCCCATTCGGTGCAGTGAAGCTCGCGGCCCTCACATTGCAGGTAATGGGAGATGGGCGGCGGGCTGGGCAGCGAGACGGGCAGCCAGCTGGGCGGCGCGGTGCGCGGCAAGGTGCCTTGCGACGTCGGGCTCATCATGGACGGCTCGTCAGCGCAGCGCTCGGCCCGGTCAGTTGGGCACGTTGATCGACGTGCCCACAAAGCCGATCTGGTCCGCCACCAGCGGCGCGGCGCTGGCAGCCGGCACGTGGCCCGCCGTGATGGCCGCTGCAGCACCCGGAATGCCGCCACGCGGCGTCGCGCGCACCACCTGGCTGGGCGGCAATGCAGTGCTGCTGCGCAAGTTGGCGTACATGGCGTCCATCGCCCGCACAAAGTAGACGTGCAGCGGCACGAAGCGGGTGTCGAAGCCGCTGAAGGCGTTGAAGCTGTCGAAGTGCTGGGCGTTGGCAACCTCGATGTAGCTGAGCTTGCTGGCGCTGCCTTCGACGACCCGGTTGTAGGCCGCGTAGGCCCGGGCGTTGTTGTTGACCGGCACCAGCGCGTCGCTGCGCCCGGCGACGATCAGCGTCGGCTTGCCGCGCAGGTTGCCGCTCAGCAGCACCTCGGCGATGCCCGCTTGCACGGCGGCACTCTGCGCTGCGGTCGGCCGCGTCGAGCTGGCGGTGACGGTCAGCGCCGCGCCGGTTTCATCGACGCCGGTGACCAGCGCGCGCTGGCACAGCGCGTTGTCGAGGCCAAAGTCCTGCACGCCGGTGGATACCGACGTCGCGATGTTCCAGACCCGGGGCCCGCCAACCGAATCGTTGTAGACCACCGCCGCCGGTGATGCGTTGGCGGTGCCGTTGGCGACGGCGAAACTCTGCGCCTTGGTGGTGGCGCTGACGGCCACCGGGGCACCGCTGGCGTCGGTCTGCGCAAAGCTCGTGTTGCAGACGTTGTCGGTGACGGAGAAGCGGCCGTAGCTGGTGGGGTACATCGCCGACAGGATCGGCCCGTTGCCCAAGGCGTAGTGCGCGTTGTGCATCTGGTCGTTGAAGACCGTCCAGCCGAAGTTGCGCAGTTTGTTCAACGCGTCCAGCGATTGCGCTGCGGTGTCAGCACCCGTCACCAGGCCCTTGGCGGCCAGGCCGGCGCAGCGCGCGCTGGCGCGGCCGGTCTGCGCCGTGATGACAAGGTAGTTGAAGACCGTCAGTTCGGTCATGGCCGCGCCAGCAGCCAGGGCGGCGCAGGGCTGGTAGAGGTTGCCGTAGGTCACGAAGTCAGCCAGCTTCTTGCCGTAGCCGACGACGGCCACGCCACCCTGCTGAATGCCATAGCCGGCGGTGGTTGGCAGCTCCGTCACCGGCTCGCCAGCCACCACGCCGTCGATCAGCCCCGTGGTGTCCTGCTCGGCGGCGTGCAGCACGGCGGCGCCGCCGTTGGACACCGAACCCGCGATGACCAGTGTGTTGGCGGCGTTGAAGGGTGCGGGCGTGGCGGCGTTTCCGTAGCGGTCGTTGAGAGCAAACAGCGCGTACTTCGCGGCCGCCAGGGTGTCGGTGCCCCAGTCCTTTTCAGGGTTGAGCTGCGAATGAACCTGCTTCAGCGCCAGCCGGTTGGGGAACAAGGCGTTGTAGGCCGTGCGGGCTGCATCGGTGATGTTGGCGGCAAAGAAAGTCAAGGCACCCGCAGCGCTGCGCGTGGCGCGCGTGCCGTCGATGCGGTTGACCGTGTCGTCGCTCAGGTCGTAGAGGCCGACGCCCTTGCCGGCGTCGGTGAGCGCCACCGCGCAACCGTGCTTCAGGCCCCAGTCGCCCGCCGAGCCGATGGCGCCGTAGACACCGCGTGAACCCGAGGAAGGGCCAAGCACCAGGCAGGGGCGCGGCGGGGTTGAAGCTGTCGGGGATCTGCACCGCGATGACGACGCGCTTGCGGCCGCTGCCGTCGTCTAGCGAGGCGATGTATTCGCGGCCGGGGATCAGGCCTTCGCCAGATGTGGCGATGCCCGCCACGTCGACGTTAGGCCCGTAGAGCGTGCCGTAGCCGCCGCCGGCGGTGGCGTCCACCAGCGCGCGGTAATTGCTGTAGATCGCGTTGCGGCGCAGTTCGAGCGCGGTCGGGTTGAGCGGGTCGGCGTAGGCCGGCGCGGTCGCCAGGCCGAGGCCGGTCTTGCCCAGGCCGGCCGTCAGCAGGTCTTGCGTGGCGGCGGTGGCGCCGCTGCCGGTGCCTGTGGCGGAATAAACGGTGACGCCCTGCTGGGTGATGTCCGAAGCCAGCGTGTTGGGCGCGATCAGCTCGCCTTCGTCGTTATGGCATGCGCTCAGCAGCACTGCACCAAGGCCCACCGTCACTGCAAGTTTCGTTGCGGCCGCGAGGCGATTGAGTTTGAAGTTCATCTTGTCTCCTTGTGGGTATTCGACGTCAAAGTTGGCATCGCTCGGCCAGGCGGGCGCATGGCCCGCAAACGTCCGACGATGCCGCTGGGAAAGTGGTAGACCGAGAGCACGAAAAGCAAGCCGAGCCACAACAGCCAGCGGTCTGGCGTGAGCACCGCACCCAGCACCGGCACACCGTCAAACGCCGTGGCGCCCAGCTTCAGCAAGTCCTGCAGGTAGTTCTGCGCCAGCACAAAGAGCACCGCGCCGATGACCGCACCGTACATCGTGCCCATGCCGCCGATGACGACGATGAGCAGGATGTCGATCATGATTTCGAAGCTCAGCGTGGTGTCGGGCCCGGTGTAGCGCAGCCACAGCGCCAGCATCGCACCGGCGGCGCAGGCGAACAGCGCCGACAGCACGTTGCTCAGCGTTCGGTAGACGACCGTGCGGTAGCCGATGGCCTCGGCACGAAAGTCGTTTTCGCGGATGGCCTGCAGCACGCGGCCGAAGGGTGAATTGACGATGCGCAGCAGCAGCAGGAACAGCACAACGGCGGCGGCAAAGAGCAGGTAGTAGCTCAGCAGCTTGCCGTCCACCGCGACGCCCAGCACGGGTGCATCCAGCCACTCGAATGAAGGGCTCAGCCAGTCGGGATTCTTGAAGCTCAGGCCGTCTTCACCGCCCGTGATGTCCGACAACTGCGAGGCCAGGGTCTGGAACGCGGAAGCAACCGCGAGCGTGATCATGGCGTAGAAGATCGCCTTCACCCGCAGGCTGAAGAGGCCGATCAGCAGCGACAGCACGAGCGACAACAACAGCGCCACCAGCAGCCCCACCGCCACCGCAGTCCAGCCCGGCCCCATCAGCGTGCTGGCGATGGCCACCCCATACGCGCCGATGCCGAAGAACATCGTGTGCGCAAAGCTGACGATGCCGGTGTAGCCCAGCAGCAGGTCGTAGCTGGCGACGAGCACGATGAAGACCAGCATCTTGGCCGCGACGCTCAGCGCCTTGCTGCCCGGGAAGAGGAAGGGCGCCAGCGCCAGGCCGAGCACGATGGCGATCAACAGCGCCGCCAGCCAGCGGTTGCGCGGCAGGTCGTGCGAGAAAAGTCGGGACAGCAGGCGCTTCATTCGCAAGCTTTCATGACTTCACCGGGTACAGCCCTTGCGGCCGCCACAACAGGATCGCCACCATCAAGCCGATGTTCGAGAACAGCGCCACCTTCGGTGCCAGGTAGCCGGTGTAGTTGGCCAGCAGCCCCACCAGCAGCGCACCGACAAAACAGCCGAGCGTGCTGCCTAACCCGCCAATGATGATGACGATGAAGATCAGCACATTCACCTGCGCGCCGATCTGCGGCGTCACGCTCTGCTGGTACAGGCCCCACATCACGCCGCCCAGCCCCGCCAGCGCCGAGCCGGCCGCGAACACGCCCACGAAGAGGCGCTTGATGCGGTAACCCAGGCTTTCGACCATCTCGCGGTCCTGCACGCCCGCGCGCACCAGCAGGCCGACCTTGGTGCGGTTCAGCACCCACAGCAGCAGCGC
>JANMKK010000353.1:0-3032 GCA_031372005.1 Rubrivivax sp.
ACCGACGACAGGTTCTTGACGATGGCGTGGTGTTTGGCCATGCGCTGCACGCCCAGCGCCAGCACCACCGCCAGGATGGCGGGCAAGCCCTCGGGCACCGCAGCCACCGCCAGCGACACGCCCAGCAACAGCACGTGCACCACATCGGCGGTGTTGCGAATCTCGCTGATGAGCAGGATGGTGCCCACCACCACGACGGCGATGACGACCACCGCCAGGCCCAGCGTGCGCCCGATGCGCGCGACTTCTTTTTCCAGCGGCGTCGGTTCCTCGACGGTTGCCTCCAGCAGCGCCGCGACCTTGCCCATCTGGGTGTCCATGCCGACCGCGGTGACCACGGCACGGGCCGCGCCCTGCGCCACCGCCGTGCCCTTGAAGACCATGTCGAGCTGGTCGCCCAGTGCTGCCGGCTCAAGCAGCGTGGCAATGTCCTTGAACACGGCTTCGCTCTCACCCGTCAGCGCAGCTTCCTGCACGCGCAGGGTCGTGGCCTGCAGCAGGCGCGCGTCGGCGCCGACGGCGTCGCCCTCGGCCAGCACGAGCACGTCGCCGCGCACGATCTCGGCGCTGGGCACGCGCTGCGGCTTGCCGTCTCGCAGCACGCCTGCACTGGCTGCCGTCATCCTGGCCAGTGCAGCCACCGCGTTCTGCGCCTTCACTTCCTGCACATGGCCGATAACGCCATTGAGCAGCACGACGGCGGCGATGACGATCGCGTCCACCGGCCAGCCCCGGCCCTGAGCACCCGCACCTTCAACCCACCACGCCACCAGTGCCACGGCCACTGCCGCCAGCAGCAGGTAGATCAGCGGGTCCTGGAACTGCGCCAGCACTCGCCGCCAGGCGGGCGGCCGCGGCGCGGCACGCAGTTCATTGGGCCCGTTCTGTGCGAGCCGGCTCGCGGCTTCCTGCGCGCTGAGGCCGGTTTCGACATCCACCCCCAGCGCCGCCGCCACCGCGTCGGCGTCCATGACCGACGCATCGCCGATGTCGCCAGGACGGCCCGCTGCAACCGCCGTCATCGAAGCAATGCCCACGCATGGCGGGCAATCTGCTCGTCCTCTTGCGAGGCGAGCACCAGCACCTGACAACGCGACGCATCGTCACTGATGAGGCCGGCGGACTTGCTCTCAGCGCCGTTGCGCGATGCGTCAAGGCTGACGCCGATAAATGCCAGGCCCGCACAGATCTCAGCACGCACCGGCGCGTCGTTTTCACCGATGCCGCCGGTGAAGACAAGCAGGTCAAGCCCGTCCAGCACGGCAACCATCGCGGCCACCTGTTTGCGCACCGAATAGCAGAACATCTCGATGGCCAGGCGTGCATCGCGGTTCGATGCAGCGGCTTCACGCAGACGCCGCATGTCGCTGCTGAGCCCCGATATACCCAGCAGGCCGGAACGTTGATCAAGCAGCGCTTCAAGCCCGGCCACATCGAATTTTTTCTCGCGCATCAGGTGCACCAGCACGCCGGGGTCGAGATCGCCGCTGCGCGTGCCCATGATGACGCCGCCGCTGGGCGTCAGGCCCATGCTGGTGTCGATCGACCGGCCCGCCTTCACGGCAGTGATGCTGGCGCCGTTGCCCAGGTGGGCGATGACCAGGCGCTCGGGCAAGTCATGGCCGAGTTGCCGCACGATCGATTCGAACGACAGGCCGTGGAATCCGTAGCGTTGAATGCCTTCCGATTGCAGCTCCCTCGCGATGGGCAGCACCCGCGCCACATCGGGCAGGCCAGCGTGAAACTGCGTGTCGAAACACGCCACCTGGGGCACGCCGGGAAACTGCGCTTGCGCGTAGCGGATAAGCGCCAGAGCCGCAGGTGCGTGCAGCGGCGCGAAGGCGGCGGCGGCCTGCAGCTGGCCCAGCACCGCATCGTCGATGCGGCCATGCTGCCGCAGTGCGAAGCCGCCGTGCACGATGCGGTGCCCGATGGCGTCGGGTGGCGGCATCCCGGACGCTGCGAGAACGCTGGCGACACGGCTCATCGCGTCCGGATGGTCAGCCGTCGCGACGCTCTCACTGAGCAGCTTCTCGGCGCCGGTTGAATCGACGCGGAACAAGCCGAGTTTGAGCGACGACGAGCCGCTGTTCAGCGCCAGGATGTTCAACGCGCTCACGGGTTGGTCTTCGCCGGCAACCATCGCCAGCCCAGAATCTCGGGCATGTCGTCGCCATGCTCGCAGATGTAGCGCTTGTGGCGTTGCATGGTGGCTTCAAAGCGCGCGGTTTCTGCCGCCACCTGGCCCGCCAACCTGGGGATTCGCCGGATCGCGTCCAGCGCCAGTTGATAGCGGTCCACACTGTTCAGCACCACCATGTCGAAGGGCGTGGTGGTGGTGCCCTCTTCCTGGTAGCCGCGCACGTGAATGTTGGCGTGATTGCGCCGCCTGTAGGTCAGCTTGTGGATGATCGCGGGGTAGCCGTGGAAGGCGAAGATCACCGGCTTGTCGGTGGTGAACAGGGCGTTGAACTCGTGGTCGGCCAGGCCGTGGGGATGCTCTGACGGCGGCTGCAACACCATCAGGTCGACGACGTTGACGAAGCGGATGCGGATGTCGGGCACGTACTCCCGCAGCAGCGTCACGGCGGCCAGTGCCTCCAGCGTCGGCACGTCGCCCGCGCAGGCCATCACGACGTCGGGGTCGACCTGACCCACACCCGCGTCCAAGCTGGCCCACTCCCACACGCCGGCGCCGGCCGTGCAGTGGCGCACGGCCGCGTCCATGTCCAGCCACTGCGGTGCGGGCTGCTTGCCGGCAATGTTCAGGTTGTCGGAGGTGCGGCTGCGCAGGCAGTGGTCGGTGACTGAGAGCAAGCAATTGGCATCGGGCGGCAGGTAGATGCGCACCACGTCGGCCTTCTTGCTGGCGACGTGGTCGATGAAGCCGGGGTCCTGGTGCGAGAAGCCGTTGTGGTCCTGGCGCCAGACATGCGAGGTGAGCAGGTAGTTCAGCGATGCAATGGGCTTGCGCCAGGGAATGCCATTGCACACCTTCAGCCACTTGGCGTGCTGGTTGAACATCGAATCGA
>JANMKK010000024.1:0-3389 GCA_031372005.1 Rubrivivax sp.
GAGATCAAGGCAGCCATGGGCGGCATGCTGGCGCCCGAGCAGAAGGAAGAAGTCATTGGCACCGCAGAGATCCGCACCGTGTTCGTGGCCAGCAAGATCGGCACCGTCGCCGGTTGCATGATCACCGCCGGTCAGGTCATCCGCAACGCCCGCTTCCGCCTGCTGCGCGAGAACATCGTGATCTACACGGGTGAGGTCGAATCCGTAAAACGTCTGAAAGACGACGTCCGCAACGTGACTGAAGGCTTCGAGTGCGGCATCAAGCTGAAGAACTACAACGACATCAAGGAAGGCGATGCGCTGGAGTTCTTCGAAGTGAAAGAGGTCGCTCGCACGCTGTAAAGCGGGCGCCGACGCTACTCAAGCGATCAGCCCCGCCACCCGGCGGGGCTGATTCATTTGGAGCAGGCACCACACGATGAGACACAAAAAAGCCGTCCCCAACCGCAGCTTCCGCGTCGCTGACCAGATTCAGCGCGACGTGGCCGAGCTCATCCGCGATCTGAAAGATCCGCGCGTGGGCATGGTCACGATCAACAGTGTTGACGTGACGCCGGACTATGCGCATGCGCAGATCTACTTCTCGGTGCTGCTGGGTGACCCTGCAGAAAGCGCCAAGGCGCTGAATGAAGCCGGGGGCTTCTTGCGCAATGGCCTCTTCAAGCGGCTGGCCATCCACACCGTGCCGACGCTGCACTTCCACTTCGACAAGACGACAGAGCGCGCAGCAGACTTAAGCGCGCTGATCACAAAAGCCAATTCGGTGCGCGCGAAAGAAGACTGATGCAGCCGCGCAAAACCCCCCGTCGCACGCTGCATGGTGTGCTCTTGCTCGACAAGCCTCTGGGCTGGACGAGCAACGACGCCTTGCAGAAGACCAAGGGCATCCTGCGCGCTGAAAAAGGCGGCCACACGGGCACTTTGGACCCGCTGGCCACGGGGCTCTTGCCGCTGTGTTTTGGCGCGGCCACGAAGTTTTCGCAGGCCAGCCTGGACGCCGACAAACGCTATCTGGCCACGTTGAAACTGGGCCAGCGCACCACCACCGGCGACGGCGAAGGCGCAGTCATCGAAGAGCGAGCCGTCCAGACAAGCATGGAGGCAATCATTGCCGCCTGCCGCCAGTTCACCGGCGCCATCGACCAGATTCCGCCGATGCATTCCGCGCTCAAGCACGAAGGCAAGGCGCTGTACGACTACGCACGCGCCGGCATCGACATCGACCGCCCCGCACGCCGCATCACCATTCACGCCATCGACATCGTGCACTGGCAGGATGCAGAACTGGTGCTGGACGTGCGCTGCAGCAAGGGCACCTACATCCGCACGTTGGCCGAAGACATCGGCGCCGCTCTAGGCTGCGGCGCGCACCTGAGCGGCCTGCGCCGCACCGGCAGCGGCGCACTCAACGTGGAGCAGGCCATCACCATCGAAGCTCTGGCTGGCTTGAGCGAAGCCGAACGCGACGCGCTGCTGCTGCCGCCCGACGTGCTGGTGGCCGCCTGGCCCGACGTGTTTCTGCCCGACGACGAAGCCGGCCGCTTCCTGTGCGGCTTGCGCCGCCGCGTGCTGCTCGCCGACGCGCCGGCCGTGCGCGTATACCGCCAGCCGCCGATGGCGCCTGACGACGGCCTAACCGTCAAACCGCGCGCCTTCCTCGGCACCGCCCACATCACCGCAGGCGAACTGATCGCTGACCGCCTGCTGAGCCCACTTGAAGTCCAGGATTCCCCATGAGCCACGCCGCCATTCGCAACATCGCCATCATCGCCCACGTTGACCATGGCAAGACCACGCTGGTGGACCAGATGCTCCGCCAGAGCGGCACCTTCCGCGAAAACGAAAAGGTCGCCGAACGCGTGATGGACAGCAACGACATCGAGCGTGAACGCGGCATCACCATCCTGGCGAAGAACTGCGCAGTGGAGTGGAAGGGCACCCACATCAACATCGTTGACACCCCCGGCCACGCCGACTTCGGTGGCGAGGTGGAACGGGCCCTCTCCATGGTCGACGGCGTGGTGCTGCTGATCGATGCCCAGGAAGGCCCGATGCCACAGACGCGCTTCGTCACCAAGAAGGCGCTGGCGCTGGGGCTGAAGCCCATCGTCGTCGTCAACAAGGTGGACAAGCCCGGTTCGCGGCCGGACTACGTCATCAACGCCGCCTTCGAGCTCTTCGACAAGCTGGGCGCTACTGAAGAGCAGCTCGACTTTCCGGTGGTCTATGCATCGGGCCTGAACGGCTGGGCGTCGATGAAGGAAGGCACCGCCGGCGAGCCCTGGAGCACCGACTTGAGCGCCTTGTTCGACACTGTGCTCAGCCACGTGCCCGCGCACAAGGGCGACCCTGCCGCGCCGCTGCAACTGCAGATCTCGTCACTGGACTACAGCACCTTCGTCGGCCGCATCGGCGTGGGCCGCATCACGCAGGGCACGCTGAAGCCGATGATGGACGTGCTGGTGTGCGAAGGCACGCCCGACGAAGGTGGCAAGACCTACAAGGGTCGCGTCAACCAGGTGCTGACCTTCGAAGGCCTGGAACGCATGCAGACCACCGAGGCCGGCCCGGGCGACATCGTGCTCATCAACGGCATCGAGGACATCGGCATCGGTGTGACCCTCACCGACCCCGCCAACCCTGCGCCGCTGCCCATGCTGCACGTGGACGAGCCGACGCTGACGATGAATTTCTGCGTCAACAACAGCCCGCTGGCGGGCCGCGAAGGCAAGTACGTCACCGGCCGCCAGCTGTGGGACAGGCTGCAGAAAGAACTGCAGAGCAACGTCGCGCTGAAGGTCAAGGAATCGGCCGAAGACGGCATCTTCGAAGTCAGCGGTCGCGGTGAACTTCACCTGACCATCCTGCTGGAGAACATGCGCCGCGAAGGCTACGAGCTGGCCGTGGGCAAGCCGCGTGTGGTGATGAAGGAAGTGGGCGCTGAACGCCACGAACCGATCGAGCTGGTGACGGTCGACATCGAAGACCAGCACCAGGGCGGCGTGATGCAGGCCCTGGGCGAACGCAAGGCCGAGCTCGTGAACATGGAAACCGACGGTCGCGGCCGGGTGCGGTTGGAGTACCGCATTCCGGCGCGTGGCCTCATCGGCTTCAGCAACGAGTTCATGAATCTGACGCGCGGCACCGGCCTCATCAGCAACATCTTCGACGGCTACGAGGCCTACAAGGGCGAGATCGCCGGGCGCAAGAACGGCGTACTGATCAGCATGGACGCGGGCGAGATCTTCACCTACGCGCTGGGCAAGCTCGACGACCGCGGCCGCATGTTCGTCAAGCCCGGCGACCCGGTGTATGAGGGCATGGTGGTCGGCATCCATTCGCGCGACAACGATCTCGTGGTCAACGCGGTGCGCATGAAGCAACTGACC
>JANMKK010000377.1:0-3028 GCA_031372005.1 Rubrivivax sp.
GAAGCCGTCATCACCGTGCCGGCCTACTTCAATGACAGCCAGCGCCAGGCGACGAAAGACGCCGGCCGCATCGCGGGCCTGGACGTCAAGCGCATCATCAACGAGCCCACTGCGGCGGCACTCGCCTTCGGCCTGGACAAACACGGCAAGGGCGACCGCAAGATTGCGGTCTTCGACCTGGGTGGTGGCACCTTCGACATCAGCATCATCGAGATTGCCGACGTCGATGGCGAAAAGCAGTTTGAAGTGCTGTCTACCAACGGCGACACCTTCCTGGGCGGGGAGGACTTCGATCAACGGATCATCGACTACATCGTCGCTGAATTCCGCAAGGAACAAGGCGTCGATCTGACCAAGGATGTGCTGGCCCTGCAGCGCCTGAAAGAAGCGGCCGAGAAGGCCAAGATCGAGCTGTCCAACACGACGCAGACCGACATCAACCTGCCGTACATCACGGCCGATGCGTCGGGCCCGAAGCACCTGAACATCAAGCTCACGCGCGCCAAGCTGGAAAGCCTGGTCGATGAGTTGATTGCCCGCACCATGGAGCCTTGCCGCATTGCGGTGAAGGACGCCGGCGTCAAACTGACCGAGATCGACGACATCATTCTCGTCGGCGGCATGTCGCGCATGCCCAAGGTGCAGGAGAAGGTCAAGGAGTTCTTCGGCAAGGAACCGCGCAAGGACGTCAACCCCGACGAAGCCGTGGCCGTCGGCGCGGCCATCCAGGGCCAGGTGCTCAGTGGCGACCGCAAGGACGTGCTGCTGCTGGATGTGACGCCGCTGAGCCTGGGCATCGAAACGCTGGGTGGCGTGATGACCAAGATGATCAAGAAGAACACCACCATCCCGACCAAGTTTGCGCAGACCTTCAGCACCGCCGACGACAGCCAACCGGCGGTGACGATCAAGGTCTATCAGGGCGAGCGAGAGCTGGCCACGGGCAACAAGAGCCTGGGTGAGTTCAACCTGGAAGGCATCCCGCCAGCACCGCGCGGGTTGCCGCAGATCGAGGTCACCTTCGACATCGACGCCAACGGCATCCTGCACGTCAGCGCCAAGGACAAGGGCACAGGCAAGGAAAACAAGATCACCATCAAGGCGAATTCGGGCCTGACGGAAGAAGAGATTCAGAAGATGGTGAAGGTCGCCGAGCTGAACGCGGCTGACGACGCCAAGAAGGTGGAACTGGTGCAGGCCCGCAACCAGGCCGACGCCATGCTGCACAGCGTGCGCAAGAGCGTGGCCGAGCACGGCGACAAGCTCGATGCAGCCGAGAAGGAAAAGATCGAAGTTGCCTTGAAGGACGTGGAAGAAGCACTCAAGGGCGATGACAAGGCAGTCATCGAAGCCAAGACCGAAGTGCTGATGGCGGCCAGCCAGAAGCTCGGCGAGAAGGTGTACGCCGACGCCCAGGCTGCGCAAGCCGCTGCCGGTGCAGCGGCCGGCGCAGCCACGGGCGATGCGCCACAGCAAGCCAAGCCGGCTGACGACAACGTCGTGGACGCCGAGTTCAAGGAAGTGAAGAAGGGCTAGGCCGGGTGGCCCGAACAAAGCGGGCTGCGGGTCTGGCGCGCCGCGTTTGAAGGGGCAGGCAGGAGCCTGCTTTTCAACGCGGCGGTGTTGTTTTTGAATTGCAGAAAGTCTTCATGGCCAAGCGTGACTACTACGACGTACTCGGCGTTCCCAAGAACGCCACCGAGGAAGACATCAAGAAGGCTTATCGCAAGCTGGCGATGAAGCATCACCCCGACCGCAACCAGGGCAGTGACGCAGCGAAGTCGGAAGAGAAATTCAAGGAGGCCAAAGAGGCCTATGAGATGCTGTCGGACGGCCAGAAACGCGCCGCCTACGACCAGCACGGCCACGCCGGTGTCGACCCCAACCTGGGCGGGCGTGGCGGCCCGGGCGGGGAAGGCTTTGGCGGCTTCGCGGAAGCCTTCGGTGACATCTTCGGCGACATCTTCGGCGGCGGCGCGGCGGCGGGTGGCCGGCGCGGTGCTGGCGGCCAGCAGGTGTATCGCGGCAGCGACCTGAGTTACGCGATGGAGATCACGCTTGAAGAAGCGGCCGGCGGCAAGGACACGCAGATTCGAGTGCCGACCTGGGAAAACTGCGAAACCTGCAAGGGCACCGGCGCCAAGCCCGGCACCAGCCCCAAGACCTGCAGCAGCTGCAACGGTGCCGGCACCGTGCACATGCGCCAGGGCTTCTTCAGCATCCAGCAGACCTGCCCGCATTGCCACGGCAGCGGCAAGATCATCCCCGACCCCTGCGTCACCTGCAACGGTGCCGGCAAGCTGAAGAAGCAGAAGACGCTGGAGGTGAAGATCCCCGCCGGCATCAACGAAGGCATGCGCATTCGCAGCGCCGGCAACGGCGAGCCCGGCACGAATGGCGGCCCGAGTGGCGACCTGTACATCGAGATCCGCGTCAAGCAGCACGAGATCTTTGAACGCGACGGCGACGACCTGCACTGCACCGTGCCCGTCGGCCTGACCACCGCAGCCCTGGGCGGCAGCATGGAAGTGCCCACGCTGGGCAGCAAGGCCGAGATCGAACTGCCCGAAGGCACGCAGCACGGCAAGACCTTCAGACTGCGCGGCAAGGGCATCAAGGGCCTGCGCTCCAGCTACCCGGGTGACCTGTACTGCCACGTGGCGGTGGAAACGCCGATCAAGATCACCGAGCACCAGCGCAAGTTGCTGAAGGAACTGGACGACTCCTTCCGCAAGTCCGGCGACCGGCATTCACCCAACGCCAAGAGCTGGACCGACCGGGTGAAGGATTTGTTCAAGTAAGGCACTTCTCGCCGAGACCAGCAACCGGAACGGCCGGCTAGAACAGTTCGCTCTGCCCGCTGGCCCAGTCCGGGGGCCTGAACTGGGTCAGGTCCAGGTCGACCCGCTCGCGGTTCAAACCGAGCCGGCTGCAGGCCTTCTTGAAACGCTGGCGCAGCAATTCGGCCCACACGCCTTGCCCTGTCATGCGGGTGCCGAACCGGGCGTCGTTGTCCTTGCCGCCGCGC
>JANMKK010000079.1:0-7252 GCA_031372005.1 Rubrivivax sp.
GTCGATCGCGTAGCGTTGCTGCGCATAGGTGGCGCGCCGGCTGTTCTCAAAATAGTCGATGCCCTTGCCGCGCATGAACGCGTCCTGGACACCGCGAAAATCGATCCAGATGTGAGACAGCTGGTGCGTGAACAGCGGCCCGGCGTACAGATAGTCCTGGCCCTGGCCCTGGCCCTGGCCTTGGCGCTGAACCTGTTCCCAGCGGTAGGTGGCGGTCCAGGCGGTGTAGCTCTTTGCAGGCAGCGGCCAGGTCGGCGAACCCAGGCCCAGCACATACAGCAGCAGTGCCTCGTCATAGCCTTCCCAGCGGTAGGGCAGGAACCCGCTCTCCGGCTTCCAGCCGTGGGTGACCGTTGTGCCACCGTCTTGCGCCCATTGCCAATTCGCGCGGCGATAGAGCGCGTCTGCGAGCGTGCGGACTTCGTTTTCGTCGGCCGTGTCGGCGTCGAAATACACGCCCGCCGTCAACGCGCCGGCCAGCAAGAACGTGCTGTCCACCGTGGACAGCTCACACTGCCAGGCGCGCCGACCCGTCTGCATGTCGAGAAAGTGGTAGTAGAAGCCTTGGTACCCGGTGGCGTCTGCCTCGGTGCCTTGCGGGCTGTTCCAGAAAAAACGAAGCGTTGCAAGCGTCCGCTCCACCGCCGCTGCCCGTGTCATGAAGCCGCGTTCCACACTCACGGGGTAGCACGCCAAGGCCAGGCCTGTGGCCGCAATGCTCGATGGCCAATCCGGTGCCGTCTTGTCGATCACCAAGCCGTTGGCGGGATTGGTTTCATGCAGGAAGTAGCCGAACGTCTCGCGCTGCAGTTTGTCGAGCACCGCATCGACGCTCAGTCTCATGCCGCCGCCCATGCTTTCATTCGGCAGGGTTGGTGTGCTGGCGGCGGGATGAGTCGGCATCGGGTCAAGGCTTCGCGACATAGGCGGCCAGGCCTGCGAGCCAAACCAGAGCCGGGATCAGCAGCAACCACCTGAAGTCAGAGTGAAGCGCAAAGTTGGTGGCGCTCATGAGCCCGACAGTCAATGCACCGGAAAGTGCTATCGCCCAAGACGTCCCTCTCAGTCTCAGGCGCATCGCCGGGGCGAGAAAAACGGTCAGGACGCCCGCACCCGCCATGAATCCACCCAAGACGGTGAACACCCGTTTCAACCAGTTTTCAAGGCCGGGTACATCAGCGCGAATCTGCGCGAGCGTGGTGCCCATGAAGCGTGGGTCTTCCGGCAGCAGGGGTGGCCGCAAAAGGGCGAAGTAGAGGCCCAGCGCGATCAGCCAAACACCACACCCGGCGAGCAGCCATGTCGAGAAGGGGTGAGCTTTGCTGGGACCGTGCATGCCGTTGAAGTCCAGGTTGGGAGCGCATTGCTCCAGCCGTGACATTCCCGGGCTGCGTTTGCGTTCGTCGTCGACTTCACGCTAGGTGATTTGCGCTGTGCGGTCTGTGCGACGGCGAACAATGCGAGTCCGCCTGCTGGGTCTGTCAGCGCACAGACGCCTGACCTGGAACGCGCGCACCGTGAGCTTCGGCATCGCCATGACTTGATTGCCTCGTCCAGCTTCGTACGCAGATCGAGGCGTCTCATTTGCGGCGATGTCGCTGGGAACGGCAAACGGCGACTTCGCCCCAGCGCGGACATCGTCAACACCCATCCACGCTGATCACGCATCGAAAGGGACGTCAGATGCAGCTCGGCATGATCGGATTGGGTCAAAGGGGCGCCAGCAGGGTGCGGCGCTTGCTCAGGCGTGGTCACAGGTTCGTGGTGCATGACGGCGAAGGGCGTGTGGTCGGTCATCTGCGGCGACTCTTTGTGTCGGGTTCGGGGATGCCGACGTCATGACATCCCCGCATGACGTCGTGTTCCTGCTCGACGTGGACAACACGCTGCTCGACAACGACCGGGTCACCGCCGACCTGCGAGGCCACCTGGAGCTTGAGTTCGGCACCGCCAGTGCGGCGCGCTACTGGGCGATCTTCGAGGGCTTGCGCAGCGAACTGGGCTACGCGGACTACCTGGGCGCGTTGCAGCGCTACCGTCTCGATGCCGAGCTGGCGCAAGGCAGTGACCTGCGGCTGCTGCAAATGTCGGCATTCCTCATCGACTACCCGTTTGCGGATCGCCTCTACCCGCGCGCCCTGGAAGTCATCGAGCGCCTGAGCAGCTTCGGGCCTACCGTGATCCTGTCCGATGGCGACGTGGTATTTCAGCCGCGCAAGGTTCGTCACTCGGGCCTGTGGAATGCCGTTTCCGGCCGCGTGCTGATCTACATCCACAAAGAGCAGATGCTTGATGCAATGCAGCGCCACCACCCGGCGCGGCACTACGTGATGGTGGACGACAAGCTGCGCATCCTCGCCGCCATGAAACAGGTCATGCAGGATCGCCTGACCACCGTCTTCCCGCGACAGGGCCACTATGCGTTGGACCCAACCTTCGTTGCTGTGTACCCGGCCGCGGACCTCAGCATCGAACGCATTGGGGATCTGCTGGATGCGGACATTCGCAGCCTGTTCGCACCCCAGGAGGAGAAGTGATGAAACCCCAGATGAACACCCACACCCGCAAGCTGCACGATCTGGGGCAACGCATCTGGCTCGACAACATCACGCGCGAATTGCTGGACAACGGGACCTTGGCGCGCTACATCGCCGAGTTGTCGGTGACGGGGCTGACGTCGAACCCCACGATCTTCGAACACGCGATCGGCAGCGGCGATCTTTACGACGGAGCGATCCAGAAGCTGGCGGCCCAAGGCATGCTCTGCGAGGACATCTTCTTTGAACTCGCACTGCAAGACCTGACGCAGGCGGCGGCCCTGTTCCGGCCAATCTTTGATGCCAGCAGTGGCGGCGATGGCTGGGTGTCGCTGGAAGTCTCGCCGCTGCTTGCGAATGACACCACCGGAACCGTCCAGGCGGCTTCTCGCCTGCACGCACGAGCGGCGCGCCCGAACCTCTTCATCAAGATCCCCGGCACGCCTGAAGGCATTCCGGCCATCGAGCAGTCGATCTTCGACGGCGTGCCGATCAACGTCACTCTGCTGTTCTCGCGTGAGCACTGTGTGGCGGCGGAGCATGCGTATCTGCGCGGGATCGAGCGGCGCATCGAAGCCGGGCTCGATCCAAAGGTCGAATCGGTCGCTTCGCTCTTCGTCAGCCGCTGGGACGTCGTGGTGAAGGAAGACGTTCAGCCCCAATTGCACAACCGCCTCGGCATCGCGATCGCCATGCAAACCTACAAGGCCCATTGCGATTTGCTCGCGTCCGAGCGGTGGCAACGCCTGGCTGCTGCCGGAGCGCGCCCGCAACGCCTGCTTTGGGCCAGCACCGGCACGAAAGACCCTGCGGCGCCTGACACGCTTTACGTCGAAGCGCTCGCGGCGGCGGAGACCATCGTCACGATTCCGGAAAAGACGCTCCTTGCCTTCGCCGACCACGGCACGGTGGGCGCAACCTTGCCCGCCGATGGTGGTTACGCCGAGCGCGTGCTCGACGAGTTCAAGCGCGAAGGCGTCGACGACGAAGTGCTCGCTGCCCGACTGCAGCGCGAGGGCGTGCAGGCGTTTGCCAAATCGTGGAGCGGCTTGATGGCGCGGATCCGGGAAAAGAGTTCGCCATCGCCATCGCCATCGCTGTCGGAAGCGGCCAGGGCGGGCTCGGCATGAACCTCGGCTACGACAAAGCGCTCTATCTGCTGCCTTTTGACCACCGGACGTCCTATGTATCGGACATGTTCCACCTTGAACCGCCCCTTACCGTGCCGCAGCGCGACCAGGTCATCGACAGCAAGCAACTGATCTACGAAGGCTTCAGGCACGCGCTGACCGAAGGCGTGCCGTTCGATGCCGCAGGCATCCTGGTGGACGAGCAATTTGGTGCCGCCATCCTGCGTGACGCACGGCAGAGAGGCTGCGTCACTGCGCTGTCTGTCGAGCGCAGCGGCACGGACGAGTTTGAGTTTGAATACGGTGCCGACTTTGCGATCCACATCGAGGCTTTCGATCCCACCTTCGCCAAGGTGCTGGTGCGATACAACCCTGACGGTGACCCCGCGCTGAACCTGCGGCAGCTGGGCCGGCTGAAGCAGTTGTCCGGGTACTGCCGGCGCAGCCAGCGCAAGTTGATGTTCGAGCTGCTGGTACCGCCGACGGACGACCAACTGGCGCGTGCAGGTGGCGACAAGGACAGCTTTGATCGACAAACACGCCCGCTGCTGATGCAGCAGACGCTGCGGCTATTGCAGGACGCCGGCATCGAGCCCGATGTCTGGAAGGTCGAGGGCCTGGACAGCCACGCCGATGGCGAGCGCATGGTGCAGATCGCGCGGCGCGGCGGCCGTGAACAGGTCGCCTGCATCGTGCTCGGCCGCGGCGCCGATGAAGCCAGGGTGCGCCGGTGGCTGACCGTCGCCGCGGGCGTGCCAGGGTTCATCGGTTTTGCGGTGGGCCGCACCAGTTTCTGGGATGCAGTCGCCGGCTATCGCGCGCAGGCGCTGACGCGCGCTGAAGCAACCACACAGATTGCCGGGCGCTTTCGCGAGTGGGTCGAAGTCTTCGAGGCAGGGCGGCTGTCCTACCCCGCCGGTGCGCCATGACGGCCGGAATCAGCGCCTTTGCCGGCAAAGCGGCGTCTGCGTCGATGCTGATCGATGTGGGCAAGCTGGTGTCGGCGTACCACGCGGACGTGCCCGACCCGACGATCGCCGCGCAGCGCGTGGCCTTCGGAACCTCGGGCCATCGCGGCTCGGCCTTTGACCGCTCGTTCAACGAATGGCATGTGCTGGCCGTCACGCAGGCCATCTGCCACTACCGCAAGGCACAGGGCATCGGCGGGCCGCTGTTCCTGGGCATCGACACGCATGCGTTGTCGGCACCTGCGTGCGCCAGTGCGCTTGAAGTGCTGGCGGCGAATGGCGTCGATGTGATGCTGGCGACAAACGACGAGACCACGCCAACGCCGGCAGTCTCGCACGCGATCCTTGGCCACAACAGTGGGCGCTGGCAGTCGAACGACACCGGCCTGGCTGATGGCATCGTGGTGACGCCTTCGCACAACCCGCCGCGCGATGGCGGCTTCAAGTACAACCCGCCGCACGGCGGCCCGGCAGGCCAGGAGATCACGAACTGGATCGAAGCCCAGGCCAATCGGTTTCTGGAAGTGCGTCTTGAGGGCGTGAAGCGCATCCCGCACGCTAGAGCGCTGCGGGCCGCAACGACGCACCGCCACGATTTTCTCAACGCCTACGTTGCTGACCTCGGCAACGTGATCGACTTGGATGTGATCCGCGAGGCGACCGTGCGCATGGGTGTCGATCCGATGGGCGGCGCCGGCGTGCATTACTGGGGGGCGATAGCCGAGCGTTATCGCATTGACCTGACGGTCATCAGCGAGACCGTCGACCCGACCTTCAGCTTCATGCCGCTCGACTGGGACGGCAAGATTCGCATGGACCCGTCGTCGCCATACGCGATGCAACGGCTGGTGGACATGAAGAGCCGCTTCGACATCGCCTTCGCCTGTGACACCGACCACGACCGTCACGGCATCGTCACCCCAGGGGCCGGCTTGCTGGCGCCCGACCACTATCTGGCGACGGCCATCGACTTTCTGTTTCAGCACCGCCCCGGTTGGGGGCAGCATCCGCAAACGCGGTCTGCAGTGGGCAAGTCCGTCGTCAGCAGCCGGCTGATCGACCGGCTCACGGCCAGGCTCGGGCGCCAACTGGCCGAGATGCCGGTCGGTTTCAAGTGGTTCGCCGCTGGTCTGCACAGCGGTGCGCTCGGTTTTGCAGGTGAAGAAAGTGCCGGCGCCACGTTCCTGCGCCGCGACGGGTCGGTCTGGACGACCGACAAGGACGGCATCGCGGCTGCGCTGCTCGCGGCCGAGATCACCGCGCGCACCGGCCGCGATCCTGGGCATCGATATGTGGCTTTGGCCGATGAGTTCGGCTGCCCGGTGGCACGCCGGGTGGAGGCCCCCGCGACAGCGCAGCAGAAAGCGCAACTGGCGGCCCTCACGCCACAGCAGATCACCTCGACCCAACTGGCAGGGGAACGCATCGAGAGCATCCTCAGCCACGCGCCGGGCAATGGGGAGCCCATCGGCGGCATCAAGGTCAACACCACCTGCGGCTGGTTCGCCGCGCGGCCGTCCGGCACCGAGAACATCTACAAGATTTACGCCGAGAGCTTTGTCGGCGCGGAACACCTGCAGCGCATCTTGCAAGAAGCGCAGGCCATCGTCGATGCGGCGATCTCGCCCGCGCCTGTACCGTGAACTCAACGATCCTGAAAGGCCCCGATGCCTGATTCCTTGACCCCCGACACCCTGCAGAAGATCGACGCTTATTGGCGTGCAGCGAACTACCTGTCGGTCGGGCAGATCTATCTGCAGGACAACCCGCTGCTCGAGCGCCCACTGACGCTTGCAGACATCAAGCCGCGCCTGTTGGGCCATTGGGGCACGACGCCGGGTTTGAACCTTCTCTACGTTCACCTGAACCGGCTGATCAAAGAAAACGACCTGAACATGATCTACGTCATGGGCCCGGGCCACGGCGGGCCGGGCATCGTGGCGAACAGTTATCTGGAAGGTTCGTACACCGAACATTACCCAGCCATCGAACGCAACCGCCACGGCCTGCAGCGGCTGTTTCGGCAGTTCTCGTGGCCGCAGGGCATCCCCAGCCACGTGTCGCCCGAGCTGCCGGGCTCTATCCATGAAGGTGGAGAGTTAGGCTACTCATTGGCGCATGCCTATGGCGCGGCGTTCGACAACCCCGATCTCATCGTCGCCTGCGTCGTAGGGGACGGCGAAGCCGAGACCGGCGCGCTGGCGGCGAGCTGGCATTCCAACAAATTCCTGAACCCCGCGCGCGACGGCGCGGTGCTGCCGATCCTGCACCTCAATGGCTACAAGATCGCCAACCCCACGGTGCTGGCGCGCATCAGCCGGGAAGAACTGACCGACCTGATGCGCGGCTACGGCCACGAGCCGCACTTTGTCGAAGGCGACGACCCGGCGCTGGTGCACCAGGCGCTGGCCGGCGCGCTGGATGCGGTGCTGGCGCAGATACGCCAGATTCAGGCGCAGGCGCGTTCACTCGACGCAACACAGTCGCCATCGCGCCCACGCTGGCCGATGATCGTGCTGCGCACGCCCAAGGGATGGACAGGGCCGAAGCGTGTCGATGGCAAGCAGGTCGAAGGCAGCTGGCGCTCGCACCAGGTGCCGATTGCCGAGTTCAAGAC
>JANMKK010000178.1:0-7109 GCA_031372005.1 Rubrivivax sp.
CCTGCAAACCCGCATCGGGCAGCAGCACCGCCGCTGCGTCCAGCGCCTCAAAGCCCATGCCTTGCACCATGCGGTCCACCAGGGCCGTCGCGGCTTCAGAAAAGCTGCGCGCCACCACATGCGCGTAGGCGCGGTTCAGAGCCGGGCTCTTGCGACGCGTGGCGTAGGGCATGCGCAGCACGCGGCCCAGCAATTGCTCTACATCTTTTCCCGAGCGCACGTTCTGCAGTGAACACAGCACATAGGCAAAGGAGCAGTCCCAGCCTTCCTTCAGTGCCTCGACCGTGATGACAAAGCGCACCGGGCAGGCGGGGTCGAACAGGTCCAGCCCGTCCAGCCCGCGCTGTTCGCCGGTGGCGATGACGATCTCGGCCTCAAGGGCGTGTTTTTCGTCCAGCAGGTGCTGGCGCAGCACCTCAGGCGGGACCTCACCCGTCCTGTCCTGAGCCTGGAACAGAACGATGGGGCGGATGTGTTGCGGCTCATGCTGACTCTCGGCCTCCAGCTGCCGCCGCCGCAGCACCGCGTCGCGCACCGCATCGGGCCAGGCCTTGTGCTCGGCCAGCATTACCGGCAGCTTGATCATGTCTTCGGCCTGCAGCTCGCGCGCGCTCACGCTGCACAGCACGTTGGTCTTTTTGGGCACCGGCGTGGCGGTCAGTTCCAGAATGGCGCTGGGCGCAATGCGCTTGAGCGTGTCGAAGGTGGTGTCGGTCTTGGCGTTGTGCGCTTCGTCCACGATCACCAGTGGCCGCACCAGGGCCAGCAGGTTGGCCAGTGAATGTTTGACGCGGCCCATGTCGCCGAGTTTGAGAAAACTTTGCCCGGCCTCGCCCAGGTCGGCCTCGGTCACCTTCTCAAGCCCTTGCGCTGCCTGGCCGGCCAATGCACCCAGGCTCTTGAAGTGCGCAAAGTGCGCGTCAAACTCTTCGCTGAAGGCATAGACATTGCGCCCCTGCGTCTGCCGCACGCGAAAGCTCTGCATCGTGGCCACCAGCACGATGGCCTTGCGGCCCAAGTCCTGCGCGGCGATGGTGGGCGCAGCGTCCAGGTCCAGCACCATCAGTGACTCGCCGTAGTGCGCCTGCAGCGCCGCGCGGTAGGCGTGGCCGGGCTGCTGCAGCGCCTTCAGCGTCTGGTCGCGGATGGTGGTGGAAGGCACCAGCCACAGCGCCACCGGAAAGTCGGCTTGCCGCCAGCAGCGCGCCATCAGCGGTATGGCGTGCGACGCCAGCAGCGTCTTCCCACCGCCCGTGGGGATGCGCAGGCAGATACAAGGCGTGTCGCCAAACGGCTGGCTGCGGTAAGGCACGGTGACCACGCGTTCGCCCGGCTCTGGCGGCGGCGCCTGGCGTGCCATTTCTGCGGCCCAGGCGCTGGCCAGCGAGCCGGTGGCGGCCTGGGTCAGAAACCGCTCCAGGCTGTCGAGCGCCTGGCTTTGGTAGGTCTTGAGGCTGAAGGCGGGCATGGCGGGCATCTATTGGCATCTATTGGCGTCGATTGGCGGAACGCCAAAACATTGAAATTGAAAAATCCCTTGTAAAACAGGCACTTGCAGAATTGATTGGCGCGGTTTGGCACGCCGGCAAACGCCATTGGCGGATTGCCGGCGCCTCTGCTCAAGGAAATGTGGCCTTACCACTGTGCTTAACCTCCCCGGGGCGCGGCAGCAGTGCCGGCTGGAGGCGCTCATGACCGCAAGGCCCACCGCGCAGCCTTTGTCGCGCCGCCCACGTTTTCGATTTCGCCGCGCCGCTGCATCTCTTGCAAAAGTCCCTTGATGAAGGCACGGCGCCTGGCTTCGCCCACGATCGTCTCAGGCAACTTGCTCAGCAACAGCTGGTTGACTGCGGCCCGCGGCTGCGGGCCCATGCCCAGCATCTTCAACACCAGGGCGCGGTAGTGCTGATTGTCCAGACCCGCTGCGTTCACGTACTCAGCCTCTCGCCCGGTAGCCGCCGCCACACCCGCTGAGATGGTGATCCGGGCGCCCCGCCCCTCAGCCAGCTTGTGCTGCCGCAGCTGCTGACGCTGTTCGCGGCTGAGCGCATGGCCTTTCTGCAGCAGGTCAAGCAAGAGCACCAAGGCCAGATCGATGTCTGGGTCCCGCATCAGCAAACGGCTGTAGTCCAGGCTCAATGTTTGCCCGAGCACGTTGAAGACCGTCTTTCGGTCGTCGGAGCCTTCAAAGTCGGGCAGCGGCAGGAAGCGCGCGCGCTGAATCTTCACCATGTCGCTGATGCCGAAGCCCGCCTTGTCGATCATCCCGATCTCGTTCATTGCCGCAGCCAGCCAGGGGTTCCGATAAAGCCGCGGCGTGCGTTCCCCAGCGTAGTAGTCCTGCGGCCGGCCATCGACGAAAGCGCCCGCACTTTCCAGGCGAAGCCGCGAAGGCCACTCTTCCAGCACCACGCGCTCGCTGCGCTCGTAGTCCTGGTGCGCCAGGCTGTTGTGCAGCGCTTCAAGGACCAGCCGGGCCTCGTAGCGAGGCACTTGGAACGGGATGAGTTGTGTGTCCGGAAACAGCTTCATCATCGGGTTGAAGATGCGTGCCAGCACATCACTGGTGGTGCGCAAAAAGGGCGGGCCAAAGGACAATGCCACGCGCTCCTGCGGCAACTTCCACAGGATTTCAGCGGGGTGCCGCAGCAGCCGGCTCGCGCTGTGGGACCGGCCCAACAGCAGCAGTGCGCTGCGCGTCATTTGGCCGTGCGCTGACAGACGGGCCCGGTCCAGGAATGTCGCTTCGCTCCATTGGGGCACTTCAGCTGCCCAGCGCTGCGCGGCGTGCTTGTCTGCGAACTGTCGGCGCGCCAAGGCCAACGCTGCAGGGTCCAGGTCAGCCAGCGTGGCCTCGGGCACGACTCCAGCGCTCCAGTCTTCGCCGACCAGGGGCTCTGCCAGGATCGCGGCCAGCCGATCCGGCCGCAGCGTCACCAGCTTGTCGTGGTCGCGTTGCCAGGCCTGGGCATGCGCCACGACAGGTTGCCGGGGAGCGTGGCGTGGGACGTGCAGGCTCCAGACTCGGGCGCCCGTGTCTTCGGCCCGCAAAGTCTCCACCCGCAGGCCGATCGAAGGCAAGTGGGCACAGCTGCCCAGCAGGCGGTGGGGCAGGTTCTCGGGGGTGTAGTCACCCGGGTCATTCACGCCCGTGGGCGCCAGCGTGCCGTCTGCGGCTCCCATGACGATGCAGCCGCCATCCATGTTGGACAACGCAGAGACGTAGCACAGCAAGTCTTCGCCCTTCTTGCCCGACACGTTGTGCTTCAGCCCCTGCCACCCCTTCCATTCATGGCGCTCGTTTTCCTTGGGAAATCGGGACTGCAGCAGGGCTTGGATATCGACGCTGTTCATCACTGGGTTCCGTCAGGCGCTATCGCGCTGCCAATTCATACGGAATCTGCCGGAACACCATGCCCTCGGCCGCCAGGCGTGCCGCGCCCAGCCTGCAGGCTTCGCCATACACGACCCGTGACCCGGTGTGTCCGGCATCTGGGCCGCCTTCAAGGGGAACAGCCTTCAGCGCCTGCAGCACCGCCAGCGTGAGCACGTTGCCGCCTTCGGGCCTGCGGTCACCGAGGATGCCGTTGTAGAGCAGGTAGATGGCCAACCCTTCGAACACGCCGATCAGCGGTGTGCCGGGCACGGCGCCCGGGGCGGTGTAGGCGCTGCGGGTTTCCTGCTGCCACACAAAGGCAGCCAGGGCTGCGAAGCGCACGTCGGGGTTGATGCGGCCGTTGGCGTCAAAGACGGGCTCGCCCAAGCGCATGAAGCGAAAGCCACCCCCGCCTTGCCAGTTGACGGCGGCGCTGATGCCGCCCTGTTCCCCGGCAATGACTTTCTCCAGGCGCGGCAGGCAGTGCGTGGCGGCGTGGTCACCCATCTCGATGCCGATCCAGCGCCGCCCCATCTTTTGCGCCACGGCGGCGGTGGTGCCGCTGCCGAGGAAGGAGTCGAGGATGAGGTCGTTGGGGTTGGTTGCAATTTCAACAATACGTTGAAGCAGCCGTTCTGGTTTGGGCGTGGCGAAAGGAGTCATTTCGCCATCGGCTGTAAGTTCTTTGGCTTCTTTGGTCGCCTCGCGGTTTTCGCCAGCTTCTTCGTGGGGCCACCACGTCCAAGATACCACCGTGCCAGTTGATTCACTCCAGAACTTCTTCCTCTGCGCCATGCCCTTGCCATCTCGACCGAAGTAAATCCGCTTGTCCGCCAAAAGCAGAGCGAACTGTTCAGGCGTGGTACTCCAGTGGCGCCCAGGCGGAGGCATCAGAAGGCGCCCGCCTGGTGTTGTGATTGGGTATGTGAGATTGGGCCTGACGTTGGGAGCGTGAAACGGTATCGCGAGCCAATCGCCTCGCGGATCGTTATCGCGATTCGTATACGTCGCTCTCTGCTTGGCGTCGGCAGTTTGCCGCTTGAACGGGGTCTGCACACCACAGGGCCCGTAAACCAAGATGTGGTCGTGTGCGGCAGACACTCCAGCTGCGTCGTTTCGTCGAGTCAGAGTCTTCTGCCAAGCGATCGAACTGATAAACGCGCTCCGCCCAAACACCTCATCCATCAACACCTTGAGGTAATGCCCTTCGTTGTCGTCAATCGTCACCCAGATGCTGCCGTCCTCACGCAGAAACTCGCGCAGCAACTGCAACCTCGGAAGCATCATGCTCAGCCACTGGCTGTGTTCCAGGTTGTCGTCGTAGTGTTCAAAGGCGCTCTTGGTGTTGTAGGGCGGGTCGATGAAGATGCATTTCACCTGCGCGCGGTACAGCGGCAACAGCGCCTTCAGCGCTTCCAGGTTGTCGCCTTGCACCAGCAGGTTGCCGCCATCGCCATTGCCATGCGTGGACACAGGCTGCAGCAGGCGGTAAGGCACTTGATCCGCGCTGCGGAAAGCAGCGTCGCGGTTGAGCCAGTCGAGGGTGGGCATGGCGTGATTGTGGCCGTGGCGAAATGCGCCGCGTCCGCTTCAGGCGTTAGCTGCAGCTGCCACCATCGCCCACCCGGTGGCAAGCCACCTGCCGCCCATCCACGTCACGCAGCAGCGGCAGTTCCGCCTTGCACCGCGCCTGCACCAACGGGCAGCGCGTGTGAAAGGCGCAGCCGCTGGGCGGATTCAGCGGGCTTGGCGTTTCGCCCACCAGCGGAATGCGCGGCTTGCGGTCGGCCTTTCTCAAGACCGGCACCGCGCCCAGCAGTGCCCGCGTGTAGGGGTGCAGCGGCGTGGCCAGGACAGCGGCCTTCGGGCCTTGTTCGACCGCGCGGCCGAGATACATCACCATCACGTCGTGTGCCACATGCTCCACCACGGCCAGGTTATGGCTGATGAAGACGTAGGCGGTGCCGGTAGCGTCCTGCAGGTCCATGAAGAGGTTGAGCACCTGCGCCTGGATGCTGACGTCCAGCGCCGACGTGGGCTCGTCGGCCACCACCAGCGCCGGCGACAGCATCATCGCGCGCGCCACCGCCACGCGCTGGCGCTGCCCGCCACTGAACATGTGCGGGTAGCGTTGTGCGTGTTCAGGACGCAGGCCCACGCGCTCGATCATCTGCAGCACCCGGTCTTTGCGCTGTGCGGCGTCGAGCGCGGTGTTGATGAGCAGCGGTTCGGCCAGCGCAGCCGCGATCGTCTTGCGTGGGTTGAGCGAGGCGTAGGGGTTCTGGAACACCATCTGCACGCGTTGGCGCAGCGCCTTCAGTTGCGCTGTGCTGGCTGAAGCGGCGTCCTGGCCGTCCAGCAGCAAGGCGCCGGATGTGGGCGGCTCGATCAGCGTCAGCTGGCGCGCCAGCGTGCTCTTGCCGCAGCCCGATTCGCCCACCACCGCCAGCGTGCGGCCGCGCTGCACGGTGAAGCTCACGCCGTCCAGTGCCTTGACGGTGGCGTGCGGCTTGAAGAGGCCCTGGCCGACGCGGTAGTGGCGCGTCAGCGCTTGGGCTTGCAGCACGGCTTGCGTCATGCCGTCCGTCATGAAGTCACCGGGAAGAAACAGCGCACCCCATCGACCAGGTCCGGCCGCTCTGCGCGGCAGCGGTCCTGCACAAAGGCACAGCGCGGCGCCAGCAGGCAGCCTGCCGGCCGGTCGTAGCGGCCGGGCACGATGCCGGGCAGTGCGCTCAGTCGCTTCCTTCCGGCGCTGTGGTCCGGCAGCGCGGCCAGCAGCGCGTGTGTGTAGGGGTGGCGCGGGTGGTTGAAGAGCGTGTCGGAGGCTGCGGTTTCCACCACCTGGCCGGCGTACATCACGGCCACGCAGTTCTTGACGCGGTCGGCCATTTCAGCCACCACCGCCAGGTCGTGGGTGATCAGCACGAGGCTCATCGCACGGTCGCGCTGCAGGCGGGCCAGCAGGTCCATCACTTGCGCCTGGATGCTGACGTCCAGCGCCGTCGTCGGCTCGTCGGCAATCAACAAGCGCGGTTCACACGCCATCGCCATGGCGATCATCACGCGCTGGTTCATGCCGCCGCTCAGCTCGTGTGGATAGGCCTTCAGGCGCGTCTTGGCGGCGGGAATTTCCACCACTTCAAAGAGTTCGAGCACGCGCGCTTCCAACGCCGCACCGCGCAGGTGGAGGTGCAGGCGCAGCACCTCCCGCACCTGGTCGCCCACGGTGTGGCTGGGGTTCAGGCTGTTGAGCGCGTCCTGGAACACCATCGCGATGTCCTTGCCGATGATGCTGCGGCGTGCTGCAGCGTTCATCGTCAGCAGGTTGTGGCCGTCAAAGTGCAGCGCGTCAGCGCTGACGATGCCCGGCGCGTCAATCAAGCCCATCAGCGCCATCATCGAGACACTCTTGCCCGAGCCCGATTCGCCAACGATGCCCAGCAGTTCACCTGGCGCTACGGTCAGGTCCACCCCATCGACAGCGGTGAAGCCACCGAAGCTGACGCGCAGGTTGCGGATGTCCAGCAGCGGCGGCAGGTCCGGCGTCATGATGCTTGCCGCAGCTTCGGGTCAAGGGCGTCGCGCAAGCCGTCGCCCATCAGGTTGATGGCCAGCACCGTGGTCAGTATCGTCAAGCCCGGCATCGTCACCACCCAGGGTGCGCGTTCGATGTAGTCGCGGGCCGCACTCAGCATGCTGCCCCATTCGGGCAGCGGCGCCTGCACGCCCA
>JANMKK010000196.1:0-5009 GCA_031372005.1 Rubrivivax sp.
GCTGAAAGCGCTGGACCACATGTTGGCGGGCGAGATGGACAAGGCGCTGGCGGTGGTGCATGCCGGGGTGCAGCGGCCCAAACCGCCCCGTGCCGAACGAGCTGAAAAACCCGAAGTCAAACCCTCACCAGACGAAGGAGAGCTGCCATGAAACCATGGATTGCCTTGCTGCTATTCATCACCAGCGCCGCGCAAGCGCAAACCGTTTGGCGCTGTGGGCCTGAGGGCCGCAGCTATTCGAATGCGCCTTGCCGCGAAGGCCGTGCGTTGGACGCAGCCCAGCCGCGGCCAGCAGCCGATTTGAGCGGTGCGCAGGACATGGCACAGCGAGAGAAGGCGCTTGCAGCGAAGCTGGTACAGGATCGCCAACAGCGTGAAGCCGTCAAGACGACCGGCCTGTCCGGCATCCGCGATTCAAGCCTGGCAACCGCTGCGGCCGTCAAGCCAAAGGCCGCGGTTCGGGGAAAGGCGAAGGCAGCAGGCAAGCGTCGGCTTGAAGACGCTGATACTTGGCGAGCAGTTGCTCCGCCGTCTCGACATGGGCGGGGTTGACGGGGATGCACTCCACGGGGCAGACCTGCACACATTGCGGCTCATCGAAGTGGCCCACACATTCGGTGCAGCGGCTGGCGTCAATTTCGTAGATCTCCGCGCCCATAGTGATCGCCTGGTTCGGGCACTCGGGCTCGCAGACATCACAGTTGATGCATTCGTCCGTGATCCACAGGGCCATGGCTGTCAGTCTTCCGTCTGAGTGACGCGCTCGCGCAAGCGCCGAAGCACTGAGGGTGCCACGAACTTGGAAACATCACCGCCAAGGCTGGCAATTTCGCGCACGAAGGTGCCGCTGACAAACTGGAACTGGTCGCTGGGGGTCATGAAGACGGTCTCGACTTCAGGCATCAGCTGGCGGTTCATGCCCGCCATCTGAAATTCGTATTCGAAGTCGCTGACAGCACGCAGGCCGCGCACCACCACCTTGCCGCCAATCTCGCCCACAAAGTCGCTGAGCAGGCCACGAAAGGCCATGACTTCGACATTCTTGTAAGGCGATGCAATCTCGGCAGCCAGTTCCACCCGCTCGGCGATGGTGAACATGGTGCGCTTGTGGTGGCCCGCAGCAACGGCCAGGATGAGGCGGTCGAAGAGGCGCGAGGCGCGCCGCATCAAGTCTTCATGACCCAGCGTCATGGGGTCGAAAGTGCCGGGATAGACGGCAGTGAGCGGGGCTTTGAGCGTCACGGCGTTGTCCTCCATGCGGGGCCATCAAGGGGCACGCAGAACCGGCTGGCTCCGGGCGGCCGCAGTGTAGCCGCCCTCAGCCGTCGTTCTCCAAATCGTCATGCGCCAAGTCGCGCTGCCACAGTTGCGCGTGCACGGCGCCGGCCTTGAACTGGCGAAAGAGCGTGTGCCCCGCCGGCGGCGCGGCCAACGGCACATCGGACTCCACGTACAAATAACCGCCCGGCACCACCAAACGCCCTGCTGCCACTGCCGCGGCGGGCGCAAGGCCGCCGTCGAAGGGCGGGTCGATGAAAACCAGCTCGAACCGGTCGGCTGGCGCACGCGGCATCCACGACAGCGCATCCACCCTCAGCACGCTGATGGCCGCAGCCGCCAGCCTGACCTTGACAGCCAGCAGGCTGTCCACCAGCACGCCGTCGCGTTCCAGCAGTTGCACTTCGGCGGCGCCGCGCGACGCGGCTTCAAAGCCGAGCGCGCCACTGCCCGCAAAAGCGTCCAGCACCCGCCAGCCCGTCAGGTCCTGGCCCAGCCAGTTGAAGAGGGTTTCGCGCACGCGGTCGGGCGTGGGGCGCAAGCCCGGGCGGTCGGCCACCGGCAGCTTGCTGCGTTTCCACAAGCCGCCGATGAGGCGCACTTCGCCCAGGTGCTTGGTGGCGCGCTTGATGACGGGCCGGGTCGATTTCGGGTCGTGCCCATGGGCCCCGGGTCTGTCCTTCATTGGCGCACCTCAATGCCTTGGGCGGCCATCAGGGCCTTCGCCTGGCCGACCGTGAATTCGCCGTAGTGGAAGATGCTGGCGGCCAGCACCGCGTCAGCGCCGCCGATGCGGATGCCGTCGGCCAGGTGCGCCAGCGTGCCGACCCCGCCGCTGGCGATAACCGGCACGGGCACGGCGTCGCTGACAGCGCGGGTGAGTTCCAGGTCGAAGCCGATCTTGGTGCCGTCGCGGTCCATGCTGGTCAGCAGGATCTCGCCAGCACCGCATTCGGCCATCTCGCGCGCCCAGGCCACGGCGTCGATGCCCGTGTTCTGGCGCCCGCCGTGGGTGTAAACCTGCCAGCCACCGCCAGGGTGCTTCTTGGCGTCGATGGCCACGACGATGCACTGCGCGCCGTACTTGTCCGACGCGTCGCGGATCACCTGCGGGTTGGCCACGGCGGCCGAATTGAAACTGACCTTGTCGGCGCCTGCGTTCAAGAGCCGCCGCACGTCGGCCACTGTGCGCACGCCACCGCCAACCGTGAGCGGAATGAAGACCTTTGAGGCCACGGCTTCGATGATGTGCAGGATGAGGTCTCGCGCATCGCTGGTGGCCGTGATGTCCAGGAAGGTCAGCTCGTCAGCGCCCTGGTCGTTGTAGCGTGCGGCAATTTCAACGGGGTCGCCGGCGTCGCGCAGGGCGACAAAGTTGACGCCTTTGACAACCCGGCCGCCAGTGACGTCAAGGCAGGGGATGATTCGTTTGGCCAGCATCCCTTGATTATCTATTGGCGAAACCCTGCTGCCCTTCTCCGCAACGCCAACCTCACCAACACGGTGACCACAAAAAAGCCCCACAGTCGCGGGGCTTTCTCGATGGGGCGGTGGACTGCGTCAGGCGATGCGCCGACGGCGACGGGTCAGCAGCCCCACCGCACCCACACCCGCCAACATCAGGCCGTAGGTGCCCGGTTCGGGGACAGAGCCTACAAATTGGAGCTGGCCTCGGATAGCACCGCCCGGAAAACTTGCGTTGTGCAAGTTGACGTAAAACGATGCTGCGTTGGCAGGGGTGATCGATGCAAGATCCGCGTCAATCAGCCCGTTGCCGGAAAACGTGGCAGAGAAATCGACGATGACAGGTCCGTTCACGCCAGCAGGACCGTTGTGAATGTGCGATCCAGTCAGTGGTATCACGATGTTGTTGGCAAGGAACGACCACGACACCGTGTTGGCCGACGCGTCGATGACCACGGTAGCAATGCCGAAACCGTCGGGATCTCCGGCTGCCACTTCGTTCGCGCCACTGAGAAACGCCACGAAGGAGTTGATAACCGCATGGGCCGGGGCTGCTGCCATCAGCGCTGTTGCCGCCAAACCGATCAATGTCTTGCGCATTAAAGTCCTCCAGGACGACCAAGGATTATCAAAATGTAGTTCAGCCAGCGCTCACCTGCACACCCACCCCCGGATTCGGGGGGGCTTGCAGGCGGAACGCCGACACTCGCGAAGCAATTGGCTTGGGTCGGCTCAACCGGGCGTAACAACCAACTCGTCAGCACGCAGCTGCGCGGCGGCAAAATCGAGTGCGCCTGTGTAGATGCTTCGCCCGCAGATGACGCCCGTGATGCCGTCACTCACGACGGCACACAATTTTTCGATGTCGGCCATACCCGCCAGGCCGCCGGATGCAATCACGGGGATGCTCAGCGCCTGCGCCAGCTTCACCGTGGCTTCGATGTTGATGCCGGTGAGCATGCCGTCGCGGCCAATGTCGGTGTAGATCACGCCTTCGACGCCGTAGTCCTCGAACTTCTTCGCCAGGTCCACCACCTCGTGGCCGGTGAGCTTGCTCCAGCCGTCGGTGGCAACCTTGCCGTCCTTGGCGTCCAGGCCGACGATGATGTGGCCGCCAAAGGCAGTGCAGGCGTCCTTCAGGAAGCCGGGGCTCTTGACGGCGGCGGTGCCGATGATGACGAAGCTCAAGCCATCGTCCAGGTAGCGCTCGATGGTGTCGAGATCGCGGATGCCGCCTCCCAGCTGCACCGGAATCTCGTCGCCCACTTCCTTCAGGATCGCCTTGATCGCGGCTTCATTGATGGGCTTGCCGGCGAACGCGCCGTTCAAGTCCACCAGGTGCAGCCGCCGCGCGCCCGCGTCCAGCCAGCGCCGCGCCATCGCGGCGGGGTCTTCGCCGAAGGTGGTGGAGACGTTCATGTCGCCTTGTTGAAGGCGGACGCACTTGCCGTCCTTGAGGTCGATGGCCGGAATCAGCAGCATGGCTCTACCGTGAGCGGTTGGGGTGGACGGATGAGGGGAGAAGAAGTGCTGACGGACGCGTCTGCGGCTGTGGGCGCTAAGGCTTCCAGTGCAGGAAGTTGCGGTACAGGGCCAGGCCTTGGTCGGCGCTCTTCTCGGGGTGGAATTGAGTGGCGAAAATATTATCGCGTGCAACGGCGCAGGTAAAGCGACCGCCGTAGTCTGTTTCACCGGCGGTGTGTGCGGACTGTTCGGGCGCGGCGTAGTAGCTGTGCACGAAGTAGAACCAGGCACCGTCCGCCACACCTTGCCACAGCGGGTGCGGCGACTGGTGCACGCGGTTCCAGCCCATCTGCGGCACCTTGAAGCGGCTGCCGTCGGGCTGCAGGCGGCCGTCCAACTCAAAGCGTTTCACACGGCCGGGGATCAGGCCCAGGCCCGGGGTGTCCTGCTCGTCGCTGTGGTCCAGCAGCATCTGCATGCCCACGCACACGCCCAGCAACGGCTTGTGGGCGGCAGCGTGCAACACCGCGTCTTTCAGGCCCGAGTCGTGCAGCTCGCGCATGCAGTCGCGCATGGCGCCCTGGCCCGGCAGCACCACACGGTCTGCGGCCATCACGTCTACAGGTCGCTGGGTGACGACGACCTTGACGCCACTGCCCGCCGCCACGTGCATCACCGCCTGCGAGACCGAGCGCAGGTTGCCCATGCCGTAGTCGACGACCGCCACCGTGCGTGCCATCTCAGGCACTTTCCGATTGCAGGTGCGCAGTGCAGCGGGTTGCCATCACAGCGATCCCTTGGTT
>JANMKK010000225.1:0-2745 GCA_031372005.1 Rubrivivax sp.
ACCAACCTAACCCGCGGGCATACAGCGCCAGTGTCGTTACGGTCTTCGTCGGCTCCGCACCCCACCATGCCACAAAGAAGCAGTAAGTTTCATCGGTACGATTCGCGGGCAACGCCAGCGATGACGCCTAACCCCTCGCTCAACCTGAGAGCCAACGGCAGGCCACCAGGCCCGCGCCACAGTGCAGGTGTGCATTGTCTGTAGCGCGGGCCTGGCGTCATACCGTTGTCTCCAGGTTAGCTCGAACGTTAGGCTTCACAAAATCCACCATGCGCCACTCCAGCAGAAAGTGCGGCTTGCGCCGTGAGCTTGAACAGCCACGAGGCGCCGTAGTCAATGGTCTGCTATACGACGCATGGACGCGAAGCCCAAGATCACGTTTTGACATGAACCTGAATCCGTGACGCGCCCTGATTGAGCAGCGTACTGTTCGCCCAGTTTGCTGCTTTCAGGCTCGAATGTCGGCCTGCAGCAGGCGAGCAGGTGGCGCAGCGCCGCATTCGATCTCGATTCTGCCCAATTCGCTGCACAGGGCCACGCATTACCCTCAGTGAGCAAGCGTCCCGGGCAAGGCACTGCATGTCGCGCGCGCTTTCGGACAGGTCGGTACTGGATGAATTTCGCGCTGGGCGGCGCTTTGCCACAGCGCTTTGCCACAGCGCTACGGCGCGGCCACCAGTTGCACGTGCAGGCGCATGAAGACTGCACAGGCGCGGTCGTTGGCACCCAAGCCCAGGATCAACCCGCGGCCATGCTCGATGAGTCGGCCGGCGCGGTAGATCAGCTCCTGCAGCACGGTCTTGATGCGCCGGCGCTTGGCGCTGTGGCGCACCGGTGCGTCTGGCCCGAGCAGGCCTTGCTGGCCCATCAGGCGCAGGATGTTCATTGCCAGCGCGGCCAGCTCGCACACCAGCGCGTTGGTGGCGAACTTTCCAGACGGCAGCCTCGTCAGGTCCAGGTCGGTCTTGAACTCGGCGTGGAACTGCTCGTGCGTGCCGTGGTCTGCGTACAGATCGATGATCTGCTGCGGGCCCAGCCGCAGCGGCAGCGTCGTCGTCCAGCCATCGAGTTCGACCTCGGGCACGATCAGGTGCTGACCGGCCGCGCTGATGGTGCGCTCGATGAGTCGCAGCACGCGGCGCACGGGGCGGCTGACGCCTTGGAGCTGTACCGGTTGCTCCCACAACGCCACACGCTTGCCGTGACGGGGATGCTCCCAGCGCACAGCGCCGCGCTCGCCGTCTTGCAGCCCGGCGTCGATCTGCGCTGCCAGCTCGGCGCGCTCGGTGCTGCGAGGGTTGCACTTGATGAGCCAGTCCACCTGCGGCAGGCCCGGCGCGTTCAGCGCCTCGATGCTGCCCATCAGCCCGGCCGAGTCGAACCCCGAGTCCAGCCGCGCCAGCAGCGGCGCCTTCGGCCCGGCCGCACTCAGCCGCTGCGCCAGCGGGATCACACGCTGCAGGTTGTCCTGCGTGTCCTTGGCGGAATGCTGCGTGCCAGGGCGCAGCTTGAGCTCCAGGCAGAACCCGTTTGCCCCGATGTACGACGCCAGCGGGCAGTACCCGTCCACACCGGCGTAGGTGCGGCCCACGCCTTCCTTGCTGGTGCCGCCGTTGTCCATGGCAAAGGTGTCGATGTCCACCGGCAGCCAGCCGCAGGGCAGTACGCCGTAGTCAGCCGAGCGGCGCGTCAGCAGCGTCTCGATCATCGGCAGCACGTGCGGCGCCAGGGTGTGGGCCTGCGCGTCCATGCGCTGGCGCAGCGTCGGGCTCGAGGGCAGCAGCGCGATACCCAGCGCGTGCTTGTAGAACCTGTCGCCCCGATGGTTCTCGATGGCGTCAAAGTCGCTCTTGCCCTGCACCAGCAGGCCCAGGTAGCTGCGCACGATGTCGCCGTTGCTCACGCCGCCACGCACCGGCAGCGCTGCCTCCAGTCGCGCCAGCGCCGCCGCCAAGGTCTTGAGATGGTCTCCCACCAGTGCCAAACCGGCCACCGGCGTGAGGTCGTACTTGAGTTGCTTGACTTCGATCTTGCGCAAGCCCGAATTGTCTCGGTATACGCGCGTTCGTTCAACCGCCGACGCCACCCACAGGGTGCTCGCCTATCGAGGCGAGGTCACGGATTCAGGAGAAAGCCCGCCGGGCTTCCCCGGCGGGCTTTTGAATCGGACTCTGGCGGCCCAGCAGGCCGTCAGGCGGTTACGCCCTTGGCTGTCTCGGCGTACTCTTCGATCTGATCGAAGTTCAGATACTTGTACACGCTCGCGTTGTCCGCGTTGATGATGCCCATCGCTGCGTGGTACTCGGCCACGCTCGGAATGTGGCCCAGGCGCGATGCAATCGCCGCCAGTTCAGCTGACGCCAGGTACACATTCGTGTTCTTCCCCAAGCGATTGGGGAAATTGCGCGTGCTCGTGGACACCACCGTCGCACCTTCACGCACCTGCGCCTGGTTGCCCATGCACAGGCTGCAGCCGGGTTGTTCGGTGCGCGCACCGGCGGCGCCGAAGTTGGCGTAGTGGCCTTCCTTGATGAGCTCGGTCTGGTCCATCTTGGTCGGCGGCGCCACCCACAACTTGACGGGTATGTCGCGCTGCCCCGCCAGCAGTTTGGCAGCGGCGCGGAAGTGGCCGATGTTGGTCATGCAGCTGCCGATGAAGGCTTCGTCGATCTTGGTGCCGGCCACCTGGCTCAGGAACTTGGCGTCGTCTGGGTCGTTGGGGCAGCACAGGATCGGCTCCTTGAT
>JANMKK010000226.1:0-10444 GCA_031372005.1 Rubrivivax sp.
TTGAAGCCGCAGTCTGGCGCGAACTGGCGCAAGCCGTGCGCGACAAGCAACACGGCTGGCGTGTGGCCGTGCTGGCAACCGTGGACCGGCAAGGCGCCGACGCCCGCAGCGTGGTGCTGCGCGACCTGGACGCGGCCGCGCGCACGCTGCTGATGTACACCGACGCACGCAGCCCGAAGGCGGCGCAGCTGGACGCGAATCCACTTGGCACGCTGGTGCTGTGGTCGGCAGCGCTGGGCTGGCAATTGCGACTTCGCGTGGCGCTGACGCTGGAGACATCGGGCCTGCGTGTGTCCTCGCGCTGGGCACGCCTGAAGCTGACGCCGGCGGCACAGGACTACCTGTCGCCACTGCCACCGGGCGCCGCCATCGGCACGGGCGTCGACAACATCACCCCAGAACGACAAAGCCGCGACCACTTTGCAGTGCTCGCGGCTCAGGTGCAGTCGGTGGACTGGCTGGATCTGCATCCCGACGGCCACCGGCGCGCACTGTTCAGCGCTGCCGGTGCCGCCTGGCTGACTCCTTGATGACGCCCTGACTGTGCCCTGACTGTGCCCTGACTGCACCCTGATCAAGCCCTGATCAAGCCCTGATCAGCGTGCCACCTGGGTCAGCGTGCGGCTGGCTTCACTGGCAGCCGGGTGCTGCAGCAGCGTCAGCCGTGAACGAAGCGCGGCTTGCGCTTGTTGACGAAGGCATCCATGCCTTCCTTTTGGTCGGCGGTGGCGAACAGCGAATGAAAGAGTCGCCGCTCAAAGCTCACGCCGTCAGCCAGGCCGCCTTCGAAGGCTCGGTTCACGCTCTCCTTGGCCATCATCACGCTGGGGCCGCTCATGGCGCAGACCACTTCGGCGGCGGCCAGCGCTTCCGTCATCAACTGGTCGGCCGCCACCACGCGCGACACCAGGCCCGCGCGTTCGGCTTCCGCTGCGTCCATCATGCGGCCGGTCAGCACCATGTCCATGGCCTTGCTCTTGCCCACCGCACGTGGCAGGCGCTGCGTGCCGCCGGCGCCGGGGATGATGCCAAGCTTGATCTCGGGTTGGCCAAAACGTGCCGTGTCGGCGGCGATGATGAAGTCGCACATCATGGCCAGTTCACAGCCGCCGCCCAGCGCAAAACCGGCCACCGCCGCAATCACGGGCTTGCGCACCCGGCGGATGGTTTCCCAGTTGCGGGTGATGAAGTCTTCGCCATACGCTTCGCTGAAGGTCTTCTGGGCCATGGCCGAGATGTCGGCGCCCGCAGCGAAGGCTTTCTCGCTGCCTGTGATGACGATGCAGCCTATGGTTTCGTCGGCGTCAAAGGCCAGCAGCGCGGCCCCCAGCTCGTCCATCAGCGCGTCGTTCAGCGCATTCAGTTGCTTGGGGCGGTTCAGCGTGATGAGGCCGGTGCGGCGGCTGCCGTCGCCGCGCACGTCGGTCAGGATCAAGGGGTCGGTCATGGTGGTCTCCGGGCCTGGGTGGGCGCCTGGGATGGGCGTGTCGCGGTCACTATAAAGCGCGCACTGAGGCGCTCACTGAAGCGAGCACTGAAGCGAGCATTCCTGGGACTTTTGCAGCGCAGGCCAGCCATCGGCGCAGGGTAAGCTGCCGGCCGCCCATGCCCATCATTTACCGCAAAACCCCCAAGGGCCTGGCCGAAGTCGAGAGCCGGGCCCACCGCTTGCCGCCGCGCCTGCGCGGCATGCTGATCCTGGTGGACGGCAAGCGCGACAGCGACGACCTGGACCGCTTTGTCCCCCATGACGCTGTCGAGACGCTGGCAGCCCTGGCCGGGCAAGGCCTGATCGAAGCCGTGGGTGAAACGCTGGCGGTGGCTGAGTCACTGGCGTCCTACGGCCCTGTGCCTGCACCGCCACACATGTCGCCGCACGTGTCAGCACCCGCACCCACGCCGGCACCCCGATCCGCCGGCGAACTGGCCGCCTTGGGCCGCCAGGTGGCGCGCGCGCGTTGAAAGAAGAACTGGGCGCCAGCGCAGGCCCGCTGGTGAAGCGCATCGAGCACGCGCGCAGCGCCGACGAACTCAAGCCCCTGCTGAGCCAGGCCGTGAAGCTGGTGCTGGCAGCGCGGGGCAGAACCGCCGCCGACGCCTTTGCGACCCGGATGCCGGTGCTCTGATGGGTCGGCTGCACTTTCAGCGTCCGCGCTCAGCCTGCTGCGGCAGGCGTTCAATCAGCAGATCGACATAGGTTTGCGCATCCTGGCGGATGAGGATGCGCACCGGCAGGTACTGCAGGCTGGGCGCAACCCAGAATTCGGCCGTCAGGTCGCCCGTCGCGCGCGCGTCACGGGTGTCTCGGCGCGGCTTGACGTGCACGGCCTCCACCAGGCCAGCGGGTGTGGCCAGCGTTTCTGTTTCCAGCACGTCGTAGAACCAGGGCTCGACGCGGCGTGGCAGTGCCAGCGGAAAGCTCACGCTCTGCCCCGCGCGCAGCCTTTCGGGTTGGGTGGTGAAAAGCCAGGTCATCTGCACAAACTGGCTGGCACTGTCCTGCACGGCGGCGGGCCGCGGCAGGTCGGTGCCGGCAGGCAGGCGCACGCGGTCGGCATCGAGCCAGATCGTCAGCCGGCGCGGGTCGCGCAGCGCGACCTTGGTTTCTTCGTCGTAGCGGCGCGGTTGCAGGCCGTCGGCAGTGATCTCGCCTTCGCTGGTGATGCGCCGGCTCATCAGCGGCGCAAAGGACGGGCCGACGCTGATGTCCAGGTGGACCTGGTAGCGGTTGCCCGTGCGCAGCCATTCCACTTGCGCCTGGCCCTGCACCGGGCCGCGGTAGTCGCCGGTCAGGGTGTAGCTCAGGCGGGTGGAGGGGGGCCATTCGAAGGCGCCTTCGGCCGCCGCCGATGCGGGATGCGCAGGGGCTGGCACGGTGGCATTTGCAAGGGCTGGCGCCACGACTGCCAGTTCAGGAATCGGTGACAGCGCTTCGATGCTGGCGAGCGTTGGCGGCACTTCGGGCTCTGCCGGATCGGGCAGGGGCAGGGGCGCAGATGCGGCCGGCAGCGGTGCTGGCGCGGCGCGGGGCAGTGGGCGCGCCGGCGCCGCCGCCGTCGCTGGCGGCTGCACTGGCGCCAGCACACGCACGAAGGCGACGTCCATGCGGCGCGGCGGCGCGTCGGCAGCACCCTCCCCAAGGCGGGGCGGCAGGTTTCCGTCCACCAGCGCCAGGTGCACAGCGCCCACGGCCAGCGCCAGGGCAAACAGTGTCGCCCACTGGCTGTGGCGCAACGGCCTGGCGCTGGTCACGGCCCCGTCACGGCGTCAGGTGCCCGCCGCACCCAGGAAGCAGCTCAGCGCCGCCACGGCGCTGAGCCTGAAGCGCAGCGTCAGCCAGGCCGCCGCGCCTTGGGCGAGGTACATGCGGCGATCCACCAAGTAGCAGGCAACCAGCATCAGGCCCAGGATCACAAGGCCGCCGCGCGGCGGCATCACGGCCGCAGGCCAGGCCACCAGCGATGGCACCACGCCCCACACCAGCGCAGCCTGCGCGGGCCGGGGCTGCCTCATCGCAAAGCCCCAGTGGATGCCGCCCAGGAAGCTCAGCACCACGGCGGCATAGGCCGACAGGGCGAGCGCCACGTAGGCCTGCACGTCGTCGCGCACGGCCCACACCAGCAAGGCGCCGGCGACGAAGGGAACCAACCCGGAGTAGGCCAGGCGCTGGGCGGTGGTGTCGGGCGCAGTTGAAAGCGGCAGGGCAGCGGTTGGCGACAGGTTCATGCCACGATTGTCCTGCGGGGCGTCGATCGCGGGCCGTCGCAGGCCCACACGGCTACTTCTTCGTCGCCGCCAGCAGCAGTTTTTCAACCGTCTCGGCGGGAATGGCACCCGGCTTGCGGGTGCCATCTTCGAAGAAAACCGCCGGCGTGCCGTTGATGCGGTTGGCGCGTGAGAAAGCCAGGTTGCGGTCCACCGCCGCGGTGTCGCAGCCCTTGGCGGCCGTGGGCGGCGTGGCGCCGTCCAGCATCCACGCGCGCCAGACCTTGGCGGGGTCCTTGGCGCACCAGATGTCGCGTGACTTGGTGATGGAATCGGGACCGAGGATCGGTATCAGGAAGGTGTAGACCGTGACGTCCTTGATGCCAGCCAGGTCGCGCTCAAAGCGCTTGCAGTAGCCGCAGTTGGGGTCCACAAAAACCGCCATCTTTCGCACGCCTGTGCCTTGGCGGATGACGAGTGCGTCCTTCATCGGCAGCTTGTCCCAGCTCACTGCCAGCAGCTTTTCGATGCGCGCTTCGGTGAGGTCGGTGCGGGTCTTGGTTTCGACCAGCGAGCCATTGACGAAGATGTGTTCGCCCTTGTCGTCGCTGTAAAGAATTTCGGTGCCGCCGTAGCGCACTTCCCACAGGCCGGGGATGGGCGTGCGGCTGACTTCATCGATCTTCGGCAGTTGCGGCAGGCGCTCGGGCAGCGCCTTGCGGATCACCGCCTCCTGGGCCGTGGCCAGGCCGCAAAAAATGCCGCCGAACACGGCCAAGGATGAAACCAGCATCGGCAGCAGCCGCAACGTTCGCAACATAAAAAAGTCCTTGAGAAAAAGTGTCAGCCGCCGAGAGCGCGGCCGGTCAGCAGGCGCTTGATCGGTGGCAACTGGTTGAGCAGTGACAGTCCGCGGTTGCGCACCGCCTTGGCCAGCGGCGCGGGGTGCGCAAAGAGCTGCAGCAGGCCGTCGGTCATCTGCGCCATGGCCCAGGTGGGGCCGCGGCGGCGACGGGCAAAACGCGCGCCCAGTCGGGGGTCGGCCAGTGACCGCCAAGACTCACACGCGGCAACCTCTTCAGCCAACACCGCCACGTCGGCCAGCCCCAGGTTCAGGCCCTGACCGGCCAGCGGGTGCACCACGTGCGCGGCGTCGCCCAGCAGCACCCAGCCCGGGCCAGATACCAGGTCGGCCTGGCCCACGGCCAGAGGCCACTGCGCTCGAGCGCTGCAAACGCGGAGTGTGCCGGCCGCACCGGCCGTGGCGTCCATCAAGGCGGCGGTGAAGTCGGCTTCGGCCATCGCCATGAGTTCGTCGGCGCGGGCGTCGGGCACCGACCACACCAGGCCATAACCGTGGCCGGCGCGCGGCCGATCCAGCGGCAGCAGGGCCAGCACGTCGGGGTGGCGAAACCACTGCCGCGCCAGCCCGGCGTGGGCCTGGTCCGACACCAGCCGTGCAGCGATGGCGCGGTGGCCGTAGGCGTGGCGCTGCATCTGCACGCCCAGTTTTTCGCGCGCGGCCGAGTCCTTGCCTTCGGCCAGCACTTGCAGCGTAGCCGGCACTTCGGCGCTGACGAACTGCAAGTGCGGCGCGTAGGTGGCGGCGGTCAGCAGCGCGCGTTCCAGCTCGGCCGCATCGACGATCCAGGCCAGCTCCGCCAGGCCCTGGCTCCAGGCCGAGAAGTCCAGCGCGGCACCGGGGGCGTCGCCTTCGATGTGCATGTCGTGAACGGGCGTGCGGGCGTCGGCGGGCAGCGCGTCCCAGACCTTCAGCGCCGACAGCAGGCGCACCGAGGCGGCATTCAAGGCGAAGGCGCGGATGTCTGAGCTTGCAGACCCGACGGCAGATTCGGCAGCCGGCAGCGTGGCGCCCAGCAACGCAACGCGCAAACCCTGGCGGGCCAGCGCAAGCGCGGCCGCCAGACCCACGGTGCCGGCGCCGCGCACCAGGACATCATGGGTGGGCATGGCCACGATTGTAGGGAGCACCCCCCGGGCACAATCGCTGCCCGGGCTTTGTGCGGCCCCATGGGGCTGGAGCCATCGTGAGTAATGTCGTAAGTGAAGTCGTAAGTGATGTCGTAAGTGATGTCGTAGGTGATGTCGTAAGCAATGCCGTGAACCATCCCGTGAATGATGGGGTCAGCGAAATCGAATGCACGCTGTCCGGCCTGCACCTCTACCCCATCAAATCCTGCGGTGCCGTTGCGCTGACTGAAGCCTTGCTGGTGGAAACCGGCCTGGACTACGACCGCGCCTGGATGGTGGTGGACGAACAGGGCGAGATGTTCACGCAGCGCGAACTGCCGCGCATGGCGCTGATCCAGCCCACCTTCAAGGGCAGTGAGCTGATGTTGCGCGCGCCAGGCATGCTGGCCCTGCACCTGAAGCTGGACACGGTGGAAGCGCCGACGCGCGTGCGGGTGTGGGACGACATCGTGAAGGCCTACGACATGGGCGCGCTGGCGTCGCAATGGTTCAGCGACTTCCTGGGTCAGAAGTTGCGCCTGGTGCGCTTCGACCCCGAACAGCAGCGCCTGTCCAAGCCCGAATGGACGGGCGACATCGCAGCCGAGAACGCCTTTGCAGATGGCTTCCCGCTGCTGGTGTGCAACAGCGCGTCGCTGGACGACCTGAACATGCGCCTGGCCGCCCGCACGGATGCGCCAGATTCAGCGCCGGTGACGCTGCAGCGCTTTCGCCCCAACCTGGTCTTCAGCGGCCTGCAGGCTTTTGACGAAGACCATGTGCACGAGATCGTCATCCGCACCGCAGAGGGCGACGTGCGGCTGCGGCTGGTGAAGCCCTGCGTGCGCTGCACGATCCCGAATGTGGACCCGCTGAGTGCGGCCACCTCGCACGAACCCGGCGACACGCTGGCGCGTTTTCGGGCCGACGCGCGCATGCAGGGCGGCATCACTTTCGGCATGAATGCGGTGGTCGTTGAAGGCCTGGAACACACCTTGCGCGTGGGCCAGGTGGCCAGGGCGAGCCTGAAGTTCTAGGCGCGAGTCAGGGGCGAGTCAGGGCCGAATCAAGGGCCGATGCTCCGGCAGCGGCATGACTTCCGTTTCGCCCGGCACATCATCAAAGCGCCCCGCCGCCCAGTCGTCAGCAGCCTTCACGATGCGCTCTTTGCGGGACGAGACAAAGTTCCACCAGATGTGGCGGTGGCCCAGCGGCTCGCCGCCGATCAGCACCGCGCGCGACGCGGCCGACGCCGACAGCAACGGCTCATCGTCGGCCGCCAACAGCACGATCGTGTGGGCCGGCACCGCGACACCGTCGAGCTCGACCGCACCGTCCACGACATAGAGCGCGCGCTCGGTGGCAACCTGGGCATCCGGCAGCGGAAAGGCGTCGCCGGGCTGCATGGCGATGTCCAGGACCAGCGTCGACGAGCGCACCGCCACTGGCGACGCAGCACCGAAGGCACTGCCGATCAGCACACGCACCACCGCACCACCCAGTTCCAGTTGCGGCAACGCAGCGGCCGGCGTGTGGGCGAAGGCCGGCGCCATGTCTTCGTCGGTCACCGGCAGCGCCGCCCACAGCTGCAGGCCGTGGCTGCGCCGGGTTTTGCCGCGCAGGTCTTGCGGCGTGCGCTCGGAATGCACGATGCCACGGCCGGCGCTCATCCAGTTGATGGCGCCGCGTTCGATGCGCTGCACCGCGCCCGTGCTGTCGCGGTGCTCCATGGCACCTTCGAAGAGGTAGGTCATGGTCGCCAGGCCGATGTGCGGGTGCGCACGCACGTCGTGGTTGTCGGTGGGCTGCGCGGTGATGGGACCGAAGTGGTCGAAGAAGACAAAGGGCCCCACCGCCTGGCGCTGCGCGGCGGGCAGCAGGCGGCGCACGACAAAGCCGCCACCCAGGTCTTTGCGGTGGGGGTGCAGCAGGTCCAGAGGTGCGCTCATGGGCGCAGTGTAGGAAAATCATTCGTTATTCGTCTGTTTCTCTGCCCTGACCCGAAAGAAATCCATGAGTCTCAAGTGCGGCATCGTCGGCCTGCCCAACGTCGGCAAGTCCACGCTCTTCAATGCCCTGACCAAGGCCGGCATCGCGGCCGAGAACTACCCCTTCTGCACCATCGAACCCAACGTCGGCGTCGTGGAATTGCCAGACCTGCGACTGGGCCAGTTGAGCGCCATCGTCAAGCCCGAACGCGTGGTGCCGGCGATCGTGGAATTCGTCGACATTGCAGGCCTGGTGGCCGGCGCCAGCAAGGGTGAAGGCCTCGGAAACCAGTTCCTGAGCCACATCCGCGAAACCGACGCCATCGTCAATGTCGTTCGCTGTTTCGAGGACGACAACGTCATCCACGTTGCCGGCAAGGTGGACCCGATTGCCGACCTGGAAATCATCCAGACCGAACTCTGCCTGGCCGACCTCAGCACGGTCGAGAAAAGCCTGCACCGTTACGTCAAGGCGGCGCGCTCGGGCAACGACAAGGAAGCCGCCGCACTCGTCAAGGTGCTGGAAAAGTGCCAGGCCGTGCTGGACCAGGCGCAGCCGGTGCGCAGCATCAGTTTCGGCAAGGAAGAGCTCGCTATCCTGAAGCCGCTGTGCCTGATCACGGCCAAGCCGGCGATGTTTGTCGGCAACGTGTCCGAGACCGGTTTCGACAACAACCCCTTCCTCGACCGCCTGCGTGAAGTGGCGGCCAAACAGAACGCGCCAGTCGTCGCCATCTGCGCCAAGACCGAAGCCGAACTGGCCGACATGGCCGACGAGGACAAGGCCATGTTCCTGCAGGAAATGGGGCAGATTGAGCCGGGCCTGAACCGCCTGATCCGCGCGGCATTCAAACTGCTGGGCCTGCAGACCTACTTCACCGCCGGCGTGAAGGAGGTGCGCGCCTGGACCATCCACATCGGCGACACCGCGCCCCAGGCCGCAGGCGTCATCCACACCGACTTTGAACGCGGTTTCATTCGCGCGCAGACCATCGCCTTCGACGACTACATCGCCTTCAAGGGCGAACAAGGCGCCAAGGACCACGGCAAGATGCGCGCCGAAGGCAAGGAATACGTCGTCAAGGACGGTGACGTGCTGAACTTCCTGTTCAGCAGCTGAGCCCGCGCATGCAAGCCCGGAAGGGCTTGCATGGCTGGCGAAGGCTCCGAGCGCGATTTCACGCGCGAGAGCTGAGCCCGCGGCGCGAACCTGCAGGGCCTGAAGAGCCCGTATTTACGGGCGCATTCATGGGCACACCCACAGATGCAGCCGCGTACAGTGCGCCGATCATGAACATCGCCCCGCCTGCGTCCGCCTCGGCCGGCCCATGGGCCCAAGCCCTGGTTGCGTTGGGCACTGCGCTGGCCTATGCCGCCGTGGGGGCGCTGGCGCTGCTGCTGGCGGGGCCGCCTGGCTACGCGTCGCCGCTGTACCCGTCGGCGGGCATCGCACTGGCTGCAGTGCTGACCTATGGCCGCGCCGCCCTGCCCGGCGTCCTGCTGGGTGCTTTTGCAGTCAACGCCGAGCTTGGGCTGTTGCGCCACCAGTCGGGGATGGACCTGGTGTCGCTCCCGCTCCTGATTGCTTTTGGCGCCATGCTGCAGGCCGGAGTAGGCGCCTGGCTGGTGCGCCGCTTTGTGGGCCCGGCGGTGGTGCTGAATGCGCCCCGCGACATCGCCCGCGCCGGCTTGTTCGGTGGCCTGCTGGCCTGCACCATCAGCACCAGCATTGCCACGCCCGCGCTGTGGGCCACGGGCGCCATGCCTGCTTCGGCTGCCCTCGCCAACTGGTTGACCTGGTGGAGCGGCGACACGCTGGGCGTGCTGATCGCTGCACCGTTGGTGCTGACCGTCATTGGCCAGCCCGCCGCCGACTGGCGACCACGCCGCCGCACGTTGAGCGCGCCCTTGCTGTTGGCCATGTGCCTGCTGGCGGTTGCGGTGTTCGAAACCAACCGGCTGGACCGCGAACGCCAGCACGCCGTTTTTGAACGTGTCGCCACGCGTCTGGCCGACGGCGCACAGTCACGGCTGGGCTCGGCGCAGCATGCCTTGCAGGCCCTGCACGGCGCGGCCAGCATCAACGGCAGCCTGGACCGCGACAGCCTGCACACGGCATCGCGCTGGTGGCTGGCGCAACCGATCCAGTTGCAGGCCACCGGCTACAGCGTGCGCCTGCCCACTGATCGCGTGGCCGCGTTCGAATCCGCAGCGCACGCGCAAGGTGAAAGCAACTTCCGCGTCTTTGACCGCGACGACGGCAGCGCGCGCGCGCAGAGCGGCGAAGTGGTGGTGCTGCGCCACATTGAGCCCGAGGCCGGCAATGCGGCGGCGCAAGGCGTCAATGCGCTGTCGGTCCCGGCCGCCCGCGCGGCGATCAACGCCAGCCGGTTGAGCGGCGAACCTGCAGCCACCACCGTGTTTGAGCTGACGCAATCCAGCCACCGCGAGATCGGCCTGGTGCTTTACCAAGCGCTGTACAGCGGTCAACCGACCACCCCTGAAGCGCGCCTGGCGCAGTTCAGCGGCGTCATCTTCGTCACCCTGCGAACCGAAGATGCGATGGCCGGCCTGGCCACGCCGGCCGAGTCTTTCATGCACTGGTGCCTGGTGGACGAAGCAGCCCCCGTCATCGCGGCACGCCACGTCGCAGGCCCTGCAGGCTGCGAAAGCGCCGTGTTGGCGGCGGGCCAGTTTGGTCTTGACCGCCAGTTGCCTTTCGGTGGCCGCAACTTCACGCTGCGCCTGCGGGCCGACTCGGCCACGCTGCCCGGCAGCCA
>JANMKK010000253.1:0-2901 GCA_031372005.1 Rubrivivax sp.
ACAAGCTCTACAGCGACGCCGCCACACAAGACTGGGTGGTGAAGGGCTGCAAGAGCGCGGGCATTGGCTGCCTGGAGTGCAAGCAGCCGGTCATCGACGCCGTCATCCTTGAACAACAGCCCTGGCGTGAACGTGCCGAGAGTTACCTGAGCAACCCGAAGCAAGTGCACTGGATCGTCGAGATGGGCACCGAGCGCGCACGCACGGTGGCGCGGCAGACCATGAAAGATGTGCGCTCGGCCATCGGACTGAACTACTGAATGACGACCTGATCATGCCTCTGCAAACCATTGAACTTCACCCTGGCACGGAGCCCCGCGCCACGGTCATCGTCCTGCACGGCCTGGGCGCCGACGGCACCGACTTCCTGTCGATGGCCGACGAGTTGAAGCTCGGCGCGGTCGGCCCCGTGCGCTACCTCTTTCCCCGCGCGCCGGTGCGGCCGGTCACGCTCAACAGTGGCCACCCCATGCGCGCCTGGTACGACATCCTGGGCACCGACCTTGTGCGCCGTGAAGACGAAGCGGGCCTGCGGGAGTCTTTCGCCGACGTGCACCAGCTGATCGACCGCGAAGTGGCGCGCGGCATGCCTGCCAACCGCATCGTGCTGGCCGGCTTTTCGCAAGGCTGCGCGATCACGCTTGGCGCCGGCCTGCGCCACCGCGAAAGACTGGCCGGCCTGGCCGGCCTGTCGGGCTACCTGCCGCTGGCCGCCACCACCGCCGCCGAGCGTCACGATGCCAATGCCATAACCCCCATGTTCCTGGCCCACGGCCGCAACGATGGCATGGTGCCAATGGCGCGTGGTGTGGCCGCGCGCGACCTGCTGCAGGGCCTGGGCCAGCCCATCGAATGGCACGACTACCCGATGGAACATTCCGTCTGCGCCCAAGAAGTGCAGGCGCTGCAGAAGTGGCTGCTGAAGGTTCTGCAGCCGGCCTGAATTCCCTGGCAGCAACAGCCGCAAAGTCCTTGCGTTATGGTTGTTGCCCCCATCAACAAGAGGATCTTCGCCATGCCCCGATTCGCAACCCTGACCCTGGCCGCCCTGCTCTCATTTGCGCCCCTGGCCCATGCCCAGGTGCCGATGGCCAAAGGCCAGGCGCCCGGCTGGTACCGCATGATGTTGGGCAGCTTCCAGGTCACTGCGCTGTCCGACGGCACCGTCGCGCTGCCGGTGGACAAGCTGCTGACGCAGGTGTCGCCGGCCAGGGTGGAAAGCCTGCTGGCACGCTCATACCTGAAGGCGCCGGTGGAGACTTCCGTCAACGCCTATCTCATCCACACCGGCACCAAGCTCGTGCTCATCGACGCCGGCGCCGCAGGCTTGTTCGGGCCCACGCTGGGCAAGCTGCTCGGCAACCTGAAAGCCGCCGGCTACCAGCCCGAGCAGGTTGATGAGATCTACATCACCCACATGCACCCCGACCACGTCGGCGGCCTGGTGGCCGACGGCAAGATGGTGTTCCCCAACGCCGTCGTGCGCGCCGACATGCGCGAAGGCGGCTTCTGGCTGAGCAGCGAGAACATGGACAAGGCCCCGGCCGACGCCAAGGGCTTCTTCCAGGGTGCCATGGCCTCTCTCAACCCCTACGTGGCGGCCGGCAAATTGAAGCCCTTCGATGGAGAGACTGAACTGGTGCCCGGCATCCGGGCCATCCCCGCCCGCGGCCATACACCCGGGCACACGATTTACGCCGTGGAAAGCCAAGGCAACAAGCTCGTCGTCTGGGGTGACCTGATGCACGTGGCTGCGGTGCAGTTTGCGATGCCATCGGTGACGATCCAGTTCGACAACGATTCCAAAGCCGCCGCGCCACAGCGTCAGAAGAACTACGCTGACGCCGCAAAGAAGGGCTACTTCGTGGCCGTGGCGCACGTCTCGTTCCCTGGCATCGGCAAGTTGCGCACCGATGGCAAGGGCTACGAGTGGCTGCCCACCAACTACGTGTCGGCGCCCTGATGCTTTGACTGACGCCCTGACGCACTGACGCGCCCACGCGCGCTGGAACTCAGCGTGGCGATGAGGCCGCTGGCGGCGCAGTGATCACCGCCGCCATGCCGCCGACGCAGCCGGTTGTCTGCCCAGCCGTGCAGCGTGCCGCATCGGCCGCAGGCCCGTAGCGCTTGGACCCCACGGGCGGCAGCATCACATGCACCAGCACGGTGGTGGAAGTGGCCAGCGCCAGCACCACCACCAGCAGACGGCGGCGCCAGGGCGCGCGGGGGAAAGGGTCGGGTTCAAACACGGCATGGGCGGGCGCGAAGCCGGCCCGCTGGAAATGACGGGGCCGCACTATCGCACGGCAGCGCCCGGGTAACACATGGGCACTGCGGCGGCGGTGCGATCCCTCAGGCGCTGAAGAGCAGCCGGTCGCGCACCTTGTGGGGGTCGTTGTAGTGCGCGTCCCACCAGGGCTTGTCGCCCGGGCGCCGAGGTGGCTTCTTCAGCGTCAGTCCCTTGCGCGAGCCGGTGGCCTTGGCCGTCGCCTGCTTGACGCGGAAGCGGTAGTGGTCAAAGAGCCGCAGCGCTTCCACCATGCAGGCCACCGCCACGCGGCGGTTGCGGATCAGCAGCAGGTTCTCGCCGTTGCTGCGGTCAGCTGCGGTGGAGAAGTTGTACGAGCCCATGTAGACCCGGGCGCTGGGCTTGTCGAAGTCGATGACCACGAACTTGTGGTGCATGCGCACGCCGCCGCCCGCCGTCGGCTCGGCCTTGAAAGGCGGCGGCACGTTATTCGTCAATGCCGCCGGGCTGACGGGCGCCACGTTGCCGTCGGGCGTGTTCAGCACGATGCCGCCCAGCGCCCGGTCGGCCATGCCATACACAAAGCGGCTGCTGCGGCTGACCTTGGTGATCGCGTCCTTCACCACCCCTGGCGTCTGCGCCAGGAAGGCGAG
>JANMKK010000270.1:0-8876 GCA_031372005.1 Rubrivivax sp.
ACCTCAAAGCCCTGCTGGCGCAGGAAGTAGGCCGAAGTCACGCCGAGCAGGCCGGCGCCAAGAACGATGACATTCATGGGAAAAATCCTCAAGGACGGGTGCGTGCAAACGACGAAAGAGACGTCGTCTGCGAGCCGCTCCCTCTGTCCTTGGTACCTGAGAGATTCAGTCTGGCGCAACGCGCCAGGCCTTGCTCCTTCGGTGCTTCACGGGCGTGAAGTCTCTCCAGACGGCGAATGGTGGTGTGCAGTACGGGACCTGAGCGTTCATGGGAGTTTGCGCCTTCGGTGGCCACGGCTCGGGGCCGGGGCACTCTCCTGCGGGATCGACTTTCTATTGCACGGAAACGGGCTCCCTGGGCGCAAGAAAACGTTCTGCCAGCAGCACCCAATAGGCGCTGCCGACACCGATGTTGTGGTCGTTGAAGTCGTAGCCCGGGTTGTGCACCATGCAGCCGCGTTCACCCGCGCTGTCACCCGTGCCGTTGCCGTTGCCGTTGCCGTTGCCGATCAGCACGTAGCTGCCCGGCACACGTTCCAGCATGAACGCGAAGTCTTCGCTGCCGGTCAGCGGCGGGCCTTGCAGCGTGACCTGCCCGGCGCCGACGGTGACCACCGCAGCGTGCAGCGGGTCGATGTTGCGCGAGACAACAGTCTGCAGCGCCATGACGATGCTGGCCGCGGCGACGCTCGGGTCTGCTGCGCGGTGCGGCATGGCACCGTGGCCGCCAACGCCGGTGAGCGTGATGGTGGCGTAGTCCGACGAGGCCATCGCCGCGCCTTCGCGCAGCACCAGGCGGCCCTGCTCAATGCCGGGCATGTTGTGCATGGCAAAGATGGCGGCGCAGGGACAACGTTTGAAAAGACCGTCTTCCATCATGCGCAGCGCACCGCCACCGCCTTCTTCGGCAGGCTGGAAGATGAGGTGCAGCGTGCCGTCAAAAGCACCGTGTTCGGCCAGGTGGCGCGCTGCGGCCAGCAGCATGGCCGTGTGGCCGTCGTGGCCGCAGGCGTGCATGACGCCGGGGTGGCGGCTGGCGTGGTCGAGGCCGGTGGCTTCATCGATCGGCAGCGCGTCCATGTCGGCGCGGATGCCCAGGCGTTTGTGACTGTGGCCGCGCACCAGCGTGCCGACCACGCCGGTGCCGCCGATGCCACGCGCCACCGCGTAGCCCCAGGCTTCGAGCTTGTCGGCCACCAGCGCCGCCGTGCGGTGTTCTTCAAAAGCCAGTTCGGGGTGGCGGTGGATGTCGCGGCGCAGGCTGATGAACTCACCGGCCCGGGCCTGCAGTGCTTGCAGCAGATGGCTCACGACCGGTTCACTGGGGCTGCAGGTTGATCTGCTTGGCAATCGCGCGGTAGCGCGCGGTTTCGGCCTCGAAGAACCTGGCCGACTCGGCCAGCGTCATCGGCGCCGATGCGACCTGGGTCTGCGCTGCCAGCTGCGTGCGCACCAATGGGTCTTGCAGGGTCTTGCCGATGGCGGCATGCAGGCGCGTGACCACGTCTTCGGGCGTGCCCTTCGGCACCATGAAGCCGGTCCAGATCTTGTACGAAAAGCCCTTCAGCGCCTGGCCTTCGCCGACGGCCGGCACGTTCTTCAGCAGCTCGGAACGCTGCGCACCCAACTGGCCGATCACCTTCATGCGCCCCTGCTCGGCCAGCGCGCCCATCGCGGCGCTGTACACCAGCACCGCAAAGTCCACCTGCCCGCCGCCGATGTCCTGCAGCAGCGGTGCGTTGCCCTTGTACGGCACATGCGCCAGCTTGATGCCGGTGGTGGCCTGCACGTTTTCCAGGATCAGGTGATACAGCGAGCCGATGCCCACGCTGCCGTAGGTCAGCGGCTTGTCGGCCGACTTGCGCGCCAGCGCGACCAGTTCGTCGACGTTGCTGACCGGCAGATCCTTGCGTGTCACGAACACCATCACCGCGTCGGCCACCGGGTGCACCAGGCGGAAGTCTTCGGTCTTCAGCTTCACCGCCGCATTGGCCAGCGGCGACAAGATCACCTCGTTGGGCGAGCCCTGGAAGATGTAGGCACCGTCGGCCGGTGCGGCCAGCACCTTCTGTGCCGCCATCGCGCCGCTGACACCGCCCAGGTTTTCCACCAGCACCTGCTGGCCCAGTTCCTTGCCCAACTGGATGTTGAAGATGCGCGCGATAGCGTCCGACGGCCCGCCCGCCGGGTACGGCACCATCAGGTTGACCGGCTTGGCCGCGTTGACCTGCGCAACCGCTGCGCCGACGCTGAGCAGCAAGCCGGCCATCAATGCCAGCGAGCGATGGAGGGCGGGTCGGGTCATGGCAGCTCCTGAAGGGCGGGTTCAAGGGGGGGGGAACGGTGCGGAAGAGACCCAATGTAGGTTCGCGCAATCCCAAAGTCCAATGCATTGTTCTTTGCGCTAGCATGATTCGTACGCCCAGTTCTGCGGAGCCTGACCATGACCCTGGTGCAGTTGAGACACCTGATTTCGCTGGCGCAGACCGGCTCCTTCAGCAAGTCGGCGGTCGCCGTATTCCTGACCCAGCCGGCCCTGAGCCGCAGCATCCGCGCGCTGGAAGGCGAACTCGGCCAGCCGCTGTTTGACCGCATCGGCCGCCACAGCGAAGTCACGCCCTTCGGCCGCGAAGTGGTTGAGCGGGCGCGCCAGCTTGTGCAGGCGGCCGACGACCTGCGCGAAAGTGGCCAGCAACGGGCGCGCGGCATGGCCGGGTCCTTGCGTATCGGCCTGGGTTCGGGGCCGGGCGCCATGCTGATGACGCCGCTGCTGATGCACATGGCCGCGCACCACCCGCAATTGCACCTGGAGATTTCGCGCGGCCGCACCGAGCTGCTGACACGCAGCCTGCGTGAACGCACGATCGACGCGCTGGTGGTCGACGCGCGTTCGCTGACGCCGGCGCCCGACCTGCGCACGACAGAAAGCCATGAGATGCGCGGCTCGTTCCTGTGCCGGCGCGGCCACCCTCTGGCGCGCAAACGTGGTGGCGTGAGCTTCGAGCAGCTGCGGGCGTTTCCGATTGCATCGACGCCCCTCAGCGACGAAGTGGCGCGCGTGCTGGTCGAACGTTATGGGCCCGACGCGCACCCGCAGCGCTTCGTCACGCTGCACTGCGAGGAACTGACGAGCCTGGTCGATCTGACACGGCACAGCGACAGCGTGCTGATCGCCATCCGCGCCGCCGGCCCCGACCTGGTTGAACTGAAACTGAAGCCCGCTTTGAACGCGACCGCGCGCTTTGCCATCGTCACCCTGGCCGGCCGCAGCGAGGCACCGGCATTGCCCATCGTGCGCCGCCTGATGCAGGACTTGTTGCGGGACGCCTGAGCTGCGCCCTGGGCGCCCGCATGCATCACGCGGCCGCGCGATACCCGCGCGGAATCGCCGCCAACAACCGCTTCGTGTAGTCCTCTTTCGGCGCCGCCAGGATCTGCGCCGCGCTGGCCTGCTCCACCACCACGCCGTCCTTCATCACCAGCACCTCGTCGCTGATGAAACGCACCACGGCCAGGTCGTGGCTGATGAAGACGTAGCTCAGGCCGAATTCGTCTTGAAGATCCTTCAAGAGATTGAGCACCTGCGCCTGCACGCTCACGTCCAGCGCGCTGACCGCTTCGTCCAGCACCAGCACTTCGGGGTTCAGCGTCAGGCAGCGGGCGATGGCCACGCGCTGGCGTTGGCCGCCTGAAAATTCATGCGGGTACTTGCCGAAGGCACGGCCGTCGAGGCCGACTTTTTCCAAGAGGCTGCGCGCGCGCCGTTCACGTTCCGTCGTGTCCTTGCCGATGCCGTGGATGACCATCGGCTCCAGCAAGGTCTGGCCGATGGTGAAGCGCGGGTTGAGGCTGGCATACGGGTTCTGGAACACGATCTGGATACGGCGGCGCATAAGCTGCCGTTCACGGTCGGACAGCTTGAGCAGGTTCTGGCCGTCGAAGATGACTTCGCCACCGGTGGGTTCATGCAGGCGCAACAGCGTCAGCCCCATCGTCGTCTTGCCCGAACCCGATTCGCCCACCACGCCGAGCGTGTGGCCCTTCTTGAGCTTGAAATTGACGTTCTGCACGGCCTTGAATTCGCGCTTGCCGAAGAGGCCTTGTCGGAGCCAGAAGCTCTTGGCCAATGCTCGCACTTCCAGCACCACCGGCGCGCTGTCGTCCTTGGTCCTGGTCTGCGCCTGCAGTGCGCGCCCCGCAATGTGGTCGTCGATCACCATCAGCCGCGCCGGGTTGCCTTCCAGGCTGGGGCGGCAGGCCAGCAGCGCCTTGGTGTAGTCGTCCTGCGGGTTCTCGAAGATGCCGGCCACGGCCCCTTGTTCGCGAACGATGCCGTGGCGCATCACCACCACGCGGTCCGCGATTTCGCCCACCAGCCCGAGGTCGTGGCTGATGAAAAGCACGCTCATGCGGTGGCTGGTCTTGAGCTTGGAAAGCAGCTCCAGGATCTGGCGCTGGATGGTGACGTCCAGCGCCGTCGTCGGCTCGTCGGCAATCAGCAGCTTGGGCTCGCAAGCCAGCGCCATCGCGATCATCACGCGCTGCTGCTGGCCGCCGCTCATCTCGTGCGGGTAGCTCGTCAGGCGGCGCTTGGGTTCGGGGATGCCGACTTCGCCCAGCAGTTCTTCGGCGCGTTTGATGGCCGCAGAACCACTCAAACCCAAATGCTTCATCAGCGGTTCGCACAGCTGCTGGCCGACGTTGAAGACCGGGTTGAGTGAACTCATCGGGTCCTGGAACACACACGCAATCTCGCGCCCACGCAGGGCCTGCAGTTCGGGCAGCGCGCACTGCAGCAGGTCCTTGCCTTGCCGTCCTTCAGGCTGAAAGATCACTTTGCCCGTTCTTTCGGCGTTGTCGGGCAGCAGGTTCAGCACCGACATCGCGGTGACGCTCTTGCCTGAACCCGATTCGCCGACGAGCGCGACCGTCGTGTTTTCAGGAATGTCGAAACTGACGCCCTTGACGGCTTGGGCGCGCACGTTTTCGCCATTCACCCGGCCCATGCGGAAGGCGACTTTGAGGTCTTGAATGCTGAGCAACATCGTCTTATTCCAGCCCACGCAATTTGGGGTCCAGCGTGTCGCGCAGCGCGTCCGCCATCAGCGAAAACGCGGTCACGAACACGGCCATGAACAGCGTGGCCGCGGCCAGCTGCCACCAGTGGCCCAGGATCAGCTCGCTCTGCGCTTCGGCCAGCATCGTGCCCCAGGACACCTGGTCCACGCGCACGCCCAGGCCCAGATAGCTGAGGATGACTTCGGCCTTGATGAAGCCCACCGTCAAGAGGCTCATGCGCACCAGCACGACGTGGCTGACGTTGGGCAGGATGTGCTTGAACATGCGGCTCAGGGTGCTGGCGCCGATGGCTTCTGCACTGCGGACATATTCGCGGCTGGCGTGCTTGATGAATTCGGCGCGCACCTGGCGGTACATGCTGGTCCAGCCGGTCAACGCCAGGATGACGACCACACTTTCCACGCCGCGCCCCACCACGGCCGCAAAGGCAAAGATCAGCAGGATGTTGGGGATGCTTTCAAAGACGTTGTAGACCCACTCCAGCAGGTCGCCGACCTTGCCGCCGAAGAAGCCGCTGAAGGCGCCCATGACGACGCCGATCAAGGTGGCGACGGTCGCCGCCGCCACGCCCACAAAGACGCTGATCTCGGTGCCCTTGACGGCCTTTTGCAGCACGTCGCGGCCGAGCCGGTCGCCGCCAAAGGGCAGGGTCTGCGCCTTCACGGTTTCAAGCGTCTGGAACTTCTTGGCGCGCTCGTCCCATTCCTTGTAGCGCGGCGCCAAAGGGTCGATGGCCGACAAGTCCGCATTGGGACCGCTGGGCGTTTCGATGACACCGCTGGCCTGCGGTGGCGAAGCGCCCAAGAGCGTCGGTGGCGCATTGGGCACGCCGACTTCGCGCTGCCAGTTCTGCGCCACCCAGTTCAGGCCGGACAGCAGCACGAGCAGGAAGAAGGCCAGCACCACGCACAGACTCAAGAGGCCGACCCGGTCCGACTTGAAGCGCCGCCAGGCGGCGTGCCAGACACCTTCGCTGTGTTGCTGGGCGCCTTCTGGCGCACCGTCGGCTGACAACACCGCAGTCATTTCGACCTCCGCCGAGCCGTCTCAAGGTGGTCGAAAGCCCCCGTGGGGGGCAGCGAACGAAAGTGAGCGTGGGGGCTCATTTCAACACCACCCGCGGGTCCACGATCTTGTAGGCCAGATCAACGACCAGGTTGATGAGCATCGTCAGCACCGCCAGATAAATCGTCACCGCCTGGATGACCGGAAAGTCACTGCGGTTCACCGCCAGGAGCACCTCGCGCCCGATGCCGGGGATGCTGAAGAAGACTTCAATGAGAAAGCTGCCGACAAAGATGCCTGGCAGCAGCAGGCCGATGTTGGTCAGGATCGGGATCAGCGCGTTGCGCAGCACGTGGCGGAACAGCACCGTGCCTTCGACCATGCCCTTGGCGCGCGCGGTGCGCACATAGTCCTGCCCCAGTTCGTCCAGAAAGAAGCTGCGGTACAGCCGGGTCTGCGGCGCCAGGCCCACCAGCAGCGCCAGAAAGACGGGCAGCGGCACATAAGTGGTGAGGTTGGTCCACAGGCTGTCGCTCCAGCCCTGGACGGGAAACCAGCCCAGCTGGAAGCCGAACACGTACTGGCCGACGATGACGTACACCAGGAAGCTGATGGACAGCGCCACGGTGGTGACCACCGTCAACGCGCGGTCGGTGAGGCTGCCGCGGCGGTAGGCCACCCACATCGCAATCGGCAGCGCCAGCGTCACTTCCAGAACCAGCAGCGGGACCATCACCGTCAGCGTCGCCGGCAGGCGCGTGGCGAAGAGGTTGCTCACCGCTTCATTCGTTGCCCAGCTCTTGCCCCAGTCAAAGGTGATGATTTGCTTGACGAACAGCCAGAGCTGGTACCAGACCGGTTCATTCAAGCCCAGCTGCTGGCGGATGGCGTCGATCTGCTCTTTGCTGGCGTTCAGGCCGCCCAGCACTTCAGCGGGGTCGCCGCCGAAGGCCTTGAAGAGAAAGAACACCAGCAGCACGACACCCAGCAGCGTGGGGATCATCTGCCACAGGCGCCGTATCAGGTATGCGGCCATTGCTTGCGTACTCCATGCGCGCCGCACTGCTTGTGGCGAATAGCGGGCGCCGATTTGTCTCGATGGGGCAGTTTAGGGTGTGCGCTGGCGCCCGCCCCGCCGGGCTAACCCCCGCTATTCGGTGCAGGCTGGGTCAGCCTTCTGCACGGCGACCGCGCGCGTCTTGCGCGGGTGAATGCGGGTGAATGCACCTTCGCGAAACACTAGACTGGGCGCTTTGAGACTGGCCAATCATCATGATTCCACTGTTTCCACGGGCGATCGTCGCAGGCCTGCTGATGAGCGCCAGCGCGTTGTTTGCACAGAACCCATTGCCGAGCCAGACGGCACAGCCGCTGAAGGTGATCCGCTATGCCTTCCTGATCGCAGAAACCAGCTTCGACCCGGCGCAGATCAGCGACCTGTATTCGCGCACCGTGGTGGCTGGGATGATTGAAGCGCCGCTGGAGTTTGAATTCCTGGCCAAGCCCGCGCGCATGCGGCCCAACACGGCTGCGGCCATGCCGGAAGTGTCGGAAGACTTCAAGACCTTCACCTTCCGCATCAAGCCCGGCATCTACTTTGCCGACGACCCGGCCTTCAAAGGGAAAGACGGTCGCCAAGTTCGGCGCGAGCTGACGGCCGAAGACTACGTCTTCAGCCTCAAGCGCCACTACGACCCGCGCTGGAAAAGCGCCAACCTCTACATCCTTGAAAACGCCAAGATCCTGGGCCTGAGTGAGCTGCGCAAGAAGCTCATCGACGAGAAAAAACCCTTCGACTACGACACCCCCGTGGAAGGGCTGCGCTCGCTGGACCGCTACACCTTCCAGATCAGGCTGGGCCAGCCCACGCCGCGCCTGCTGCACAACTTCACCGACGGCTCTTTCACCGGCGCCGTGGCGCGCGAGGTGGTGGAGTTCTACGGCGACAAGATCGGTGAACACCCGGTGGGCACCGGCCCCTTCGTGCTGAAGGCCTGGAAGCGCAGTTCGCGCATCGTGCTGGCAAAGAACCCCAACTACCGCGAGGTGCTTTTCAACGAAACCGCGCCTGCAGGCAATGCCCCGCTTGAAGCATCGGCCGCACGGCTCAAGGGCAAGCGCCTGCCGCTGATCGACGAGGTGCACATCTCCATCATCGAAGAACCGCAGCCGCGCTGGCTGAGCTTCTTGAACGAAGAGCAGGACGTGATGGACCAGTTGCCGGCGGACTTTGCGCCCACCGTCATCCCCAACAACAAGCTCGCACCGAACCTGGCCAAGAAGGGCATCGTGATGGTGCGCTACCCGCGCGCCGACGTGGCGGTGTCGTACTTCGGCATGGAGAACCCGGTGGTGGGCGGCTACGAGCCCCACAAGGTGGCGCTGCGCCGTGCCATCAGCCTGGCTGTGGACGTGGACCGCGAAATCCGCCTGGCGCGCCGCAGCCAGGCTATTCCAGCGCAAGGCGTCATCGGCCCCGAGACTTACGGCTACAACCCGAAGCTGAAGACCGAGATGAGCGACTTCAGCCGCGCCCGCGCCATGGCGCTCTTGGACATGCACGGCTACGTCGACAAGGACGGCGACGGCTGGCGCGAACAGCCTAACGGTGAACCGCTGGTGATTGAATACGCCACCAGCCCCGACCAGCAAAGCCGCCAGCTCAACGAGCTGTGGAAGAAGAACATGGATGCCATCGGCATCAAGATGGTCTTCAAAACCGCCAAGTGGCCGGAAAACCTCAAGAGCAGCCGCGCCGGCAAACTGATGATGTGGGGCGTGGGCTGGAGCGC
>JANMKK010000295.1:0-10207 GCA_031372005.1 Rubrivivax sp.
GCCCCCGAATTCAAAGGCACCCGCGACGGCGAAGAAGCCGAAGCCATCCTGCGCAAGTGCGTGCACTGCGGCTTCTGCACCGCCACCTGCCCCACCTACCAGTTGCTGGGTGATGAACTCGACGGCCCGCGCGGCCGCATCTACCTGATGAAGCAGGTGCTGGAAGGCGCCCCCGTCACGCGCAAGACGCAGCAGCATCTGGACCGTTGCCTGACCTGCCGCAACTGCGAAAGCACCTGCCCCAGCGGCGTGGAATACGGGCACCTGGTGGACATCGGCCGCAAGATCGTCGATGAACGCGTGGAGCGTCCCGCCGGCGACAGAGCACTGCGCTGGCTGCTGAAGGAAGGCCTGACCTCGCCGCTCTTCGGCCCGGCCATGAAGCTCGGACAGCTGGTGCGCCCGATCCTTCCCCAAGGGCTCAAGAACAAGGTTCCGCTGCCAGCCGGCGCGCGCGCGCAGCAGTGGCCCACGCGCGAACACAAACGCAAGGTGCTGATGTTGCTGGGCTGCGTGCAGCCGGCCATGATGCCGGGCATCAACAGCGCCACCGCGCGCGTGCTGGACGCCGCCGGCATCCAGACCCTGGTGGCTGACGGCGCTGGCTGCTGCGGCGCCATCCGCAGCCACCTGGGGGATGCGGATGGCGGGCGCGCCGACATGCGCCGCAATATCGACGCCTGGTGGCCGCTGGTCCAGGGGTTGACCTCGCAGGGCCGGGTGGAGGCCATCGTCATGAACGCCAGCGGCTGCGGTGTGGCGGTGAAAGACTACGGCCACGCGCTGGCGCACGACCCGCACTACGCGGACAAGGCGCGCCGCGTCAGTGAGCTGACGCGCGACCTGAGTGAACTGCTGCCCGACATCGTGCCTGCCTTGCAGGGCAAGTTGCGCGGGCGCCCTCTGCGCACGACGCGCCTGGCCTTTCACCCGCCTTGCACGCTGCAGCACGGCCAGCAATTGCGGGGCGGCGTGGAAACGCACCTGACCGCATTGGGTTTTGAAGTCAGCCTGGCGGCCAGCGACAGCCACTTGTGTTGCGGATCGGCCGGCACCTACAGCGTGCTGCAGCCCGAACTGGCGTACCAATTGCGGGACCGCAAGCTGGCACAACTCACGCAGCCGCAGCCGCTGGAGCCTCAAGCCATCATCAGCGCCAACATCGGCTGCATTCAGCACCTGCAGACCGGCACCACGACGCCGGTGCGGCACTGGGTGGAGGTGGTGGACGAGGCGCTGAGCTGATCGGCTGGTCGGCGTCGGGTTCAGCCCGCCGCAACGCCGACGTAGATGTCGGTGTCAGGCAGCAACCGGCGCAAGGTCTGGAAGGCAATTTCTGCCGATTCATGGCTGTCGCGGCCCAGACCCGGCGCCACCGAGACGAAGGCTTCGCCGGCGCCCAGCCGAAATTCGCGCAGCCAGCGGGCTGAAGGCATGGTGTGGCCCAGGCCCTTTTCAACCGCCAGTTCCAGCGCTGCCAACACGCGCTGGACTTGCTCGGGCTGGCCGCTGAGCAGCGGCGCCACCCAAGCAACTGCCTTGGCAACGGGCGCGATGGCGATGACGCGGTAAAGCATGGCGGCATCATCGCGCTGCCGCTGCAGGCGCGGTTTGATCTGCATCAGGCTATCGCACTGGCCACCGCAGACGGGCTGCAGCCCTGCATGCCGGGCAAGATCATCGGCCTGTGGAACAACTTCCGCGCCGCAGCAGCCAAGAACGGCTGGGCCGAGCCGGCCGAGCCGCTGTACTTTCTGAAGTCGCCGGCCAGCGCTGCGGCGCACGAAGCGGCCATTCCAGCGCTACCGGCGGACGTGGGCCGCGTGGCCTGTGAAGGCGAACTGGCTGTCGATGGAACTGCTGCACCGCGACCCGAGCTGTCCGCAGTGGACACGCGCCAAGAGCCTCGATGGCTTCGGCGCTTTCGGGCCCTGGATCGACACCGCCTTCGACCCCGGCAGCGCCACGCTCAGCACCCGCGTGGCCGGGCGCGAACGCCAGAACTGCGCACTGGCCGACAGGTTCTTTGCGCCGCAAGATCTGGTCTGGCGGCTGTCGCAAGACATGACGCTGAGTCAGGGGCCCCAGGCCTCTGGCTCAGGCCGCCTTTTTGGCATGCCCGCTGCACCAGCCCTTGGCGTTGACGGCACGGCCGGCAAACAGCGGGCAGGGGCCGCTGGCGTCGCCGGCCTTGCCGCCAAACAGCGCGCAATTGCTGCACGACTGGCCGGCGGTGGAGGTCTTGAACTTGGCGCTGTCGGCCTTGATGGCGTCGCTGACATAGCCCAGGGCCATCGCGGTGGGTTCGGTGGGGTCTACAGCGGGGGTGTTGGCAGCAGCTGCAGCCGGTGCAGCCGGTGCAGCCGGTGCAGCCGGTGCAGCCGGTGCAGCCGGTGCCGCGGGCGCTGCGGTGGGCGCTTCAGCAACCGGGGCAGGTGCGGCTGCCGGCGGGGGTGCGGGTGCGGGTGCGCTTTGCGCTGCAGCGGGCGGCGGTGGTTTGTCAGAACAGGCGGCCAGCAGGGCCAGGCCGGCCAGAGGAACGATCTCGATAAAACGGCGGCGTGTGGTCATCACAAACTCCCGAGCACAACAGCAGAACATTGTGGCGCTGTGTTCAGGGGTGCGGGTCTCGGCGCATCCCTACACCGGGTGCGGCGCCGGTGGGCCGCTGCGCAAGGCCATCACCACACCGGCCAGCAGCAGCCCGACGCCGCCCAAGGTCAACCCCTGCGGCGCCTGCCCGCGGAGTGCAAAGGCATAGGCCAGCGCGGCCAGGGTTTCAAAGACGATCAGCTGCCCGCTCAGTGCCGGTGGCAAGCGCTGGCTGGCTTCGTTCCAGCACAGCGTGCCCAGCCACGATGCAAAGAAGCCGATGGCCAGCATCAGGCCGATGAAAGCCGCAGGCCGCGGGCCAAAGGGCATCGCGGTCAGCGGCGCCAATGACGCTGCGGCTGCGGCTGCGGCTGCGGCTGCGGACCCATCCGCCACGCCCTGCCACGCCGTCCAGCCCCACAGCAAGGCGTAGCCCAGCAGCGCCAGCGGCAGCGTCGCCACACCCTGCGCCGTGGCCCAGGTGGTGGCGGACCGGTCGCTGTGCGCACGCAGCCAGTCGGCGTTGCGGATCGGGTACCAGGTCCAGCAGGCCACTGCCGCCAGCGCCAGCAGCGCACCTTCTGCATAACGCTGCACGTCGAGGCCACCGTTGTGCTGCAGATGCTGCAGTTCAGCCTGGTTGACGCAGGCAATGCCGGCCGCAATCAGCAGCAGAGAAGGCGCCAGCCGCGGCCACGGCAGTCGGCCGTCGCGCGCCCGCACGGCCGCCGAGCCGCGCAGGTTGGACGTGATGGCAATCACCACCGGCAGCGTGCCGATGAGCATCGTCGGCAGTGGCCCGCCCGCGCGCTGGATGGCTGCGGCCAGGCACAGGTAGTACAGCAGGTTGCCAACCGCAGACAGCTTCAGCGCTTCCAGCCAGTCGGCGCGCGACAACTCAGCCAAGCGCCTGCGGTCCCACCAGGCCAGCGGCAGTGCAATGAGGCCGAAGGCCAGGTAGCGGCCCACTGACAGCAGCGTGGCCGGATAGTCCGCCAGCAGGGTGGGCGCGATGAACACCAGGCCCCACATCAGCCCTGCGGCCGCTGCGTACAGCGTGCCGATGAGCATCACGCGGCGGTGTGCGTTAGCGGCCGGCACGCGGTCCGGCGCTTTGGCCTGTTGGCGTGGTGAAACTGATGGCAAGTCCCTGCATGCCGGGATGATGTCACCGTTCAGAATGCAGATTTTTTAAAGGCGTCTGCACCTTATGAATGTCACCTTCCTGCGCAATTGCCGTGTCCTGCTGGCGGCCACGGCCCAGGTGATGGCTCTGCTGAGCCTGCCTGCCGCCGCTGCCGAGCCCGACGCGCAGGAGACGAAGGCACTGCACGCACTGTTTGCCCGCCAGTGGGACTGGAGCGCGCGCAGCTTCCCTGAATTTGCCAGCTACCGCGGCGACCACCGCTTTGGCGACCGGTTGTCCGACGTGTCGGCCGGGGCCATCGCTGCACGTGACGCCGAGGTGGCCACGTTCCTGGCCGACGCACGCGCCCTTCAGCGCAGCAAGCTCGGGCCCACCGACCGCGTCTCGCTGGAACTCTTTATCGACGCCCAGCAGCGCCAAATCGAAACCGCCGCCTTCCCGGCCGCGCGCGGCATGACGTTGCGTGCGCTGGGCGGGCCGCAGTCGCAGTTTGCAGAACTGCTGCAGCTGATGCCCACCACCCGCGCCGACCAGGTGGAACAGATGCTGTCGCGCATGGCCGCCTTCCCGCGCCGCATGGAGCAGGAAATGGCCCTTATCCGCAGCAGCGCCGCAGCGGGTTGGGTTCCGGCGCGCGACGTGCTGCAGCGCGTGCTGGTGCAGATCGACACCCAACTGGTCGCAGCCGAGGACACGCCCCACTACCAACCCTTCAAGCGTCTGGGCAGTGGCATCGCGCCGGCTGACCAGCAGGCCTTGCAGATGCGCGGCCGTGGCGCCATCGCCACGCAGGTGCTGCCGTCACTGCAACGCCTGCGCGCACTGATTGCCGACGAGCTGCTGGCCAAGGCACCGGCTGAAGGCGCGCTGCGCCAGTACCCCGACGGCGAGCGTGTCTACGCCATGCTCGTGCGCCACCGCACCACCACGAACCTGACACCGGCGCAGATCCACGCCATTGGCCAGCGTGAACTGACGCGCCTGCGCGGCGAGATGGAAGCGGTGATGCGCGGCCTCAAGTTCGAAGGCAGCTTCGCGCAATTCGTGGCCTTCATCAACACCGACGAGCGCTTCTTCCACAAGAGCCCCGAGGCCCTGCTGGCCGGCTACCGCGACATTGCCAAACGGCTGGATGCAGAAAGCCCCAAGCTCTTTGCAGAACTGCCGCGTGCGCCCTATGGCGTGCGCGACATGCCGGCGCACATGGGTGCCAACCGGGCCGAGTACTACAACGGCCCGGCGCTGGACGGCAGCCGCGCCGGCTTCTTCTTTGCCAACACGCTGGCCTGGCGCAAACGCCCCATCTGGGCCATGGAAACGCTGGTGGCGCATGAAGCCGTGCCCGGCCACCACCTGCAGATTGCGCGCGCCACCGAACTGCGCGGCCTGCCCAACTTCCGCCGCAGCGGCTTTGGCTACACGGCCTTCAGCGAAGGCTGGGGCCTGTACGCCGAAACGCTGGGGTTCGATCTCGGCCTGTACACCGACCCCTATTCACGTTACGGCCATCTTCAGTGGCAGGCGTTTCGCGCCGCGCGCCTGGTGGCCGACACGGGTGTGCACAGCCTGGGCTGGACGCGCGCGCAGGCCATCGACTTCATGGTCGAACGCACGGGGGTCGACCGCGAATTTGTCGCCAGCGAAGTGGACCGCTACACGTCTGACCCCGGCCAGGCGCTGGCCTACATGATCGGCAAGCTCAAGTTCGACGAACTGCGTGACCGCGCGAAGACCAAGCTGGGTGCGCGATTCGACATCCGAACCTTCCACAACGCGGTGCTGGACAACGGCGCGCTGCCGCTGGAGACGCTGGACGGGCTGGTAGACGAGTGGATCGCGGCGCAGGCCAGCCCTTGAGCGTTCAAAAGAGGCGAACACCATGGCAAGCCCACCGGCAGGCCGGCGTGGCCAGGGCCAGCCGCTGGAAGACGCTGCGGGCCTTGCGGCTGCTGAACTGGTACGGACGTTGAACGGCAGAGTGCAGGCGTGCCGCCCAAGCCCCAGGCCGCGCTGCCGCTTCAGGCCAGCCCCAGCCTTTTCAAGCGCGCCGGCTCGACGATCTCGATCCAGTAGCCGTCGGGGTCCTTGATGAAGGCCACGTCCTTCATCTTGCCCTGCTCGGGCCGCTTCACATAAGGCACCGCATTGGTGTCGAACCAGCGCACGGCGGCGTCAAGGTCGGGCACTGAAAAGCAGATGTGGCCAAAGCCTTGCGGCTGCGCATTGCCGTCGTGGTACTTGAAGTTGGCGTCGCTTTCGGTGCCCCAGTTGTGCGTCAACTCCAAGATGCCGCGCTGCGCAAAAGTCCAGGCCGTGCGCTCTCCCGTGTCCTCCGGCGGTGCATCGGCCACAGCACCGTTGGCCGCGCGGTGCAGGAAGTACAGCGAGAACTTCATCTCGGGAAAGTCCAGCTTGCGCAGCACGCGCATGCCGAAGATGCGGGTGTAGAAATCCAGCGCCACAGCCGGGTCCTTGACGCGCAGCATGCTGTGGTTCAGCACGAAGCCGTTGCTGGCCGCGTCGGGTTCGGCGCAGACGCCGGGGTGCTGTTCGGTGGTGAAGCTCATCGTAGGCTGGGTGCAGGTAGGTGCAGGTGGGTGCAGGTGGGTGCGGTTTGTGTGCGGGTCTGTATGAACAGGCCGCTCAAGCGTGGCGCATGCGGGGCTGCGGCAAAGGGCGCACGGCCACCAGCGTGGGTGGCTGGCTCGGTGGGCCGGGCGCCGCAGCATCGGACTTCAGTGCGTCGGCAGGTTTGGCCGCAGGTTCGCTGGCCTGCAGGCGCCGCCGCAGGTATCGCATGCAAGTCACGCGCAGGAAGGACGCGAAGTTGGGCACCTCGCCACGGTGCGCCAGGATTTCGTCGTGAAAGAGCGCAATCAACGCGTTGGTGGTGCGCCCTTCTGCGGCCGCCATCTCCGCAAGCAGGTCCCAGACCATGTTCTCCAGCCGGATGCTCGTCAGCACACCGTGGATGCGCACGGTGCGGGAGCGCTGTTCGTACTGGATCGGGTCGGCCTTGACGAAGAATTCGCACATGGGGACTCCTGCTCGCTCAAGTTGAGACGCGGTTCAGATCGCGCGAGCCGTCATTTGTTTGGCGATGTGGTCGGCCTGGCGGATGGCCAGCGTCACGATCGTCAACGTCGGGTTCTCGGCGCCGCCAGTGGTGAACTGGCTGCCGTCGCTGATGAAGAGGTTCGTGATGTCGTGCGTCTGGCCGAAGGCGTTGCACACGCTGTCGCTGGCTTTCGCGCCCATCCTGCACGTGCCCAGGTTGTGGGTGCTGGGGTACGGCGGCGTGCGAAAGCTCTTGATGGCGCCGGCTGCCTCGTACACGCGCTGGCCCTGGCGGAAGGCGTGTTCGCGCATGGCAATGTCGTTGTCGTGGTCGTCGAAGTGCACGTTGGGGACAGCGCTGCCCCACTTGTCTTTCACGGCGGTGTTCAGCGTGACGCGGTTGGTCTCACGCGGCATGTCTTCACCCACCAGCCACATGCCGGCCAGGCGCGTGTAGTTGTCCATGTAGTCGGCAAAGTCCGCGCCCCAGCCGCCCGGGTTCAGGAACGCGGCCATGAACGGAATGCCCAGCGCCAGCGTTTCCAGTTCATACCCGCCGGCAAAGCCGCGCTTGGTGTCGTGCTTCGCTTCGTCGCGAATAATGCCGGCCATGGTGGTGCCGCGGTACATGTGCACCGGCTCCTTGAACATCGCATAGACCGACCCGGTCATGTGGCGCATGTAGTTGCGCCCGACCTGGCCCGAGCTGTTGGCCAGGCCGTCCTTGTATTTGTTGGACGCCGACAACAGCAGCAAACGTGGGGTTTCGATGCTGTTGCCGGCCACGCAGACGACGCGCGCTTTTTGCCGCTGCTCTTTGCCGTCCTTGTCGAAATAGACCACGGCGGTGACCTTGCCGGCGTCGTTGTGCTCGATGCGCACCACGTGCGATTCAGGCCGCAAGTCCATGTTGCCTGTCTTCTCGGCCTTGGGCAGTTCAACGTACAGCGTGCTCCACTTCGCACCGCTCTTGCAGGCCTGGAAACAATACCCCAGTTGCATGCAGCGCCCGCGGCCGGCGCGCGGCTGGCTGTTGATGGCCATGTTGCCGGTGTGCACTTCCTTGTAGCCGAGTTTGGTGGCACCGGCGTGCATGACCTTGAAGTTGTTGTTGCCTGGCAGGCCCGGAATGCCGTTGGTGCGGGTCACGCCCATCTTGTCTTCAGCGCGAGCGTAGTAGGGCTCCAACTCACCGAGCGTCACCGGCCAGTCCATCAGGTTGGCGCCCTTGATGTCGCCATAGACGGTGCGGGTGCGGAATTCGTGTTCCTGCAACCGCAGTGACGCACCGGCCCAGTGCGTGGTAGTGCCGCCCACGGTCTTGCAGACCCACGCTGGCAGGCCCGAAAAGTCCTTGGCGACGCGCCAGGTGCCGGACGTGGTGCGCGGGTCAAGCCAGGCCAATTGGCTGAAAGACTTCCATTCGTCGTTGATGAACGAGTTGGTGCTTTGCAAGGCGCCGGCTTCCAGCACCACCACCTTCACGCCCTTCTGGCACAACTCGTTGGCCAGCGTGCCACCACCGGCACCCGAGCCGATGATGACGACCACGGAATCGTCGTTGAAATCAAACTTCGCCATGCTGTCTCCTGATTGTTTTGCGGTACTGCTGCAAGCTGGGAATTGACCCGGCTCGCTCTAGCCCATGAAGGGCGGCGGGCTGGCTTCCTTGCCCGGTGCCGGCAACCACTTCAAATCTTGAAAGCCGCGTGTGATGTAGCCGCCCTTTTCCCAGGCTGAACCGGGGTAGCCAAACACCGCGTAGGCCATGTCGTTGTCGTACAGGGACGTGACGCACTGGCCGCGCACGGCGTTGAAAAACGGCGTGCCTTCGATGGCTTTGACGACCGCCAGTTTCTTGGCCGCAGTGGCCTTGATGAAGCTGCCGCCGGCGGCCACGTCCAGCGCCTGGATGCCGGCCTTCAAGGTGGCGTCGGCCTTGCCGTCCAGGTCCTTGGCCAGCAGTGCATAGACGGCGTCGGGCAGCTTCTTGTGCGGGTACAGCACGCGGCCCATGGCCATCAACGTCTCGCCTTCCGCTTTGCTGAGCTGCTTCAGTTCGACTGCCCACACCGGCGACGGCGCCAGCAGCGCCAGTGTGCTGCCTGTGGCCAGCGTGCCCATCAGGATGCCCGAGCCCTTGAGGAAACTGCGCCGCACCAGCGGCAGCGGCGGCAGGCTCTGTCGCGTGACGGTGCCGTCGGTTTCCGCGCAGTTGTCGGGGCTGACCGCTGAACCCGCCTGCGGGCCTGCGATGGGGATCACGCGCATGGCTTGTCTCCTGCTTGTTGGGGTGTGGCACGCGACATCGGTGCCCATGACCCAGAGTGTTGCATCCGTCCTGCCCACACAGGTACTAGCCAGTTACTTACAAGGGAAAGCACCGGGTCCGCAAGCGAACCGCGGGCCGGGTCCGACGCTTTACTTCGCGCCGCCCAGGATCCACGCAGCCAGGCGTTTTGCATCGGCCTCTTGCAGCTGCGCCTGTGGGGGCATGGCCGTCTCACCCCACTTGCCGCTGCCGCCCTTTCGGATGCTTGCGGCAAGCATCGCCACGGTGGCCTTGTCGTTGCCGTACTTGGCCGCCACGGCCTGGTAGGACGGACCAACGAGTTGCGAACTCACGGCGTGGCAGCCCAGGCAGCCGTTTTTCTTGGCCAGAGCGTCGCTGGCGTGGGCCGGTGCTGCTGCTGCCAGTGTTGTGAGGCAAAGGGCGGTGATGTGTCGTTGAAAAAACTGCATGGCGACCTTTCAGGGGCGGTGTGTGTCGATTGTTCAAAGGGTTGCGGTCTCGTGGGTAATAGCCGACTACAACCAGCCGACTACAACCAGCCGATTACAACCAGCCGATTACAAACGAGCCGACTACAACGAGCCGACTGCACCCTGCCCAGCACAACGAGCTGCGCATGGAGAGGGCCGCTGACGCGGCTGTCAGCGGCCCGGGCAAGGCTGGGCGGTGCAAGGCTCAACGCACCTTGCCAGCCTTCCATGCGTCCAGCAGCGTCTGGTAGGCAATGGTCTCGCCCTTGGGCTTTTCATTGGCCAGCTTCTTCCACGGCGCACCCTTGTCGGACAGGTACTTGGCGGGGTCGCCCTTGGGGTTGAGCTTGGGCGCGCAGTGGGCCATGCCGGCGCGTTCAAGCCGGCCCATCACGTCGTCCATTTCGTCGGCCAGGGTGTCCATGGCCTTCTGCGGTGTCATCTCACCCGTGACCGCCTGCGCCACGTTCTTCCACCACAGCTGCGCCAGCTTCGGGTAGTCGGGCACGTTGGTGCCGGTAGGCGTCCAGGCCACGCGCGCGGGGCTGCGATAAAACTCGATCAGGCCGCCGTACTTCGCCGCGTTCTGCGTGAAGTAGTCATGCCGGATGTCGCTGTCGCGGATGAAGGTCAGCCCCGTGATGCTCT
>JANMKK010000304.1:0-2773 GCA_031372005.1 Rubrivivax sp.
CGCCGTGCCCAAGGGCCGCGTGATGTTCATCTCCAACACCATCAAGGTCGTCGGCTGCCTGATGATGCTGTTCGGCGGCCACCCGCTGCTGGCCTATGCCGTGGTGGGCCTGGGTGCAGCCGCTTATTCGCCGGCCAAGTACGGCATCCTGACCGAGCTGTTGCCGGCTTCGCTGCTGGTCAAGGGCAACGGCTGGATCGAAGGGCTCACGGTGGGGTCGATCGTGCTGGGCATCCTGCTTGGCGGCCAGCTCGTCGGGCCACGGGTGTCGGGCGTGTTGCTGGGCTTTGACTTTCCGCTGATCGAGACATCGGTGGACACGCCGCCCGAAGCGGCCATCTCGGCCATCGTCTTCCTGTACGTCATTGCGGCCGTCTTCAACCTCTTCATCCCGCGCACCACCGCGCCGCTGCAGCCGATGGAACGCCGCATCAGCCTGCTGGTGCGCGATTTCTCGCACTGCAACGCGCGGCTGTGGGCCGACAAGCTGGGGCAGATCTCGCTGGCCACCACCACGCTTTTATGGGGCATCTTCGGCAACCTGCGCCTGATCGTGTTTGCCTGGGCCGCCGCCGCGCTGGGCTATGGCACGACGCAGGCGTCAAGCCTGGCCGGCGTGGTCATCATCGGTTCGGTGTTTGGCGCCGTCTCGGCGTCGATGACGATGCGGCTGGACCGCGCCACCAGCGTGATCCCGGTGGCCATCTTTGTCGGCTTCCTGATGATGGGGCTGATCCTCATCACCAACGTCTGGGTGGCCGCACCTTTCCTGGTGCTGCTGGGCGGCATCTGCGGCTTCCTGATCGTGCCGATGAATGCGCTCTTGCAGCACCGCGGCCACAACCTGATGGGTGCGGGGCGGTCGATTGCTGTTCAAAATTTCAACGAACAGGCCTGCATCCTGGGCCTGGGTGCGTTCTATGCCGGCATGACGAAGTTCGGCCTCTCGGCTTTTGGCGCCATCACCATCTTTGGCCTGGTGGTGGCGGGCACGATGGAACTCATCCGCCGCTGGCACAACCGCAACGCGGTGGTGCACCGCGAAGAGGTGGAACGCTTGCTGGCCATCGCGCGCAGCGACCACACCTAGGCCGCCGTGGCCAGCCCTTCAGCGCCGCCGGCTGGCGTGCCGCACGCCACCCTGTGGCCCGCGCTGGCGTTGACGCTCAACGCCTTCACCTGGGGCGTGTCATGGTGGCCCTTCCGGCAACTGCAGGACTTGGGGCTGCACCCACTGTGGGCCACGGCGCTGATCTACACCGTGGCCGTAGCGGCCATCACGCTGTGGCGGCCCGGCGCCTGGCTGCAAATGGCGCGTACGCGCACGCTGTGGCTGCTGGTGCTGGCCGCCGGCACCACCAACGCCACCTTCAACTGGGCGGTGACGGTGGGCGACGTGGTGCGCGTCGTTCTTCTGTTCTACCTGATGCCGCTGTGGGCCGTGCTGCTGGCGCGCCTGCTGCTGCACGAAGCGATGACCCGCGCGGCGCTGCTGCGCGTGGCGATGGCGCTGGTCGGCGCGGCCATCGTGCTGTGGCCCGAGCAAGGCGGGCTGCCGCTGCCGCACACCCTGGCGGAGTGGCTTGCGGTGCTGGGCGGCTTCAGCTTTGCGCTGAACAACGTGATGCTCAAGCGTGAAGCCCATCAACCCGAGGCCGCGCGTGCGCTGGCGATGTTCCTGGGTGGCGCGGTGGTGGCGGGCGTGCTGGCCTGCGTGTTGTCCGCTCAAGGCGCCGTGCCGATGCCCCCAGCGCCGGCCGCCGCGTGGATGGCTGGCGCACTGGCGATGGGTGCCGCCTTCCTGGTCGGCAACATGGCGCTGCAGTATGGCGCCGGCCGTTTGCCGGCCAACGTGACGGCAGTGGTGATGATCACCGAGGTGCTGTTCGCATCGGGCTCTGCGGTGCTGCTGGGCGCGGGTGTGCTGACAGCGCAACTGCTGCTGGGCGGCGCGCTGATCGTGGGCGCCACGCTGCTGTCGGCGCGCGGCTGAAGGTTCAGCCCAGGCCTTGCAACACCTGCGCAGACTGCTCAGCCCGCGCACGCAGCTGCAGCCCGTGGCGCAGCATCAAACGGCTCAACTCTGCGTTGTCCAGCGGCTTGCCCGGGTAGCCGTCGCAGCCGGCCAAGGTGCCACGCACGCGGTCGATCTCGCTGTGGTGGGCCGAGACGATGAAGACCGCCGAGGTCAGCGCCGACTCCATATCCTGGTGGCGCTTGATGTGGTGGCACAGCGCCAGGTCTGTTGCGAACCCTGTTGCGCTGTGCTGCTGCACCCGCCCGGCTACCATTCGCGTTCCGCCCGATCGGAGGCCCTATGGCAGCCACCAGCATCTACGACTTCGAGGCCCTGTCGATCACCGGCAAGCCAGCCCACCTGTCCACCCAACGCGGCAAGGTGCTGCTGATCGTCAACACCGCCAGCGCCTGCGGCTTCACGCCGCAGTTTGAGGGGCTGGAAAAGTTGTGGGCCGACTACGGCGGGCAGGGCCTGGTGGTGATCGGCTTCCCCAGCAACGAATTTGGCGGCCAGGACCCGGGCGCCAATGAACAGATCGCTTCCTTCTGCCAGCTCAATTTCGGCGTCAGCTTCCTGATGATGGGCAAGGTGCAGGTCAACGGCGCGCAGGCCCACCCGCTGTGGCTGTGGCTCAAGGCTCAGGCACCGGGCCTGTTGGGCAGCGAAGGTGTGAAGTGGAACTTCACCAAATTTCTGGTGGGTCGCGACGGCACGGTACTCAAGCGTTATGCCCCCAACGACACACCCGAGAGC
>JANMKK010000326.1:0-10098 GCA_031372005.1 Rubrivivax sp.
GTATTCAACTGAATGATCGGCAGCAACACCGCCAGCATGATCAGCACCACCACGATGCCCATGCCAACGATCAGCAACGGCTCCAGGATCGTCGCCGCGCCCATCGCCCGGCGTTGCACTTCGGCCGACATCTGCACCGACGCACGTTGCAGCATCAGCGGCAGCTGCCCCGTCTGTTCGCCGAGCCGCGCAAACATCGACAGCAGCCCCGGAAAGCGCTTCTTGGCAGCCAGGGCGGATGCCAGCGGCGCACCCTCCCGCACCTGCGCCAAAGCATCCAGCGCATCACTGCGCATCGCCCGGTTGCCCAGCGTCTCCGCCGCCGCCTGCAAAGCCTTCAGGATCGGCACACCCGCACCGGCAAGCATCGCCAGCGTGCTGCCAAAGCGCGCTGCGTTGTAGCCGCGGGCCAGCCGGCCGATCAGCGGCAGGCGCAGGAAGGCGGCGTCGCTGCGTTCACGGAAAGCTTCGGCGCGCCGCGCCAGCGTGAACATCACACCACCGCCCACCGCCAGCACCGCAACGGCCCAGCCCCACTGGCGCACGAAAGCGCTGATGGCGAGCATGGCCACCGTCAGCAGCGGCAAGGCACGTTTGGAGCTGGCAAAGGTGTTGGCGATCTGTGGCACGACCCAGGTCACCAGCACGATGACGATGATGAAGGCCACCAGCGACACGATGGCCGGGTACAGCATGGCGCCCAGCACCTTGGTGCGCAGAGCCTGCTGCTGTTCCAGGTCATCTGCCAGCTTGTCCAGCACGATGCCGAGCGCGCCACTCTGCTCACCGGCGGCCACCACGGCGCGGTAGATGTCGTCAAACTCGCGCGGCGCGGTGGCCAGCGCTCGCGCGAAGCTGCTGCCGGCGTTGACCTCGCTTTTCAGGTGCGCGACAAGCTCACGCTGGCGGTCGGTTTCCGATTCGTCGGCCAGCGCGGTCAGCGCCCGTTCCAGCGGCAGGCCCGAGCCCACCAGACCTGCCAATTGGCGCGTCCAGACCGCGCGGCCGGTGGTGGAAAAGACGCGGCCGGTGAAGCGCGCCGCACTGCCGTCGGTGGTGGCCGTTGTCACCGGCGTCACCACCAGGGGAACGAGCGCACGCGCCCTCAGTTGGGCGCGCGCGGTCTTGGCGTTGTCGGCTTCGAGCAGGCCGCTGGCGGCCTTGCCTTTGGCGTCGAGGGCTTCGAATCGGTAGGCGGGCATGGGCGCTCAGGCAGGGTCAGTCAGTGAGTCAATCGCTGAATCAATCGCTGATGAATGGCTCAGTCGCGTGTCACGCGGATAACTTCTTCCAGCGACGTGATGCCGGTGCGCACCAGCCGTTCACCGTCTTCCCGCATCGACTTGAGCCCCGCCGCTTCGGCTGCGACAAAGAGCTGGCTCTCAGCGGCGCGGTTGTGAATGAGCGAGCGCACTTTTTCGTCGGCCACCATCAGCTCGTACACGCCCGTGCGGCCCTTGTAGCCGGTGCCCCGAGCAGTGCGGGCACCCCACCGGGTGCCAGCGCCCGGCTTTCTGATCAGACGCATCTTGCGTCTTGCACAACGGGCAGAGCTTGCGCACCAGCCGCTGCGCCAGAACACCCAGCAGGCTGCTGCTGAGCAGAAAGGGCTCGACACCCATGTCCACCAGCCGAGTCACGCTGCTGATGGAGTCATTGGTGTGCACGGTGGCCAGCACCAGGTGGCCGGTGAGGCTGGCCTGGATGGCGATCTGCGCGGTTTCAAAGTCGCGGATCTCGCCGATCATGATCACGTCCGGGTCCTGGCGCAGGATGGCGCGCAAGGCCTTGGCAAACGTCAGATCAATCTTCGGATTCACCTGCGTCTGGCCGATCCCCGGCAGTTCGTATTCCACCGGGTCTTCGGCCGTCAGCACGTTGGTGGTGGCGGTGTTCAGGCGCGAAAGGCTGGCATACAGCGTGGTCGTCTTGCCCGAACCCGTGGGGCCCGTCACCAGCACGATGCCGTGTGGCTGCTGCACGAGTTTGTCGAACGCTTTCAGCACCTCGCCGTCCATGCCCAGGCCTTCAAGCGTGAAGCGGCTTTCGGACTTGTCCAAGAGGCGCAGCACCGCGCGCTCGCCGTGCGAAGACGGCAGTGTGGACACGCGCACGTCGATGGCACGGCCGCCGATGCGCAGGCTGATGCGGCCGTCCTGCGGCAGACGTTTTTCGGCGATGTCCAGTTCGGCCATGATCTTCAGCCGCGAGATCATGGCCGCGTGCAGCGCCTTGTTGGGCTGCACCACTTCGCGCAGCGTGCCGTCGACGCGGAAGCGCACCGAACTGCTGCGCTCATAGGGCTCGATGTGGATGTCGCTGGCGCCGTCCTTCGCGGCCTGCGTCAAGAGCGCGTTGAGCATGCGGATGATGGGCGCGTCATCGGCCGCTTCCAACAAGTCTTCAACCGCCGGCAGCTCCTGCATCATGCGGCTCAGATCGACACCGCTTTCGACTTCGCCGATGACGGCCGCAGCGCTGCTTTCACCGCCGGCGTAAGCGCTGGCGATGCGCTGCGCCAGCGTGGCGGTGGCTTCGGATTCAAAACGCGCCACGTCGAAGAGGCGCGTCACTTCAGCCAGTGCCGCGTGTGGCGTGGTTTCGCCGGCCCACAGCAGCAACTGGCTGCCGTCGTCTTCCAGCAGCAGCGTGTTCGCCTTGGCGAAGGCGTAGGGCAGCGGGTGTCGCGTAGCCATGTTGCGGGTGGGTGTTCGAGTACTGACGGCTCAAGTTCAGGGCGACAGCGGCGGCGGCACCACCGGTGCGCTGGCGGCGCCGGCCGGTGCGCGCAGCGGCGGCAGCACGGGCGACTCATTGATCGGCAGCACCAGGCTTGGCGATGGCTGGCCCGCACGCTGGTCGCCGCGAATCTGGTCGTAGCGGTCCAGCGACAGGCGGTTGGCGCTGTCGGCATCGCGCAGCACGATAGGACGCAGGAAGACGATCAGGTTGGAGCGCTTGCGCTGCCGGGTTTCGCTGCGAAAGAGCGCGCCGATGAAGGGGATGTCGCCCAGCAGCGGCACCTTGCTGCGGCTGGTCTCGTAGCGGTCTTCGATGAGGCCGCCCAGCACCAGGATGGCGCCGTCGTCGACCACCACAGTGTTCTCGATCGAGCGCTTGGTGGTGGACGGGCCGGCGTTGCTGGTGCCGGCGGCGACATCGGTCTTGACGCTGCTCTGCTCCTGGAAGATCGTCATGCGCACGGCACCGCCTTCGCCAATCTGCGGGCGGATGCGCAGCGTCACGCCCACGTCCTTGCGCTCGATGGTCTGGAACGGGTTCGTCGTGGCGCCGCCGCCGCCGGTGTTGGTGAACTGGCCGGTGATGAAGGGCACGTTTTCGCCGACCACGATCTTGGCTTCTTCGTTGTCCAGCGTGATCAGGTTGGGCGTGCTGACGATGTTGGTCTCGGCCTGCGTCTGCAATGCGCGGGCGATGGCCGCCAGCGACGTGACGCCGTTGGTCACCGCCAGCAGGCCGATGTTCAGGCCCGCACCGACGTTGACCTTGCCCTGCACGGCCGCCGTGTTGATGTCGATGATGCTCGGCCCGCCGTTGTTGAAGTTGGTGCCGGTGACGATGCCGAACTTGTCGCCCGCCTTGCCCAAGAGGCCCTGCCACTGAAAGCCGAAGTCGGCCTGGTCGCCGCCACTCACTTCGACAATCATGCTTTCGATGTAGACCTGGGCCCGGCGCGTGTCCAGCTGGTCGATCAGCGCACGAACCTGTTTGTACAGCGGCTCTGGCGCCGTGATGATGAGCGAATTGGTGGCCGGGTCGGCCTGGATGAAGCCGCCCGTGCTGGGCTGCGCAGCAGCCGTCACCGACGCGCCGCCCGGGCCGGCACCGGTGGGCGTGGCGGGCGTCGGTGAAAGCGCCGCCGTGGCGCCACCCGCTGCAGCCGCGCCGCTGGTGCTGCTGCCGGTAGCGCCGAAAGCCGCGCGCACCACCGTCGCCAGTCGGGTCGCGTCGGCATTTTTCAGGTGCACCACCCACATTCCGCCGCCAGGGCCGATGAGGGTGCTGGGCCGGTCCAGTCGCGCGATGGTGGCGCGCAGTTGCGCCAGCCGTGAGGCATTGGGCGCGCGCACGATGAGCGAATTGCTGCGTGAATCGGCCACCACCGTGACACCACCCGCACCGCCCAAACCTGGCACGCCGGGCACGCCGACAACGCCCGTGGAATCGCTCAGCCGCTGCACCAGCGGCGCCAGGTCGGCGGCCACGCCATGCTGCAGCGGGATGATCTCCACATCGGTGCCGGCCGGCACGTCCAGCGCAGCGATGATCTTGGCGATGCGCTGCAGGTTGTCGGCGTAGTCGGTGATGATCAGCGCGTTGCTGCCGGGGTTGGCGTTGATGGTGTTGTTGGCGCTGATCAGCGGGCGCAACACGGCCACCAGGTTGTTCGGGTTTTCATAGCGCAAGGGGAAGATCTGCGTGATGACCTGGTCACCGCGCACGCCCACTTCGCCGACGCTGACGGTGCCGGCCTGCAGCTTGGCATCGGCCTCGGGCACCAGCTTCAAGAGGCCGCCGGCTTCCACCACCGCAAAGCCGAGGCCGCGCAGGGCCGACAGGTAGCTGGCGTAGGCGTCGCGCACGCTCTGCGGCTGTTCGCTGTAGACGGTGATGGTGCCCTTGACGCGCGGGTCGATGAGGATCGGGCGGTCGATCATGGCGGCGAAGGCGCGGGTCACGGCCTCCACATCGGCATTGACGAAGTTCACAGTCACCGGTGCGCGGGACCGGATGCCGGTAGCCGCGCCCTGGCGCTGCGCTGCGGTGGGTGCGGGGCTCTGCGCCAACGCGGGCGGCAGCCCCATTGCCGCCGACAGCAGCAAGGCCAAACCCCGTCTTGCGCCAATGCGTACAGACGCTCTGTTCATGGTCACCCGATCGAAATGAGAGACAGCGCGCCCTGGCGGCGGCCGATGATGTTGAGCAGGTTGCCCAGGGCCGATTCAGACCCCGGCGCGGCGCTGGCCTGGCCCTTGAAGCGCAGCTTGGACGCGGCCCATTGGCCACTGCCGCTCAGCTGCAAGGCGCCGCTTTGCGTGCTGAGCTGCAACTGGGCCGCGTCGCCGCGTTCGTCGCCCTGCAGGCTCAGGCGGTAGCTGCCCAATTCTTCCAGCGTCGACAGGCTGCTGGACAGGTTGCGCAGTTCCAGTTCCAGGCGGCCGCTGAAGATCCAGCGGCCCTGCACCGATTCCGCCACAAAGCCGCTGCTGGACAGCGCCAGAAGGCCCGAAGGCTGCAGCGTGTTCCAGGGCGTGCCCAGGCCCGTCAGCCAGGCCGCAGGCCATTGGCCCAGCAGCGCCACGGGGCCGCCCGTGGTGGGCAGTTCCAGGCGCAGGCGGCCCAGGCCGGGCACCACACGCAGTTTGAGTTCGGTGCCGATGCAGCAGTCCTGCCGCGCACGCAAAGCCAGCGCCGCACCGTCCAGGCGCAGCGTCCACTGCAGCCGCCCTGGCAGAGCGCTGGCGTCGCGGCTGCCGGCGCCGCCCGTCAGCACCATCACCGCACTGCCGGTCCAGACCGTGCCGCGCGCGTCGGCCAGCAGCAAGCGGCCGGCGGTGGCGTCCTGCACGCCGGCGGCCAGCCAGGCAGCGGGCGCGTACACCGCCAACGCCAGCAGCGCACCCAGCAGCGCGCCCACCGAAGCCCAGCGCAGGGTGCCGCGCGGCGTGACGTGCGGAGCGAAGTGCGCAGCAGCGTGCGGAGCGACGCGCATCAGGATCCGCCCCCGACGGCCACCACCAGCGTGCCGCTGTAGCCCTGCGCAGCGCGGGTCAGGTTGGCTTCCAGCGGCCTGGCGCGGGCGCCGGCGCGGGCCTCGGCCAACCAGTCGCGCAGGGCGCCGGTGCCCACGGCGGTGACGGTGAGCACGGCGCGTTCGCCCTGCAGCGCCAGCTTGGCCTTGTCACCCAGCCGCTCGGTCGCTGCCTTCAGCGCGGCGGCGGCCTGGTCGGGCGTGACGGGCGGTGCGCTGCGCAACTGTTGCACCTCGGTGGCCAGGCGCTGCATGTTCTGCAGCTGGGCGTCCAGGGTGTCGATTTCCGCCGGTGCGCGCGTGATCGTGCGCCACGCCGGCTGCACCGCCAGCAGCCAGACAGCACCCAGAACCACCACCGCCAGGGCCAGCAGCGCAAGCCGCTTTTCGCGGTCGGCCAGCGCTTGCCACCAGACTTGAAGAGGCGCGAAGGCGGATGCCTTGTGGATGTTGTTCCCCAGGTCGTTTCCCGTGCCGTTCCCCATGCTGTTCACAAGGCCCCCTTGCTGCCAGCGCGGGTCACGACGACGCGCCCGTCGGCAAAGTCGGCGCCATAGCCGCCACTGCGAATGCGGTCGCGAAACTGCTGCACCTGCGGCTCGGCCCAGCCCGGCGCGGCCAGCGTCAGGCTGCCGGCTTCAAAGCGCAGCGTCTGCGTCGGCCCGGCGCCATCGGGCCACGCCGCCGCAGCGGCTGCCAACAGCGCTTCCAGGTCGGCCGCACCGGCACGGCCGGCGGCGGCGCGCAGGCGGTCGGTCTCGCGCTGCATCTGCACGGGTGCGTCCAGCACCGCGCGCACGCCAGGGTGCGCGGCCTTGAGCAGCTCCGTCATGGCCGCGCGCTTGGCGTCCAGCGCCTGCCTTTGCTGCCATGCGTAGGCGTTGAGGCCCACGATCTGCAGCAGCAGCAGTGCCATCACGCCGATGCGCACCGGCCGCCAGTCGGCGCTGAAAAAGCGCCTCGCAGCGTCGCTCAGCGCCCGCGTGCCCCGGTGGCGGGCCGCCAGGTCGAACTGGCGCAAGTTGTGGCTGCCACGGGCGGCTTCCAGCGTGCGTGCAGCTTCTGCCAGCAGCGGCACCGGCCGGCCGATCAGCCTTTCGGCCGCCGCAGCGGCGGCGGGAGACGCGCTCCACTGCCCATCGACATGGCCGTCCGCCAGCGAGTCCGCCGGCACCGCTGACGCCACCAGCACGCGCGCCAGATTGCCGGACAGGCGCACGCAGAGTACGCCGTCAGGGCGCGCGAGTGTGAGCCAGGGGTGGTCGTCTTCGGCCACGGTGGCGCCTTCGACATCGCCGCCAACATGAAAGTGACCTCGTGTGGCGGAGACCGCCGAACCCAGCGGCAACGGCGCCGCCGCCGGCACCACGCGGTCGACCGTCAAGCCCGCCGATTCCAGCGCGGCCAGCGCCGCCGCCAGGCGCCGGCCGTCGGTGACGCCGACCCAGCCCTTGCGGCCGGGCGCGGCGTCGGCAGCCAGGGCGAAGTGCAGCGACTCGTCGTCGTCCAGCAGCGCCTCTTCCATCACGCCGGCCAAGGCGGCGCGAAGCCTGGCCGCTGGCGCTTTGGGAATGTCGATGAGGTGCCAGCTGACATCGGCTTCGGCCAGCACCAGCACCGTCTGGTCGGCCTTGGGCAGCAGCGCGGCAGCGGCCTGGCCCGCCTGCGTTGCGCTGCGGCCGTCGCTGCTGAGCACAAAGCCCCACTCGGTGGGCAGCCGCAGGCCGGGCTGCGCGGCGTGGACGCCGGTGCGTGCACCGACGTGTGCGCCCAGGCGGTCACGCGACGGAAGCTGGATGGCGAGCAAAGTCATGCGGTGGCTGAAGAGTCCTGCGCGGAGGCGGTGTGCAATGGGTGTGCATGGGGTGATCGGCGTTGCGGGCCAAGGGCCGACCCGGCACCCCACCGTGCACGCTGTATTGTCACCTTCACCGCAGCGGCGCCGAGAAGCTGTGCTTTTCACGCTGCAGCACATCCACCCGGTTGTCACGCCGCACCAGCAATGACCGCTCTTCCAGCACCCTTTCCTCCAGCCGCAACCGGCCAGCGACGCGGAAGTACGCGCTGCCGACGCTGACGCGGCCGGGGTCCAGCACAGCGCTTGGCGCCAACTGCGCCTTCGCGTCGTCCAGCCCCGTGAAGGCTTTGCGCTGCCGCGCCTGCACCAGGCGCTGCGCACTGCCCAGGTCAATGCCGTCGATGGCCGCGACGATGACTTCGCGCGGCGCCGTGTTCAGGTTCACCGGCGTGGCCACCGGCAGCAGATCGACGTACGGGTCCAGCCGCGCCACGGTGGTGGCTTCAATGCCCAGCCAGGCCAGGTCGGAAAGCCGCGCCGGCCTGATCGGCGCACCCCCGGCTGCGTCGTCGCCGCTGCCCAGCCGCGCCGCGCCCAGCGCCTGGGCGATGCGGTTGGCCGTGTCGGTGGGCGTGCCGGCCAGCTCGCACAGGCGGGTCAGCGCCGCCAGTTGCGCCGGCACCGGCTTGCCGGCGTCGTCCACCAGGCCGCGCAGATTGAAGCGCGACTGCGCGTCTTCGATCGCGCCGGAGATGAAAGCTTCGGGCCCGCCGTCGGCGTTGTTGTCCTTGTCGGCGGCCAGAAAGGACGACAGCCGCGCTTCGGCCAGCGGCTGGGCCCAGGGTTCGTCCAGCGAATCGTAGGCCGCGTTGCGCTGCTGGCTGCCGCGTTCGTCTTCGCGCAGGATCAGCCGCGCCCAGTCGAGCGCGCCGCTCAAGATCCAGCCCGACTGCGCGCGGGCCCGTTCTGCCGCTTCGATGCTGACGGCGCGGGTCTGCTGCCACACCATGCCTGCAGCCGTGGTGGCGATGAGTGCGACGATGATCATCGCCAGCAGCAGCGCCGCGCCTTGCTGGCGGTGGCTCTTTAACCCCCTCGGGGGGCGGACGACGTATGTCGTCGGCCTGGGGGCACTCATGTTCCGCTGGGACCCAGTGCGATGTCGCGCGTGAGCTTGTTGCCGCGCAGCGTGATGACCAGCCGCACCGCGCTGGGCAAGTCCTGCCGCACCTGCGGCGCCGGCGCTGCGCCGGCGGCAGGCGCAGCAGGCGCGGCCACCACGTTGCCGGTGGACTGTGCGTTGCCCCAGGCGTTGCCAACGTAAAAGTACAGCTGCCATTCGGTGGCGCCTTCGGCCACTGTCAACTGCCCGGGCTCGTTGCCCAGAAACTGCTGGCTGGCAAGCCAGGCCTGTTGCAAGAGGCCTACCCGCTGCACGGTGGCGCCGGCCCAGCGCTGCCACAGGCCGTTGCGCACGGCCCAGGCCACCAGCACCACGCCGTCGTCCACGCGCCGCGTCAGGCGCAGCGTCTGGCCGTCGAAGGTGAGTGGTGGCACCACGCCGGTGTCGTGCACGGCCTGCAGGTCCTGCTCCCACTGCGTCAGCACGGTGGCCAGGCGGGTGGTGCGGTCGATGCTGTCGCGGCTGGCGTCACGGGCGCGCAGCACACCGTCCAGCCCCTGCCAGGCCATGGCCGAAAGGATGGCCATGATCACCAGCGCCACCAGCACTTCCACCAGCGTGAAGCCGCCGATGTGCATAGGGCGGCGATGCGGTTGAACGCGGGTGAGTTTGCCGGACTTCACGGCTGGCGCCCGAGCACGGTGGACAGCGTCAGCAGCGGCAGGCCTTCGGACGTGCTGACCACCGCGTCCACACGCCGAAAGCCCGGGTTCGGCGTCGGCCGCGTGACGAGCTTGCCCTTGTAACTGCGGCCCAATTGATCGCAGGTGAATTCGACATCGCCAACGCCTGGGAAACTGCGGCGCAGGCGTTGTTCGGTGAGTTGGTTGTCGGCGCACCATTGCGCGGCCACCACGTCGGCCAGGCGTTCGGCGTTGTCGCTCAGCACGCTGGCAGCACGCAGGCCGGCGGCCAAGGCAATGGCCACCACCGCCAGCGCCACCAGCACTTCCAGCAGCGTGAAACCGCAGGCGGACCGGCGCACCTTCATGGCGGCGTCGTGGCCGGCGGCGCCACCGTGAATGGGCCCAGGCCGTCGCTCAGCAGTTCAAGCCGCTGTTCTGCCAGGGTGAGCACGATGCGCTGCGGCGGCAGGATCGCGGCCGGCCCCAACACCACGCTGCGGCTGCCCACCACCTGCGCCGACACGCGGGCGTCAAGCCAGCGGCTGGGCAGCGCCAGCGCCACTGGCAGGCCGACGAAGCGGAAGTTGACCCTGGCACCGCTCAAGTCCGTGAGCGCATCGGCTTCGCTGCGGGGCACCCACAAGACCGGCGCGCCAGACACACGCGACTCGGCGCGCGCCATCTCCAGCAGTGCGGTCAGGCGTGCGCCTTCTTCGTC
>JANMKK010000396.1:0-2725 GCA_031372005.1 Rubrivivax sp.
AGCAAGTCACCCAGGCTCACCGGCTGCTTGAAGACAAACTCGTTCACCGCCACAGTGGCAATGCGGCCCTTGGCAATGCGGCTTGGCAGCACCGCGCCGGCCAGGTCCACCTGGGCCATGATCCAGCCGCCGAAAATGTCGCCGTTGGCATTGACGTCGGCCGGCAACGGCATCACGCGCAGCACCAGTTGCGAGCCATCACTCAGGGTCGGTGGCGCCATGGTCGGACCCAAGACGGGGCCAGGGTCGGGTTTCACGTCGAGCTTCTGGGCGGGTTGCGGGTCGAGCTTCGGGTCGGGCTTGGACATCGGGCTTCCTTGAAGGGCTTTGCAGAGGCACGGCGACAATCGAACGATGTCACCCCACTCTGCTGTACCCGCCACTGTAGCCGCCCCCGCCAGCATTGCCGGCACCGTGCCGCCGCCCCGTTCCGACTGGGGCACCCTGGCCAAGCTGCTGCCTTATCTGTGGCGCTACCGCTGGCGCGTGGGCATTGCGCTGGCCTTCCTGATCGCGGCCAAGATGGCCAATGTGTCGGTGCCGGTGCTGCTGAAGTACCTGATCGACGCACTGTCCATCAAGCCCGGCGACCCGACCGCACTGCTGGTGGTGCCAGCGGGGCTGCTGCTGGCCTATGGCGCACTGCGGCTGTCCACATCGCTCTTCACTGAACTGCGCGAGCTGATCTTCGCCAAGGCCACCGAAGGCACCGCGCGCAGCATCAGCCTGCAGGTGTTTCGCCACTTGCATGCGCTGAGCCTGCGCTTCCACCTGGAACGCCAGACCGGCGGCATGACACGCGACATCGAACGCGGCACCCGCGCCGTGCATTCGCTGATCTCGTATTCGCTGTACAGCATCGTGCCCACGCTGATCGAGGTGACGATGGTGCTCACACTCTTGGCGGTCAAGTTTGACGCTTGGTTTGCCTGGATCACGATCGCGGCGCTGGTCTTCTACATCAGCTTCACCATCACCGTCACCGAGTGGCGCACCAAGTTCCGCAAGCAGATGAACGAGCTGGACTCGACGGCGCATTCACGCGCCATCGATTCGCTGCTGAACTACGAAACGGTGAAGTACTTCAACAACGAAGACTTCGAAGCGAAACGCTACGACGAGAACCTTGAAAAACTGCGCCGCGCCGCCCTGAAGAGCCAGACCACGCTGAGCCTCTTGAACACCGGGCAGCAGCTGATCATTGCCGCCGCGCTCATCGCCATGCTGTGGCGCGCCACCACGGGCGTGGTCGAAGGGCGCATGACGCTGGGGGACCTGGTGATGGTCAATGCGTTCATGATTCAGCTGTACATCCCGCTGAACTTCCTGGGCGTGATCTACCGCGAAATCAAGCAGGCGCTGACCGACCTGGACAAGATGTTCACGCTGCTGGAACGCAACCGCGAGGTCGACGACGTGCCCGGCGCGCAAGCGCTGATAGTGACTGCGGGCCACGTGCGCTTCGACCACGTGAGCTTTGCGTACGACCCCGCCAGGCCGATCCTGCAGGACGTGAGCTTCGACATTCCGCCCGGCAAGACGGTTGCCATCGTCGGGCCCTCCGGCGCGGGCAAGAGCACGCTCGCGCGGCTGCTGTACCGCTTCTATGACATCAACGCAGGCGCCATCACCATCGACGGCCAAGAGCTGCGCAGCGTGACGCAAACCAGCCTGCGCGGCGCCATCGGCATCGTGCCGCAGGACACCGTGCTCTTCAACGACACGGTGGAATACAACATCGCCTATGGGCGCCCCGGCGCCGGGCGCGCCGAGGTGGAAGGTGCGGCCAAGGCGGCGCACATCCACCACTTCATCAGCGCCACGCCTCTGGGCTACGACACGATGGTGGGCGAACGGGGTCTGAAGCTGTCGGGCGGCGAAAAGCAGCGCGTGGCGATCGCACGCACGCTGCTGAAGAACCCACCGGTGCTGATCTTCGACGAAGCCACCTCGGCGCTGGACAGTGCCAATGAACGCGCCATCCAGGCCGAGTTGCGCGCGGTGTCGCAGGGCAAGACCGCACTGGTCATTGCGCACCGGCTCAGCACGGTCGTCGATGCGCACGAAATCGTGGTGCTGGAAGCCGGGCGTGTGGTGGAACGGGGTCCGCATGCGGACCTGCTGGCGCGCGGCGGGCGCTATGCGCAGATGTGGCGGCTGCAGCAGAGCGGGCAGGAAGGGTAAGCCTCGTCAGAGCCGCGCCAGGCTCTCAGTCCAGCGCGATGACCGTGTCCTGCGCCGCAGGCAAGCAGCCGTCCGCAATGGGTTGCCAGCCACGCCGCACGACGACGTGTTGGTCGGTGTGGCAAAACTCCAGCCGCTGCGCGCCTGGCACGCGGTCGCGCACGAAGGACTCGATCGACGCCGGCATGCTGACACGCAGCAGCGCCTGTCGCAGGTCGGCTTCCGGGTGGTCATCGCGATGCAGCCAGGGGCTGAGCGCGGTCAGCCACAGGAAGGGCCGTGCGGGCAGCTGGAACACCGCTGCCTCGAAGCCTTCGGCCTTGAGCCAACCTTGTGCGGCGGCGCGCGGCGCGTCGCCGGTCTGCGGCGGACCCCAGGCGCTGGCCAGCAGTTCGGCCAGCCATTGGTTGCAGTTCTGGTAGCGCAAGCCGTAAGCGTAGGCATTGGCGCTGTAGGTGCCGCCCAGCAGTGCCAAGGCGCGTGCGTTGTCCAGGGCCACCGGCTCCAGTGCGGCGGCCGCGGCGGGCGGCAGCGTCACTAC
>JANMKK010000445.1:0-5177 GCA_031372005.1 Rubrivivax sp.
ATCAACCGCCACTACATCGTGGTGGCGGCGCTGAAGACGCTGGCCGACGAAGGCACACTGCCGGCTGCCAAGGTGCTTGAGGCGATCAAGAAGTACGGCATCAACGCCGACAAGATCAACCCGCTGTACGCATAACAAGACAACGGAGACAAGGCATGGCGCTCGTGGAAGTCAAGGTCCCGGACATCGGCGACTTCAAGGAAGTGGAAGTCATCGAGCTGATGGTCAAGCCCGGTGACACGGTGGTGGTCGATCAGAGCCTGCTGACGGTGGAGTCGGACAAGGCATCGATGGAAATTCCGTCGTCGGCGGCAGGCGTGGTGAAAGAGCTGAAGGTCAAGCTCGGCGACAAGGTGGCGATGGGCACGCTGGTGCTGGTGCTGGAGACGGCGGGTGGGGCTGTGGCCGCGCCCGTGGCAGCTGCACCGGCATCGGCACCCGTCGCAGCGGTCGCCCCGGCAGCCGCAGCCAGCGGTCCGGTCCAGGTCGTGGTGCCCGACATCGGCGACTTCGACGAAGTCACCGTCATCGAAGTCTTCGTCAAGGCCGGCGACGCCGTGAAGGTGGAGCAGAGCCTGGTCACGGTCGAGAGCGACAAGGCGTCGATGGAGATTCCGTCGTCGCACGCCGGCACCGTGCAGACGCTGTTGGTGAAGGTGGGCGACAAGGTCAAGAAGGGTTCGCCGATTGCCATGCTGCTGGGGGCTGCGGGCGCTGCTGCGCCTGCTGCGCCTGCTGCGAACGCTGGGACCGCTGCACCGGCACCGGCACCGGCACCGGCTGCGGCAACTGCTGCTGCCCCTCCCGCTGCCCCGACCACCGCCGTCGCCGCGCACGACCCCACGGCCGCCAAAGGCGCGCTGCCTCACGCATCACCGTCCATCCGCCGCTTTGCGCGCGAACTGGGCGTGCCGCTGGCTGAAGTGAAGGGCTCAGGCCCCAAGGGCCGCATCACGCAGGCCGACGTGCAGGGCTTCGTCAAGGGCGTGATGACCGGCGACGCCAAGACCGAAGCGCAGAAGGCCAAGGCGCCGGCCGCTGCAGCCGGCGGCGGCAGTTTCCCCGGGCTGCTGCCGTGGCCGCAAATCGATTTCACCAAGTTCGGCCCGGTCGAGCGCAAGGATCTGAGCCGCATCAAGAAGATCAGCGGCGCCAACCTGCACCGCAACTGGGTCGTTATTCCGCACGTCACCAACCACGACGATGCCGACATCACCGAGCTCGAAGCCTTCCGCGTGCAGCTGAACAAGGAAAACGAGAAGAGCGGCGTCAAGGTCACGATGCTGGCCTTCCTCATCAAGGCCAGCGTCGCGGCGCTGAAGAAGTTCCCCGAGTTCAATTCATCGCTGGACGGCGACCAGCTCGTGATGAAGAACTACTTCCACATCGGCTTTGCCGCCGACACGCCAAACGGCCTGGTGGTGCCGGTGATCAAGGACGCCGACAAGAAAGGCATCTTCCAGATCAGCACCGAGATGGGCGACCTGGCCAAGAAGGCACGCGACGGCAAGATGGCGCCGGCCGACATGAGCGGCGGCTGTTTCAGCATCAGCAGCCTGGGTGGCATTGGCGGGCGCTACTTCACGCCCATCATCAACGCGCCCGAGGTGTCGATCCTGGGCGTGTGCAAGAGCAGCACCGAACCGCGCTGGGACGGCAAGACGTTCCAGCCGCGCCTGATCCTTCCGCTGAGCCTGAGCTGGGACCACCGCGTCATCGACGGCGCTTCGGCGGCGCGATTCAATGCTTACTTCGGCAGCATCCTGGCTGACTTCAGGCGAGTCCTTCTTTGAGCACGATTGTTGTTGCTCGCAAGGGCGGCAGCGTGGCCATTGCATCGGACTCGCTCGTGACTTTTGGCGACACGCGGCTGCCTCACGGCTACGAGGCGAACGCGAAAATGTTCGCGGTGGCCGGCTCCTGGGTCGGTGCAGTGGGCACCACCGCGCACATGCCGGTGCTGCGCCAGGCGCTGTTGTCACTGCCCAAGGAAGAGCTTCAATTGCATTCTCGTGATGCGCTTTTCGACACCTTCCTGCGCTTGCACCCGAAGCTCAAGGAACGTTTCTACCTCAACACCAAAGAGCAGGACAGCGACCCGTATGAAAGCAGTCAGTTCTCGATCCTGATCGCCAATGTGCACGGCATCTTCGGCGTCGAGTCGTACCGCGAAGTCTTCGAGTTCGACCGCTTCTGGGCCATCGGCTCGGGCCGGCGCTTTGCACTCGGTGGCATGCACGCCACCTGGGCCAGGGCCAAGACTGCGCGTGAAGTGGCGCAGGCCGGCGTGCTGGCCGGCTGCGAATTCGACACCAGTTCTTCCGGTCCGCTGCGTGTGCAGACCTTCAAACTGAAAAGCTAAAGACCCAAGGAACCCAGCGTATGGCGCTCATCGACATCAAGGTCCCGGACATCGGCGACTTCAAGGAAGTGGCTGTGATCGAGGTGCTGGTCAAGCCCGGCGACACCGTCAAGCCTGAGCAGAGCCTGATCACCGTGGAAAGCGACAAGGCCTCGATGGAAATCCCGTCGTCGGCCGGCGGCGTGGTGAAGGAGGTGAAGGTCAAGGTCGGCGACAAGGTGGCTGAAGGGTCGGTGGTGTTGTCGCTGGAGACGGGGGCGGCTGCGGCTGCTGCAGCGCCTGCTGCGGCACCCGCAGCAGCGACGCCGCCGCCTGCAGCCGTACCCGCCGCTGCAGCCACCGCTGCGCCCGCCCCTGCAGTCGCCCCTGCAGCCGCCAGTTATGCCGGCGGCGCTGACCTCGAATGCGACATGCTGGTCCTGGGCGCCGGCCCCGGCGGCTATTCAGGCGCTTTCCGTGCTGCCGACCTCGGCATGAAGACCGTGCTCGTCGAACGCTTTCCGGTGCTGGGCGGTGTCTGTCTGAATGTCGGCTGCATTCCCAGCAAGGCGCTGCTGCACGTGGCTTCGGTGATGGACGAAGTGACGCACTTCGCCGACCTGGGCGTCACTTTCGACAAGCCCAGGCTCGACATGGGCAAACTGCTGGCGCACAAGAACAAGGTCGTCGGCAAGCTCACCGGCGGCCTGGCCGCGATGGCCAAGATGCGCAAGGTCACCGTGGTCACCGGTGTCGGCGAATTTGCCGACCCGCATCACCTGAAGGTGACGGGCGCCGACGGCAAGGTGCAGACCATCCGCTTCAAGAACGCGATCATCGCGGCCGGCTCCGAGGCCGTGAAGTTGCCCTTTTTGCCGAAGGATGATCCACGCATCGTCACCAGCACCGGCGCACTCGAGTTGCGCCAGCAACCCCAGCGCATGCTCGTGATCGGCGGCGGCATCATCGGCCTGGAGATGGGCACCGTGTACTCCACGCTGGGCGCCCGGCTGGATGTGGTGGAAATGCTCGACACGCTGATGACGGGTGCCGACCGCGACCTCGTCAAGGTCTGGCAGAAGATGAACGCGCACCGCTTCGACAAGTTGATGCTGAAGACCAAGACGGTGGGTGCCGAGGCCACCGCGGACGGCATCCGCGTGCAGTTCGAGGGCCTGGACGGCGCGAAGAGCGAAGGCGTCTACGACCTCGTGCTGCAGGCTGTCGGCCGCACACCCAATGGCAAGAAGATTGGCGCCGAGAAGGCCGGCGTGATCGTCGGCGATCGCGGCTTCATTCCGGTAGACGTGCAGATGCGCACCAACGTGCCGCACATCTACGCTATCGGCGACATCGTCGGCCAGCCGATGCTCGCGCACAAGGCGGTGCACGAGGCGCATGTCGCGGCGGAGGTCGCCAGCGGCGACACCAAAGCGCAGTTCGACGCCCGCGTGATTCCCAGCGTGGCCTACACCGACCCCGAGGTGGCCTGGGTCGGCCTCACCGAGGACGAGGCCAAGGCCAAGGGCATCGCGATCAAGAAGGGCCATTTCCCGTGGACGGCTTCGGGCCGCGCCATCGCCAACGGCCGCGATGAGGGGTTCACCAAGCTGCTGTTCGATGCGGCGACGCACCAGATCCTGGGCGGCGGCATCGTCGGCACGCATGCCGGCGACATGATCGGCGAGGTGGCGCTGGCCATCGAGATGGGTGTCGACGAGGTGGACATCGGCAAGACCATCCACCCGCATCCCACGCTGGGCGAGAGCATCGGCATGGCCGCCGAGGTGGCGCACGGCAGTTGTACGGACCTGCCACCCGCCAAACGCTGAATCAGACGCTTCGCCCGTATAGCCGGCTCAACTCGATAAGCCGCCCGGCGTGCCAGGGCTGAACCTGGCTCCACTGAAAGGGCCAGGTCCACCAGCCCGATTCCTGGCCCGGAAAGTTCATCCGGCATTCGCTGGGCAGCGCCAGCACATCCTGCATCGGGTGCACCGCCGTGTCGGCCACACTGGACATCGCGGCGCGGATCATCGTCCAGGACATGTCGTGGCCGTCGGTGGCCAGATAGCCGCGCGCCATGTGACGCTTGCGGTCGGTGGCGTGGGCCCACCAGCCCGCGGTGGTGTCGTTGTCGTGGGTGCCTGTATAGACAACCGTGTCGGGCGCGTGGTTGTGCGGCAGGAAGCGGTCGGTGGCATCGCCGGCAAAGGCGAACTGGAGGATGCGCATGCCTGGAAGGCCGAACTTCCTGCGCAGCGCGTCCACATCCGGCGTGATCACGCCCAGATCCTCGGCAATGATCGGCATCGGCCCGAGTGCCTTGTTGATGGCCTTGAACAATGCCTCGCCCGGCCCAGGCATCCAGCGGCCTTTCACGGCAGTGGGCTCGCTCGCCGGAATCTCCCAGTGGCCGGCGAAGCCACGGAAATGGTCGATGCGCACGATGTCCACGAGTTCGAAGCTGCGCCGCATGCGCTGCACCCACCAGGCGTAGCCATCCTTGGCATGTGCGGCCCAGCGGTACAGCGGGTTGCCCCAGCGCTGCCCGGTGGCGCTGAAGAAGTCTGGTGGCACGCCAGCCACGACCGGAGGGCGGCCTTGGGCATCGAGCTCGAAGAGCTGCTGGTTGGCCCAGACCTCCGCGCTGAGGTAGGCAATGAAGATCGGCGTGTCGCCGATGATCTCGACGCCCTTGCCGTTGGCATAGGCCTTCAGCGCTGCCCACTGGCGGAAGAAGCGCCATTGGCAGAACTGCCAGAACGCGATGCGTTCGGCGTGCAGCGCGCGCGCCGCCGCCAGCGCCTGCGGTTCACGGCGCGCGAGCCCGGGT
>JANMKK010000454.1:0-4955 GCA_031372005.1 Rubrivivax sp.
AGTGGCCGCCGCGGAACCGGCTTCGCCGGGCCGCCAGCGGCGCTGTGCGGCTTGCCGGCCGCACAGCGCACGCCAGCCGCTCGCGAGCGCGCAGGCGCTCGCTCGGTGCGGGCTCGCCCCCCGGGTGGGAGGCGGCCGCAGGCCGCTCCGGGGGGGTCTATCGCAATGCGCGCCGCAGCACCTTGCCCACCGGCGTGCGCGGCAGTTCACCGCGAAACTCCACCACCTTCGGCCGTTTGTAGCCGGTAAGGTGCGCGGCACAGTAGGCGCGCACGTCGGCCTCGCTGGGGCTGGCGCTGTCGGGGTCGGACTTCACCAGCACCACCTTCACTGCTTCGCCGGCCTTGGCGTCGGGCATGCTGATGGCCGCGCAGGCGCGCACGCCAGGCATCCGCGCGATGAGGTCTTCGATCTCATTCGGATAGACGTTGAAGCCGCTGACGAAGATCAGGTCCTTCTTGCGGTCCACCAGGCGCAGCGCACCGCTGTTGTCGATGACGCCGATATCGCCGCTGCGCAGGTAGCCGCTGGCCGTCAGGACGCGCGCGGTGTCGTCGGGGCGCTGCCAATACCCGGCCATCACCTGCGGGCCGCGGATGGCGATCTCGCCCGGCGTGCCGGCCGGCACGGGTTCGCCGTCGTCGTCCACCAGCACCAGGTCGGTGCCGGGCAGCGGCAGCCCCAGATGGCCACTGAATTCAGTGGCATCCACCGGGTTGCAGGTCACCGCCGGGCTGGCTTCGCTGAGGCCGTAGCCCTGGCAGATGGGGCTGCCGGTTTTCAGCAGCCACAGCAGTGCCGTGGCGGGCTCGACGGCCATCGCGCCGGCCACGCTCAACCGCAGCGCGCGCCAGTCGACCTTGTCGGTGTCGGCGTGCTGCGCCAACGCCAGGAACAGCGGGTTGACACCCGGGAAGCAATGGAAGCGGTGGCGCGACAGCACCTTGAGCACCGCCGTGGTGTCGTGCGGGTTGGGGATCAGCAGCAGGCAGCTGCCCAGGTGCAGGCTCAGCAGCAGGACCAGCGTGAAGCCGAAGATGTGGTGCAGCGGCAGTGCGCCCACCGTCACCAGTTGCTCGTCGGCCGGCACCTGCGCCAGCGCCGGGCGGTACCAGGCGGCGCACTGCAGCAGGTTGGCCACCAGGTTCCGGTGCAGCAGTACCGCAGCCTTGCTCACGCCTGTGGTGCCGCCGGTGTACTGCAGCGCGGCGATGTCGTCGGCGCGCAGTTCCTTGGTCAGTCCCGGTGCCAGTCCCGGGTTTGTCGGCGCCCGATGGCGTCCGCTGTCAAGCGCCGTCGTGAAACTCACCGCGCCAGGCAATTCATAGGCCGGCACCCTGCGCTGCCCGCGGCGCATCCAGTGGTTGACGAGCACGCCCTTCAGCGGCCCCAGGAGGTCGCCCGTCGCGGTGACGATGGTGGTGGCCAGCGTGTTGGCGACGGCCGTGGAAGCCGTCGTGGTTGCGCCACCGGCCGGCATCAGCACGGCCTGCAGCGTGGCGGCCGCCGTGTCGATGATGATGATGGCGCGGGCGCCGGAATCCCTGAGCCGGTGTTCAAGCTCTGGCGCGCTCAGTTGCGGGCTCAGGTTGACGACGACGAGCCCGGCGCGCAGCACGGCGGCCACCGCCACCAGGTGCTGCGGCACGTTGGGCAGCATCAGCGCCACGCGGTCGCCGCGGGCCAGATTCAGGCTGTGCAGGTAGGCCGCAAGCTCGCGCGACAGGGCGTCGATCTGGCCGTACGTCAGCGCCCGGCCCATGAAGATGCACGCCGGCTGGTCGTGGTGTCGAAGAAAACTTTGCTCAAGCACCGCCACCACAGACGGGTAGGCGTCAAGCCTGATCTGCGTCGGCATGCCTGCCGGGTACTGCGTCTGCCAGTGTGATTCCATCGCCGCCCAAGATTGCGTCTGCCGCATCCCTTTGTGCTGAATTCTGACGGCTGGCTGACGCGCAACCATCAGGGGATTCGATACGCCGGGCTGCGCGCGCCAACCCGTGGCCACTGTTGCAGCCGCGGTGCCGGGCCGCGCTGACGGCACCGCTAGACTGCGCAGCCATGGTGTATGACGCTTCAACCCGCCGCACTGACGTGTCGCCCCCGGTCGCTGCCGCATCCGCACCCGCCATTGAGCCGCGCTGGCAGGTGCGGCTGCTGGGCGCCGTGGAAGTGTTTGATGGCGTCCAGCGGCTTGACCACTTTCCTTCTCGCGCCGTGGCTGCGCTGCTGGCGCGGTTGGCGCTGGCGCCTGACCGCGCCCATGCGCGTGAAGAGCTGGTTGAATTGTTGTGGCCCGGCGTGGCGCTGGCGGTGGGGCGCAACCGCCTGCGCCAGGTGCTGTCAACGCTGAAGAGCCTGCTGGAACCGGCCGGCGTGCCGGGTGCGGCCGTGGTGCTGGCCGACCGCCTGAGCGTGCGCGCCGCGCCCGGCGCGCTGGGCTGCGACGCCGTTCGTTTTGAACAGCTGGTGCGCGCCGGCCAGCCCGACCGTGCTGCTGCGCTGTACCGCGGCGAGTTGATGCCGGGCTACTTTGACGAATGGATCCACGACGAACGCCAGCGTCTGGCCGCGTTGCACGAAAGCGCGGTGGCCGCATTGGTGCGGCCCGCAACCACCCCCTCCACCCCATCCACCGCAGCGCTTCAGCACGCGCCGGCAGCCGAGTCGGGGGCCACGACCATGGGCCCGTCGCTTGGGGTGTCGCTGGCCGTGCCACCCCTGCCCACCTACCTGACCCGCCTCTTCGGTGCCGACCTGGCGGTGGCCCGGCTGCGCGCCCAGGTGCGTTCGCAGCGCCTGGTCACGCTGCTGGGCCCGGGCGGCAGCGGCAAGACGCGGCTGGCGGTGGAAGTGGCGCAGGCGCTGCGCGACCACACCGCGTGGGCCGCAGAAGCCGTGGCGCCGGCCTTTGAGCGCATCGCCTTCGTGCCGCTGGTGTCGTGTGAAGACGCAGCACAAATGCACGGGGCCATCGCGCGCGCCTTGCAGCTGCCGCAGGCAGACAGCGCCGAAGCCTTGAGCCTGGCGTTGGCCGGCCAGCGCGTGCTGCTGGTGCTGGACAACTTTGAGCAACTCGTCGGCCCTGCAGAAGCCGGTGTGGCGGTGCTGCTGTCCGCGCTGCCGCTGCTGCACCTGCTGGTGACGTCGCGCCGCGCCCTCAACCTGGACGGCGAAGTGAGCGTCAGCGCCGACCCGCTGGCCCTGCCGATGGCCGACGCCGGGCTGCCCGGCGCCGGGGCCAGCGCGGCGGTGGCTTTGTTTGTAGACCGCGCGCGGGCGGTGCGCGCCGACTTCCACCTGACGGCGCGCAACCACGGCGCCGTCGTCGCGCTGGTGCGTTCGCTGCAGGGCATGCCGCTGGCCATTGAGCTGGCGGCATCGCGCGTGCGCAGCTTTTCACCGGCCGACATGGTGCAGCTGTTGGGCGCGGGTGTCAGCGGCAACACCAACAACGCCCGTCCGGTGGGCGCTGCCGGCGGTGCCCCGCACCTGGCGCTGCTGTCGCGCAGCGGCCCGCGCGCTGGGCACGACCCGCGTCATGCGTCGATGGCGCAGGTCATCGCCTGGAGCTGGCGGCTGCTGGACGCGCCAGCGCAGCAGCTGATGGCGGCACTGACCTGCTTCGCTGGCGACGCCAGTGCCGACGCGCTGGCGGCCGTGTTGGCCGAGCCGTTGCCCACCGTGGCGGCGCGGCTGGACGACCTGGCCGGCCACTCGCTGCTGCGCTGCGTGGCCGCCGAGCCCGCGCGCTTTGGCCTGGTGGAACCGGTGCGCGAATTTGTGCAGGCGCAGATCAGTCCGGCAACGGCCGATGCGCTGCAGGCGTCGGTGCGCGCCTGGCTGTTGCGCTGGGCGCGTGCCCTGGGGTCTGCACCCGCACCGGCGCAGGTGGCGCCGGAATTGCGCACGGTGCACGCCGTGCTGGCCGCGTCCGCGCGGGCCCCGCTGGATGCCGTGCTGCTGGCCCTGGCGCTGCGCGGCTTCTGGGAAAGCGAAGGCCTGCCCGCAGCCTTGCAGGGCGCGCTGGAGCAGGCGCTGTCGGCCATCGCTTTGGACAGTCGGCTCGACCGCACGCTGCGCGCTCAGTTGCTAACCCAGCTGCACGAGTTGCTCGCTTATCTGCGCTTTGAAGCCGGCTTCGTCACCGAAGCGCAGGCCCACGCCAGTGCCGCACTGGCGGCTGCCGGCCGCGACGCATCGCACCGCGCGCGGGCCCTGGTGCGCTGCGCCTGGGTTGAGCTGGCCACCAACCGTGGTGAAGACGATGCCGGGCCGCAGACGGCGCGCCTGCAAGGCTGGCTGCAAGAGGCGTTGGCGCTGGCCGAAGGCTGCAGTGACCGCGAAGCGCAGGCCCGTGCCCTGCACCAGATGGCCGTCATCGCCAGCCACGTCCAGGGCGACTGGGCCGGCGCCGAAGCGATGCTGGCGCGTTCGCAGGCCTTGTGGCTGGCCCTGGGCGACCGCCGCAAGGCCTACGCGCGGCTGCGCAACCGCGCCCAGTGCTGGCTGAACCTGCAGCGCGCCGACGAAGCGCTGGCCAGCTTTGAGCTGTGCGAACGCGCGGCGCGCGAAGACGGCGACTGGGTCGGGCAGATCGACAGCCTGCTGTCGCTGTCGTCTCTGCTGGCGGTGCAGCGCCAGTGGGCGGCGGCGCTGGCCATTGACCAGCGCTGCGTGGCGTTGTGCTGGCAACGGTGGCACCGCCATGGCCTGGCCTATGCGCTGTGGAACCCGCCGCGCCTGCTGGCGCGCTTGCACCAGCCCGACGCCGCGATGCGGCTGATGGGCTTTGCCGCGACGTTCTGGGAATCCAACTTCGGCCCGCTGGGCCGTGCCGACCGGCGCACCGTGCGCCGCGTGAAAGGCCTGGTGCGGGCCCAGGTGGGCAGCGCGCGCGCCAGTGCGCTGTGGGCCGAAGGCGCGGCGATGGACATCGCGCAGGCGGTGGTGCT
>JANMKK010000181.1:0-2280 GCA_031372005.1 Rubrivivax sp.
CATGCGCACTGCAGAAGCCTACGGCCCCAACCAGGGCGCAGAAGCCAAACCCGCCGTGCGTGAACAGCGCAGCGAAGAGTCCAGCCAACCCGCAGGCGCCAACCCGGGCGGCGTGCCCGGCGCCAGCAGCAACCAGCCGCCGGTGCCGGCGCAGGCGCCCATCAACGGCGCCGCGCAGACGCTGCAGGGCGCACAAGGTGGGGCGGGCGGGGCGGGCGGGGGGGCCGGGGCGGCCACCCGCCGCGAAGCCGCCACGCGCTTTGAAATCGACAAGACCGTCACCGTCACCCGGGCCGCAGTCGGCACCGTGCGCCGGCTGAATGCGGCCGTGGTCGTCAACCACCGCAGCAGCACCGACCCCAAGGGCAAGGTCAACACCGCGCCGCTGAGCGAGAAGGAAATCGAACAGTTGACCGCGCTGGTGCAGCAGGGCATTGGCTTCAATGCCGAGCGTGGCGACGTGGTGAAGGTTGTCAATGCACCGTTCCGCGCCGAGCCCGCCACCACGGCCGATGAATTGCCGCTGTGGAAGCAGGGCTGGTTGATCGACCTGCTGCGCAGCGCGGCCGCACCGCTGGCGCTTTTGCTGGTGGCGCTGGTGATCGTCTTCAAGCTCATCAAGCCCGCGCTCACCGCGGTGCTGGCACCACCCGTGCCAGCACTTGGCAGCAGCCTGGACGAGGTGGTGGGCAGCGACGCCGAAGCGGCTGCACAGGCCGCGCAGACGGCACGGGCAGCCCAGACCGCCCTGCCCGCACCCACGAATTCGGCGCACAACGACCGGCTGCTGGCCGCCCGCGCGATGGCCAAGCAGAACCCGGCTGCGGTAGCCGGCATCGTGCGCGGCTGGGTCAACGGCGAAACCGCCTGAAGCACTGAGGCAAGCAGCAGATGCCCGCATCGATGGACGACCAAGGCCTGGAAAGCGCGGCCATCCTGCTCATGAGCCTGGGCGAGGAAGAGGCCGCCGAGGTCTTCAAGCACCTGGCGCCGAAGGAAGTGCAGCGCCTGGGCGAAACCATCGCAGGCATGAAGAGCGTGACGCGCGACCGGGTTGAAAGCGTGCTGGACGACTTCGAGAAAGTCGCCGGCAGCGAAAGCATGCTGGTGCCCGACAACAACGAATACGTCAAGAGCGTGCTGCGCAGGGCGCTGGGCGACGACAAGGCCAATTTGCTGATCGACCGCATCCTGCAGGGCAGCGACGTGAGCGGCATCGAAAGCCTGAAGTGGATGGACGCGCAGAGCGTGACGGAACTGCTGCGCAATGAACACCCGCAGATCGTCGCCGCGATCCTGGTGCACCTGGAATTCGACCAGGCCGCCGATGTGCTGAAACTGTTCACCGAACGCCAGCGCAACGAAGTGATGGTGCGCATTGCCACGCTGGACGGCATCCAGCCCACCGCGTTGCGTGACCTGAACGAAGTCATGAGCAAGGTGCTGTCGGGTGGCGACCGGGGCAAGAAGAGCGGCCTGGGCGGCGCCAAGACAGCGGCAGAAATCCTGAACATGCTGGGCTCGGCCGCAGAGTCCAGCGTGCTGGACTTTGTGCGCGAAGCCGACAGCGACCTGGCGCAGAAGATCATGGACAACATGTTCACCTTCGACGACTTGGAGAAGATCGACGACAAGGGCATCCAGGCGCTGATGAAGGAAGTGCAGAGCGAGTCGCTGGTGATTGCGCTGAAGGGCGCCACGCCGGCACTGCGCGACAAGATCTTCAAGAACATGTCCTCGCGCGCGGCAGAAACGCTCAAGGAAGACCTCGATTCGCGCGGCCCGGTGCGGCTGTCGGAAGTGGAATCCGAGCAGAAGGAAATGCTGAAAATCGTGCGCAGGCTCGTCGATGAAGGTCAGATCGTTTTGGCAGGAGGCGGCGATGAGCAATTTGTCTGATTGCGCGCACCGCAGGTCGCCATGAACAAGCCCGCGTTCAAGAACGTGCCCAGCCCACCGGGGTCCAAGGCCAACACCGCCTACACCCGCTTCATTCCGCGCGAGGAGCTGGGGGACTTTGCCACCTGGCAACCCGGCACCTTCGGCGGTGCTGCAGGGCCGAATGCATCCAAGTCAGCGGCTGAATCCGCAGCAGCGCCCGCCGAACCCACGGCCGCCGACTGGCAGGCCCGCGTGCTGGCCGCGCGCCAGTCCGGCTACCAGGACGGCTACCGCGACGGCCTGGTGGCGCTGGAAAACTTCAAGCACAGTTTTGCCCAGCAGGCCACGTCACAGATCGGCGCACTGCTGGACGCATTCGACGCCGAGTTCACCGCACTC
>JANMKK010000417.1:0-8464 GCA_031372005.1 Rubrivivax sp.
CGCCGCGCCACTACGCCTACCTGAAGATCAGCGAAGGTTGCAACCACCGCTGCACCTTCTGCATCATCCCCAGCATGCGCGGCGACCTGGTGTCGCGACCGATTGGCGACGTGCTGGGCGATGCGCGTGCGCTGTTTGAAAATGGTGTGAGAGAGCTGCTGGTGATCAGCCAGGACACCAGCGCCTATGGCGTCGACATCAAGTACCGCACCGGCTTCTTCGACGGCCAGCCGGTGAAGACCCGCATGCTCGACCTGTGTGACCGACTGGCCGACCTGGCCGCGCCCTTTGGCGCCTGGGTGCGGCTGCACTACGTCTATCCCTACCCGCATGTGGATAACGTGCTGCCGCTGATGGCCGAGGGCCGCCTGCTGCCGTACCTGGACGTGCCCTTCCAGCATGCGCACCCGGACGTGCTCAAGCGCATGAAGCGCCCGGCCTGTGGGGACGGCGGTGAACGCAATCTGGAGCGCCTGGCCAAGTGGCGCGAGATCTGCCCGCAGATCGTCGTGCGGTCGACCTTCATCGCCGGCTTCCCCGGCGAGACCGAAGCCGAATTCCAGATGCTGCTGGACTTCATGCAGGAAGCACAGATTGACCGCGCGGGCTGTTTTGCCTATTTGCCGGTGCAAGGCGCGGCGGCCAACGGCATCCCCGGCATGGTGCCGCAAGAACTGCGTGAAGAGCGGCGCGCGCGCTTCATGGCGGTGGCCGAGGCGGTGTCGATCCAGAAGCTGAAACGCCGCATCGGCGCCACCATGCAGGTGCTGGTGGACCATGCACCGGCCCTCGGCCGCAAGGGCGGTGTCGGCCGCAGTTATGCCGACGCGCCCGAGATCGACGGCACCGTGAAACTGCTGCCGCCCGAAAAAGCCAGCAAGACGCTGAAAGTGGGCGACTTCACGCGCGCCCGCATCATCGCCACTGACGGGCATGACCTGGTGGCTCTGCCCATCTGAACGCTCACGCTCTCTCTTCATGCCCCAAGACATCAGCACCCAACTCATCCACCACGCCTACCAGGCGCCTGCGGGCTTTGATGCGCCGCAGCCCGCCGTGCACAAGGCCAGCACCGTCATCTTCAAAGACACGGCCGCGCTGCGCGCGCGCGACTGGCGCCGGCGTGACGCCTACACCTACGGCCTGCACGGCACGCCCACCACCTTGATGCTGGAAGAACGCATCGCCACGCTTGAAGGCGGCACGCAGTGCCTGCTGGTGCCCAGTGGCCTGGCGGCGATTGCGGTGGTCAACATCGCGCTGCTGGCGCCTGGCGACGAGGTGCTGCTGCCGGCCAACGTCTATGGCCCGAGCCGCGAACTGGCGCGGCAAGAACTGGCGCGCTGGGGCATCACGCACCGCCTGTATGACCCGATGGACGAGGCCGCTCTGGCCGCGATGATCGGGCCGCAAACCAGGCTCGTGTGGCTGGAAGCGCCGGGCTCGGTGACGATGGAATTTCCGGATCTGAGCGGGCTTGTGGCCGCAGCCCGTGCCCAGGGCGTTATGACGGCGCTGGACAACACCTGGGGCGCCGGCATCGCGTTGCGCGGTTTCGAGCACGGCATCGACATCGTCATGCAGGCGCTCACCAAGTACCCCAGCGGCGGCGGTGATGTGCTGATGGGTTCGGTGACCACCGTGGACCCCGCGCTGCATGAACGCATCAAGCTCAGCCACATGCGGATGGGTTTTGGCGTGGCAGGCAATGACGCAGAGCTGGTGCTGCGCAGCCTGCCCACGATGGCGCTGCGATACGCCGCACAAGACCGCGTGGGCCGTGAATTGGCGCAGTGGTTGGCCACGCGGCCCGAGGTGTCGCGGGTGCTGCACCCGGCGCTGCCCGGTTCACCCGGGCATGAACATTGGGCGCGCCATTGCACGGCGGCGGCGGGCCTGTTTTCGGTGCTGCTGGACGAGCGCTACAGCCAGGCCCAGGCGCATGCCTTCGTCGATGCGCTGCGCCTCTTCCGCATCGGTTTTTCCTGGGCCGGGCCGATGAGCCTGGTGGTGCCCTATGAGTTGGGCACCATGCGCGACAAGGGGCACGGCCTGACGGGCCACCTGGTGCGTTTTTCGATTGGGCTGGAAGCGGCAGCGGACTTGCAGGCGGACCTGGCGCAGGCGTTGCAGTCCTTGCAGGCGCTTCAGTCCCCGATCAAGGCCGCTTGAAGACGTGCACGCCAGCCACGTTGCTGGCGCCCGTGTTGAGCAGCGTCGAAAACACCAGGCCGCTGGCGCCGGCGCCGATAAAGTTGCCCGAGAAGACGCTGGATGAAGCCGTGAAACCGGCGCAACCCGCGCAGTTGCCCGATGTGTAGTTGCCCGAGAAAGCGCCTGAACCCACCGCGTTGTTGAAGCGGGCGCCGCCGTTCAGGCCGCTGAAGGTGAAGCTGTCGATGCGGAAACCCAGGTTCTGCAATGACACGTTGCGGCTGGCGAAGTCCACCGCGATCGCACCCTGAACCTGGCTCAGCCCGCCGCCCACGGGTGTGAACGTTGCCGTGCCGGCACTGGGCATGGCCCGCGGTGCTTCGGCGAAGGCATAGTCCACCGCGCCCAGCGAAGGTGCCGTGCGGGCCTGGCCCGACACGTTGACGGTGGTGCCACTGGCGGGCGTCACCGCCCACCGGCCCCAGTAGGCCACGGTGCCGTCAGACAACGTCGCGCTGCCCGGGTTGACGACGTTGGCGGTGCCGCGGTTGGCCACCGGGTCGTTGTTGGCCGTGCGCACCTCGTTCAGCACACCGGCGGTGGCCCGCACGCCATCGGCGCGCCACTCATTGGGGCTGATCACGCCGACCGGTGACGCCGTGTCGTTGCCCAGGCTGTAGGCCAGCGCCACGACGGTGCTTCCAAGCACTCGGTTGGTGGAGCCGGCAAGGTTGCTGGAGTATTCGTTGTTGGCACTGCGCTGGCTTGGGTCGGCAGCAGCCGGCACGGTGACCACCGTCTGGCCCGCCTGCAATGCCGCGAGCGCCCGCGCCAAGTCAACCACGAAAGTGGCCTTGCCTTTGTCCACGGCTGCCGCCGCAGCACTCTGCATGACGGCGCGCATCTGCAGGCTGGACGAGACGTTGACGTCGGGCATCGACTGCTGCTGGTCGCTGGCCAGCGCAAAGCCGGGGTCGAGCTCGGCGGCGCGCCTGAAGGATTCACGGGCTTCGGCAAACTTGCCCTGGTCTTTCAGGTCCAGACCCTGCGAGAAGGCGCGGAAGGCTTCCACGTTGGTGGTCTGGAAGCGTTCGATGCGCGCGCGCACCTCGGGGCTCAGTTGTTCCAGAGAAATACCGGCAGAACGCAGGATGCCGAAGGTCATGGACTTCTGCGCGCGGAAGAGCGCGCTCAGGTCACCGCGTTCAGACACCACGCCCAGGCTCGCGCCGCTGCGGCTGTCAATGACGGCGCCTTCCAGCGCGAAGCCCTGCGCCAGTGCGCCTGCCGCGTGTGCAGCCAGCAGGGCGCCGAGCACGGCAACCCATCCCGTCTTGAGGATGTTCTTCATCACTGCACCTCGAAGTTGCCAACGACCACTTTTTCGGCTCGCATCAAGCGGCCCGACCGCACCGCAGAAGCCTTGTCTGCCAGACCGCTGTCGCCGAGCTTGGCTTCGTTGACCAGCAGCTGCACCTTTTCGCGTTCCAGCACCTTCAGACCCGGCACCTTGGACAGGTCGGCAATGATCATTGCGGCCAAGCCCTTGGCCATGGCGCGGTAGCTTTCGTTGCCCTGGTTGACGAAGGCCTGCACGGCAATGCTGCCAGGCTCTGGGGGGCTGGCCACCACTTCCTTTTCGCGGGCCACGGCGCTGGCCATTTCCTGCTGCAACTGGGTGGACGACAGCAGCGTCAGCGTCTTCGGAACGTCGCGGGCCGCAGCGCCTTCCGGATCTTCGCGGGTGTACTGCTGCAGCAGCGCCAGGGCACCGGCGTTGTCCTCCCGCTTCAGCGCGATGAGGCCGAGGTAATACGTCACCAGCGTCTCACCCGGCGCGATGCGGCGCACGGTTTCCAGCGCCTGCACGGCGGCTGCGTCGTTGCCGTCGCGGAAGGCTTCCATGCCGGTCTTCAGCAGCGCGGCCACTTCACCGCGCGCCAGCGTGGCGTCGGCCATGTTCTGGGTGTCGTCCAGCAATGCCGGCTGGCTTGTCAGCACGATGGGGCGCGTGGTGGCGTCAGCCCAGCGGAAGCTGCGGTTGCGCAGCACCGACCGGCTGCCCTGGTATTCCAGCACCGCTTCGCCACCGCTGATGCGGCCGTAGAAGCCTGGCGCGAAGGTGCAGCCGGCGGCACATTCCTGCAGCTTCAGGAAGCCACTGGTGCGGATGCTGCGGCTGGGCAGGTCCACCTGCCAGGGCAGGTCGACTGTCGCGTTCAGGCGCAGGCCGCCACGGGCGAGCGACACACGCCGGGCAGGGGAGGGCGACAGTGCGATCTCGCTGGCCGGGGGCAGGGCGATCAGGGTGCCGTCGGCCAGGCGAAGCTGCACGCGGCTGTCAGGCCCGGTGCTGACGCTGCCACCGGCAATGGCCTGCCCGGGGCGCGCGGCTGCACCGTCGATGCGCACGTCGCCTTGCACCTGCAGGACACGGCCCCCCGCACTCTGCACCTGGGCCTGGGCCATGCCGGCACTCAACGTGAGCAGCCAGGCGCTAACAACGAAGGTGAGAGAACGTCTGCTTGGATAACTGGAAAGATGCATGATTTTTCCTGAACATTCAGTACTGGTAGCGCAGCTTCACGCCCAGCGACTTGCGGCTGCTGTCGTAGAGGTCCTGGTTGGAGCGCGTGATGGTCCATAGCGCTTCGGTTCGCACCGACCAGTTGGCGTCGATGGCGTAGTTCACCAGCACGTCGGCGCCGACCGTGTTGTCTTGGCGCAGGGCATTGGGGTCGCCAGCCACCAGGTAGACGGTGTCGGCACCGCCGTACTTCAGAGCCGATGCCGTCAGCCCCGCCGACACGCGCAAGCGCTCCAGCGGCGTGACGCCGGCAAAGATGCGCAGCGCTGGCCCTTTCTTGCTGAAGTCGTTGCGGCTGCGCTGGTTGTCTTCCTGGCTGTAGTTGAGCCTGGCGCCAGCCGCTGGCGCCCACGCCAGATTATTGAAGTTATAGGTGTAGGTCAGGCCCAGCGCGGTGACGCGGGCGTTGCGGTCTTTTTCGACCGCGTTGTGGCGCCAGGCGCTGTGCTGCACCGAGGCCACCAGCGAAGAATCAGCACTGGGTGACAGCGAGGCGTCGGCGCTGATCTGCAAGGCACTGCGGTAGCGGCTGCCGCCGACCAGCATTTCACTGGCACCCAGCGTGGCGCGCCAGAGTGCAAGCCCGCTCAGCTGCGAAAAGCCGATGTACGCGCCGGCGTTGCTGATGTCGTAGAGGTGTTGCTTGGCGTTGGCGCGGTGGTCGATGTCGCCGCCAGCAAATACCGACAGCCGGCTCGACACCCGCATCAGCTGCTGCCCGCCCAAGGCGACCTGGGCGTAGTCGTCCGACACCTGGCGGCTGGCGGCTTCGGGCGTGAAGACCTGGTTGCCGACGCGGTAGCTGTCGTGAAAGGTGCCGCCGTTGACGTTGTTGTCATGGCCGGCACCCGCTTCGGCATAGAAGCGAGCACTGCTGCGGCGGTCTGCGTTTTCACGCACCTGCATGGCTTGCAGGAAGCCGTTGATGTTGGCGCGCACGCCGGCCGGTGGGTTGTAGCGCAGCACGAATTCGAATTCCGACCGCGCCCGCGTGTACTCGCCCAGCAGGAAGTAGCCGCGCGCCAGTTCCAGCCGCGCGCGGTCGTTGGCGGGCACCGCGCTCAGGTGGCGTTCCAGCGCCAGCAGGCCTTCAGGCACACGGCCCACATTGATGGCAGCCACGCCGTAGAGGAAGTCGAAATGCACGTCGCCGATCAGCTGCGGGTTCGCCATGGCCGTCTGGTAGGCCTGATCGAATTGGCTGCCATCCACCTGGCGGCGAATGTCATCCAGCGGTGCCGCCCAGGCGCTGCAAGCCATGCACATCAACACGGCCGCAGCGGCTGGCCGCAGCGTGAGCAGGGCTCGTCGGCCGAACGGGGTCTTGAAGAGTTGCGTCATCGGTGATGCGGTGGGGTTGTGGTGCATGGATCGACGGGCTTCGTCGCTTCAACGCGGTGCTTCAGCAGGTTGCATCAGCCGGCGCAGTTGTGGGTCGAAGACGATCAGCGGCATCTTCTGCAGTTCAGGCAAGGTGATGCGCTGGGCATCGCCCGACAGCAGCATGCCGATCTGCGCAGCGGTCAGTGTCGGCACGGGCATGGCGGCCGCCGGCGTAGGCAGTGCATCCGACTGCCCTGTGTTGCGGGTGCCGCTGGCGGCGCGATCCAGCTCGGCTCGGCCTTGAAGGATTTGTTCGGGCGAGACAGAACCCAGAGCCAGGTCGACACCGCCGCCACCGCCAGCGTCCGTCTCGCCCACCTGCGGCGGACGCGGCAGCACCAGCAGCTGGCCGGCGCTGTAGCTGAGCGCGTAGTTGCTGGCGCTGCCTTGTGCGAAGCTCAGGTTCGACGGCAGCAGGGCGTAGATCGCCACACCCGCCGCTTCGTTGCTTCCAGCCGGCGTTGCTGCCGTCTGCCCCGGGGTCAGCGCGTCGCCATTCACCAGGCCACCCGCGTTGGTGGCCAGGCCGAAGCTGCCCACGGGGTTGGCTTCGCCGGAAAAGCGCACCAGGCTGTTGACGGCCACGATCAGCGGCCGCGGGTTCACCACCACCTGGCCATTGCGGTAGCTCAGGTTGTAGTTGAGCGGGTTGAAGGTGCCGCCGCTGGCGCTGCCGATGGTCAACGCATACGGTGACGCTGAAGCCGCCGCCGTGCCTGCCGCGCCAGCGCTGCTGAGCGTGACCTGGCCCAGCGTTTCGCCTGCCACCAGCCCCAGCGCGCTGAACTCGCTGCCGGTGAGGTTGAGCGTGTCGCCATAGACCTTGGTGATGGAATTTGCCGCCACCGTCAGCGCGGCGCGGTTGATCGCGGCGTTGCCGCTCAGCGTGGTGGTGCTGAGCTGGTAGTCCCCGGCATCGGCGCCCGACAGGGCCAGGCCGGTCACGGCGACAGCGACGCTGGCGCCAGCGTTGCGGCCGGCAAAGGCCGCGCTGGCTGGGGTTAGCGTGATCGCATCGCCGGCCACGCGGTCGTCGCGCAGCGTGATGCTGGCGCCCGTGGTGCCGTCGTAAGTCTTGTCGGCCACCGTGAAGCTGGCGTTCAGCGTGCGCTGGGCGATGTTGACCGTGAGGCCGCTGCCGCCTGCCACCGTGTAGTTGCCGGCGTCGGTGCCGCCGAGCGAAAGGCCACTGAGGTTGACCGCCTTGGCGAGGCCTGCGTGCTTGTCGGCCATGCTGCCGCTCACGCCGCTGGAGAGCAGCTGCAGGTTGTCTCCGGCCAGTGCGCCACTGATGCTGCCGCCGGTGGTGTTGACGGACACCAGCAGGGTGCCGTCATAAACGCGGTTGACGGTGCTGATACCGGACAAGGTCACCGTGGCCCGCGCGATGTTGACGGTGACGCCCGCAGTGCCCGCGATGGCGTAGTTGGCGGCGTCCGCGCCACTCAGGTACAGGCCGCTGAGCACCACCGACTTGTTCTGCCCGGCGTTCTTGTCGAGCATCACCGCGCTGCCCAGACCCGTGCCCGGGACGTTGACGGTGACGGCGTCGCCCGCAATCACGTCACCACTGACGCTGCCAATGCTGCCGCTGATGCTGACTTGCACGGCCGTCGTGCCGTCATACACACGGTCGGTGGCGGTGATGCCGCTCAGGCCCGTCACGTTCAGCGGCCGCGGTGTGATGCTGCCGCTGGTGCTGGCGGTGCTGCTGAGCAATGCGTAATTGCCGGCGTCAGCGCCTGACAGCGTGATGGCCGTGATGCTGATGCCCTTGCCGGCGCCCACGTTGCGCGCACCGCTGCCGGTGAAGACTGCGGTTTCGGTGATGGCCACCGCGTCGCCCGTGATCAGGCCAGCGTCGTTGCGCACGACTGTTGCCGTGGCCGTGCCGTCATAGACCCGCGTGCCGCCGACGTAGGTGGCACTGACCGCACGCGGCGTGATGTCGGCTGTGGTGCTGGTGTTGCCGACCACCAGCGTGTAGTTGCCCGCGTCGGAGCCCGACAACGTGGCGGCTTGCACGGCTACCGGCTTGGCACTGCCGACGTTGCGAGCGCCGCTGCCGCTGAAGACGCCGGTGGCGGCAATGGTCACGGCGTCACCGGCCACCAGGTCGGATGAACTGCCGGTGATGCTGGCTGCGGGGGTGCCGTCATAGACCTTGTTGGCGCCGGTGTAGCTGGCGGTGAGCGTCTTCGGCGTGATGTTGACCGACAGGCCTGCAGTGCCGGCCAGGCTGTAGTTGCCGGCGTCGGCGCCGCTCAGCGACAGGCCGCCCAGCACCACGGCCTTGCCCTGGCCGACATGCTTGTCGAGCATCGTGCCGCTGTTCAGGCC
>JANMKK010000423.1:0-1657 GCA_031372005.1 Rubrivivax sp.
TGGGCGTGCTGCCCGGCACCGGCGGCCTGACCCGCGTCACCGACAAGCGCCGTGTGCGCCACGACCGCGCCGACATCTTCTGCACCAGCGTGGAAGGGGTGCGCGGTGCCAAGGCGAAGGAATGGCGCCTGGTGGACGACATTGCCAAGCCAGCGGTCTTTGCCGCCAAGGTGCAGGAACGAGCGCTGGAACTGGCCGCGCAGAGTGACCGCCCCGCCGACGGCAAAGGCGTGGCGCTGACGCCGCTTGCATGCACGCTGGAAGCTGATGCGCTGCGCTATGGCCACGTCACGGTGGAGATCGACCGCAGCAAGCGCACGGCAACCTTCACGGTCAGCGCGCCGGCAACCGCACAGCCCACCGACATCGCCGGCATCGAAGCAGAGGGCGCCGCTTGGTACCCGCTGGCCCTGGCGCGCGAACTGGAAGACGCGATCCTGCAGATGCGCACCAACGAACTCGACATCGGCACCTGGCTCATCAAGACCCAGGGCGACGCGGCTGCCGTGTTGGCGCTGGACGCCACGCTGCTGGCGCACAAGAACCACTGGCTGGTGCGCGAAACCACCGGCTACCTGCGCCGCACCTTCAGCCGGCTGGACGTGTCGTCGCGCAGCCTCTTTGCGCTGATCGAGCCCGGTTCCTGCTTCGCCGGCACGCTGCTCGAACTGGCCCTGGCCTGCGACCGCAGCTACCAGCTGGCGCTGCCGGACGACGAAGCGCGCGCACCGAAGCTGACCGTGACCGAGGTCAACTTCGGCCTCTACCCGATGGTGACGGGCCAGAGCCGCCTGCAACGCCGCTTCTACGACGAAGCGCCCGCGCTGGACGCTGTGCGCGCCACGATCGGCCAAGCACTGGATGCCGACGCGGCGTACGCGCTCGGTCTGGTCACCGCCAATCCCGACGACATCGACTGGTCCGAAGAAGTCCGCATCGCCATCGAAGAACGCGTGGCCATGAGCCCCGACGCGCTCACAGGCCTGGAAGCCAACCTGCGCTTCAACGGCCCCGAAAACATGTTCACCCGCGTCTTCGGCCGCCTGACTGCGTGGCAGAACTGGATCTTCCAGCGCCCCAACGCCGTCGGTGAAAAGGGCGCCTTGAAGGTCTACGGCAAGGGCGAAAAAGCAATGTTCGATTGGAATCGCGTCTAAAGCAAATCAGGAGCAAACATGAGCACCAGCAGCACCATCAACTACAGCGAAAAGATCCCCAACAACATCAACCTGTCCGACGACCGCACGCTGCAGCGCGCGCTGGAACAGTGGCAGCCCAACTTCATCAACTGGTGGGACGACATGGGGCCCGAGGGGTCCACCGACATGGACGTCTACCTGCGCACCGCCGTCAGCGTCGACCCGCAGGGCTGGGCACAGTTCTGACACGTCAAGATGCGCGACTACCGCTGGGGCATCTTCCTGAATCCGGGGGATGCAAACAGGCAAGTGCACTTCGGCGACCACAAAGGCGAAAAGGCCTGGGACAGCGTGCCCGGAGAACACCGCGCCAACCTGCGCCGCATCATCGTCACGCAGGGCGACACCGAACCCGCGTCGGTCGAACAGCAGCGCCACCTGGGCCTGACAGCGCCCAGCATGTACGACCTGCGCAACCTGTTCCAGATCAACGTCGAAGAAGGCCGCCACCTGTGGGC
>JANMKK010000005.1:0-7851 GCA_031372005.1 Rubrivivax sp.
GTTTTTTGGAAAACCCACGCGCTGGCAGGCCTGTATCGCTGCTGCAGCTGAGGGTTTCCGGGTTGACTTGCGAACGCCAGTGAAACCGACCGGCGCCGTGCTCTTTCAAAAAATTCACTGTGCCTTGGAAGGCACAGAGCCCGCGATTATAGCCCGAGGGCGCCGCGCAGCCGGGCCAACCCCAAGTCAAGCCGCGCCGGGTCCTGCGACGCGAAACACCAGCGCAGCCAGCCCTCGCCTTCGTCCCCAAAGGCGGCACCGGGCGCCAGCCCAAGACCGTGGTGGGCGACCAGGCGCTTGGCCAGTGCCAAGGAATCATCCTCGCCATCGATGCGAAAGAAGGCGTACATGCCGCCCGGCGGGCTTGCGGCTGTGACGCCGGGCAACGCCTGCAGGCCCGTCACCAGGCGGTCGCGGCAGAGACGCAGATGAGCCTGGATGCGCGGCACGAGTGTGTCCGCCATGCCCAGCGCTGCCAGCCCGCCCCGCTGCACGAAAACCGGCGCGCAGGAACTGTTGAATTCCAGCAGCTTGCCCATCGCGTCCTGGTGGCTTGGCGGCAACACCAGCCAGCCCAGGCGCCATCCGGTCATCAAAAAGCTCTTGCTGAAACTGTGGGCGATGACCAACCGGTCTTCAGGCCCGGCAATGTCCAGGAAGCTGGGCGCACAGGGCTCGCCGCCGAAGTAGATGCGTTCATAGACCTCGTCGGCGACGATCCAGGTGCCGGAGCGGCGGCAGTGGTCCAGCAGGGTCTGCTGCTCGGCGCGCGTCAGCGTCCAGCCGGTGGGGTTGTTGGGCGCGTTGACCAGCAGCACGCGTGTTTGCGGCGTGACAGCGGCCACCAGCTCGTCCATGTCCAACTGCCACAGCCCGCCGCGTGGACGCAACGCGACCCGTGTGACGTGCGCACCCAGGATCACCGGCTGCGCGGTGAGGTTGGGCCACACCGGCACCACCGCCACCACCTCGTCGCCCGCGCCCACCAGCATCTGCATTGCCAGCATCAGCGCGGTCACGCCCGACGACGTGACAGCGATGCGGTCCGCATCGATCTTGCCGTGCAGACTGCTGGCGTAGCTGGCAATTTGCTGGCGCAATTCCGGCAGGCCGAGGTTGTGCGAATAGAAAGTCTCGCCGCGCATCAACGCGTCGGCGGCGGCGCGACGGATGGGCTCTGGCGTGACCTCATCGCTTTCGCCGAACCAGAAGGCCAGGACGTCGCTGTGAGTGGCGCCGGACGCCAATGCGGCGTTGGCCACTTCGCGGATCTTGCTGCCGGGCAGGTTCTGAATGACGTTTCGCATGCGCTTGCTCCTTGAGGGTCCTGGACCCGTCCTGATTCAATCGGGCCGCTGCATGCGGCAGGTGTGCGGCTGCGACACCGCAGCGGCCTCAAAGCGGTGCAGCGTGCGAAATCCCAGGCCAGAGCCTTCCACGTCGTGCTGCACACCGTGCGCACCGGCGCGGTCCATCACGCTCACCACCAGCGGCTGCTGCAGTTGGTGGTCAGCCGCGCGCATCGTCGCGGCGTGCCACGTACCCATCGGCGTGCTGTCGGAGCCCAGGCCTTCCAGCGCACGCGCGACCGCCACCGCGTCGGTGCTCCCGGCGCGTTCGATGGCCACCGCCAGCATCTCGATCATCAAGTGCATGCGCGCATGCACATAGTCGTCCTGCGGCTGCGCGAAGCGCTGGCGGAAACTGGCGTAGAAGGCATCAGACGCCACTCCACCGACGTTAGGCTGCCATTCCGCCACCGCCAGCACGCGGCCGATGCCGGCGTCGCCAATGGCTGCGGGCGCACCCAGCGCGTTGCCATAGAAAGTGTAGAGCTTGGCGTCCGACCCCACCTCGCGCAGCGCGCGCACCAGCAGCGTCAGGTCGTTGCCCCAGTTGGGCGTCAACACGGCCTGCGCACCGCTGGCCTTGATCTTGGCGGCATAGGGCAGGAAGTCGCGCACGCGGCCCAGCGGGTGCAGCTCTTCTCCGACGATCTGCATGTCGGGCCGCTTGGCGTTGATCATCACCCGCGACTGCTTCATCACCTGCTGGCCAAAGCTGTAGTCCTGCGCGATCAGGTACACCCGCTGCACGCTGCGGTCGCCCTGCAACACGTCAGTCAGCGCGGCCAGCCGCATGTCCGCATGGGCGTCGAAGCGAAAGTGCCAGAAGCTGCAGCGTTCGTTGGTAAGCGCCGGGTCCACGGCCGAGTAATTCAGGAAGAGCGCGCGGTTCCGCGGCTCACGTTCGTTGTGCTTGTCCAGCGCATCCACCAGCGCTGCCGCTGCGGCCGAGCCGTTGCCCTGCAGCACAAAGCCGATGCGCTGATCAACCGCGCCGCGCAACAAGCCCACCGCCTCCTCAGCATTGCCCTTGCTGTCCATGCGCTGGATGGCGAATGGCCGCGCCACGCCGCCCGCACCACCCACCCGCACGCCGCCACGCTTGTTGATGCGTTCGGTGGCCAGCAGGAGGTTGCGAAACACCGCTTCGCCCGCATTTGCAAAAGGCCCCGAGAGGCCTTCGATGAGCGCCAGCCGGATCGGCTCAGGAGCCGTCTGCGCAGCGGCAAGGCCGCCTGTGCAGACACTTGCATAGACAAGTGAAAGCGTCAGCAAAACACGTCGTTTGGGATTCATGTCTAAAGACTGTTCTTGAAAAAAGCAAAGCCGAGCGCATCTGCTCGGCATGGGTGATGCAGCGTTGCAGCACCTGCCAACCGATTGTAGGAGTGCACCATGTTCTTCGTACCCGTTTCCCGTGATGCCCGTCCCCTTGCCCACCTCTTGGGCGCGCTGGACAACACCGCGTCGCGCAGCCCCGCGCTGGACGTCGCCGAGACCGATGTCGGCTACACCGTGAAGCTTGAAATGCCGGGCGTGGCCAAAGACGACATCAAGGTGTCGGTGGATGGCCGCAAGGTCAGCCTGCAAGCCCAAAGCCAGCGCAGCGAAGAGAAGAAGGACGGCGAGCGCGTGCTGTACCGCGAACGCCCCGCCACCCGCTATGCCCGCAGCTTCACGCTGCCGGTGGAAGTGGACCAGGCCGAGTCCGGCGCCAAGCTGGAAGACGGCGTGCTGACGTTGTCGCTGCCGAAGCGCCACGTGCGCGCAGCGGCGCAGATCACGGTCAATTGATCACGGTCAACTGAGCACCGTCAACTGATCTCCGTCAGCGGCCAACGCGGCCGCACGTCGAAGGCGCCGTCGTGCTGCAGGTCGGCCAGGCCGTGCTGCAGCCGCAGCGCGGCCGCCAGCGCAATCATGGCGCCGTTGTCGGTGCACAGCGCCAGCGGTGGGTAGTTCACCTGCGCGCCCAGCTTGGCGGCACCTGCGTTCAGCTTCTCACGCAGGCGCAGATTGGCGCCCACGCCGCCGGCCACCACCAGGCGGCGGGAGCCGGTTTGTTTGAGCGCCTTGAGTGATTTGGCGACCAGCACATCGACGATGGCCGCTTGCGTGCTGGCTGCCAGGTCGGCGCGTGGTTGCTCGCACACGTTGGGCCCCAGCTTGCGGTGCTGCATCATCACGGCGGTCTTCAGGCCGGCAAATGAAAAGTCAAGGTCCTTGCTGTGCAGCAGAGGCCGAGGCAGCGCAAAGGCTTCTGGGTCACCAAACTCTGCCAGCCGCGCCAGTGCCGGGCCACCGGGGTAGCCCAGGCCCAGCAGCTTGGCGCTCTTGTCGAAGGCTTCGCCGGCCGCGTCGTCGATGGTCTCGCCCAGCAGCGTGTAGCGGCCCACGCCCTGCACGGCCATCAGCTGCGTGTGGCCGCCGCTGACCAGCAGCGCCACGAAAGGAAACGTCGGTGCGTCATTGGCAAGGAAGGGCGACAACAAGTGGCCTTCCAGGTGGTGCACCCCCAGCGCCGGCTTGCCCAGTGCAGCCGCCAGTGCGACAGCGACGCCGGCACCCACCAGCAACGCGCCCGCCAGGCCCGGGCCGCGCGTGTACGCCACCACGTCCACGTCGGCCAGCACGCAACCGGCTTGTTGCAGCACCTGCCGGGTCAGCGGCAACACGCGGCGAATGTGGTCGCGCGACGCCAGTTCAGGCACCACGCCGCCAAAGGCAGCATGCATCTCGACCTGGCTGTGCAGCGCGTCGGCCAGCAGGCGCGGCGGGCCGTCGGCGCGGGTCTCCACAAGGGCCACGCCGGTCTCGTCGCAGGACGATTCAAATCCAAGAACTTTCAAGCGGCTCAATCGACACCAAGGGAACGGTTCAGTTTAGCGGGCACGCCGTTTGCACGGATGAAGGCGACGTCTCCGTCGGATGTCTGTCTTGTCTCCTCAGCAGGGCGTCATGCCCTTTTGTCCAACCTCTCCGTTTCAAGGCGGAGAGGTTTTTTTGGTGCGCTGCCCGGGGCCATTGCACATCCGAGCCGATGCGGGCCACCTTGGCGCAGGTCTTGCTGAGCCTTGTGCATGGCTGAACGCATTGCACAACGCCGGGCGACGCTGTCGCTTCTGATCGTCACCGACCCCTTTGCCGAGGCGTCAGACGACGTGCTCGCAATTTCAAGCGCGTTGGCGGATGCAGGCCACCCGGTGCTGGGCGTGCGCGCGGGCGACGCGTCGCTGCCCGAAGCGATGGCGCGGCTCAAGCCCGACATGGTGGTGGTCAAGAGCGACAGCGCAGTGCGAGACGTGCTGGAACACATCGTCCTGGCCACCCGCGACGCCCGCCTGCCCATCATCGTGTTCACCAACGACAGCGACCGCCCCACCATGCGCAGCGCCCTGGGCGCCGGCGTCACGGCCTATGTCGTCAAGGGCCTTCAGCCCGACCGGGTGCAAGCGGTCATTGACGTGGCCGTGGAACGCTTTGCCACTGAGCAGGCCCTGCGCACCGAACTTGACGCCGCCCGCAGTGAACTGGCAGACCGCAAAACCATCGACCGCGCCAAACGCCTGCTGATGGGCAAGAAGGCACTGAGCGAGCCCGAAGCACACCGCTTTCTCCAGGACCTGGCGATGAAGAAGGGCCTGAAGCTGCGCGATGCGGCGGAAAGGGTGATCGACGTCGAATTGCTGCTTGGGTGATCGTGCAATCTGAACCAGCATGGTGCAGCGCAGCACCTTTGCGGGCGCGATTCCGAACACGCCATGACGCTGCGCCACCGAAGGCCGGCACTGAAGGGCGTGGCACGCCGATTGCTCACGGTTGACACGGACGGCAGCAATGGCGCTGCGGTCACGAGACTCACGAGACTCATCAGACACACCAGGGCAATGAGGCCCGCGTTGCGACTTGTCGCGAGGCGGGCCTTTCTCTTTTCCGAAGGACTTTCATGACCGCCAAGCCTGACTCGCCTGCTGCGTCTTTCTTGCTGACCGGCCCGTGCTCGCTCACCCAAGCCGAGGCCCCGCTCATGACCCGACGCCGTGTGATGCAGAGCGCTGCGGTCGCCACCGCCGGCCTCGTGATCGACCCCGCGCTGCGTGCCGCTGCCTACGCCCAAGGCAGCGACAAGCCCGAAAAGGAAGAAGTGCGCATCGGCTTCATTCCACTGACCGACTGCGCCAGCGTGGTGATGGCCAGCGTGCTGGGCTTCGACAAGAAGTACGGCGTCAAGATGATCCCCACCAAGGAAGCGAGCTGGGCCGGTGTGCGCGACAAGCTCGTCAACGGCGAACTCGACATGGCGCATGTGCTGTATGGCCTGGTCTACGGCGTGCACCTGGGTGTCAGCGGCCCGAAGAAGGACATGGCCGTGCTGATGACGCTCAACCACAACGGCCAGGCCATCACGTTGTCGAAAAAGCTCGCCGACAAGGGGGCCGTCGATGGCCCGAGTCTGGCCAAAGTGATGGCCAGCGAGAAACGCGACTACACGTTCGCGCAGACTTTCCCCACCGGCACCCACGCCATGTGGTTGTATTACTGGATGGCGGCGGCCGGCATCAACCCGCTGAAAGACGCCAAGGTCATCACCGTGCCGCCGCCGCAGATGGTGGCCAACATGCGTGTCGGCAACATGGACGGCTACTGCGTCGGCGAGCCCTGGAACCACCGCGCCATCATCGACGGCATCGGCATCACCGCCGTGACGACACAGGACATCTGGAAGGATCACCCCGAGAAGGTGCTGGGCACCACCGGTGAGTTCGTCAAGAAGTACCCCAACACCGCGCGTGCCGTGGTGATGGCAGTGCTGGAAGCGGGCCGCTGGATCGACGCCAACCTGTCCAACAAGAACAAGATGGCCGAGACGATTGCCGACAAGAGCTACGTCAACACCAGCGTCGATGCCATCAACCAGCGCATCCTGGGTCGCTACCAGAACGGCCTGGGCAAGACCTGGGACGACCCCAACCACATGAAGTTCTTCAACGACGGCGCGGTGACTTTCCCGTACCTCAGCGACGGCATGTGGTTCCTGACGCAGCACAAGCGCTGGGGCCTGCTGAAGGACCACCCGGACTATCTGGCCGTGGCCCGGCAGATCAACCAGATTGATCTCTACAAACAAGCGGCCGGTGCGCTGAAGGTGAGCGTGCCGAAGGACGTCATGCGCAGCAGCAAATTTCTTGACGGCGTGGTGTGGGACGGCAAGGACCCCACGAAGTACGCAGACGGTTTCAAGGTGCGGGCGGCTGCGGCTTGACGGCCGCAGCGTCCACCTGAATCCCCACAGCGACAGACGAAGGAGCCGACCATGGTCAGTGCCGTTTTCCATTCACTGCAAGAGGCCGCCAAGATAGTCAGCGACACCAAACCGGCGCCCACCAAGGTTGTCAAGGTCGCTGCGACTGCACAGGTGGCCAAGCCACCGCGTGAGCCCTACGACTGGCGCGCGCTATCCGGTCGGATGCTGCCGCCGCTGGTGGGCATGGTCTTGCTCGTCGCGGTGTGGGCACTGCTCACGATGAAGGGCGGCGCGTTCCCCACGCCGGCGGCCACCTTTGAAGCTGCCGTCAAGCTTTTCTCCAACCCCTTCTATCAAAAGGGCCCCAACGACCAGGGCATCGGCTGGAACATCCTGTTCTCGCTGGAACGCGTGGCGCTGGGCTTCGGCCTGGCGGCCGTGGTGGGCATCCCGCTCGGTTTCATGATCGGCCGCTTTGCAACGCTGAACCGCATGCTGTCACCGCTGATCAGCTTGTTGAAACCGGTGTCACCACTGGCATGGTTGCCGATTGGGCTTTTGGTGTTCAAGGCCGCCAACCCGGCCGCCATCTGGACCATCTTCATCTGCAGCATCTGGCCGATGGTGATCAACACCGCCGTCGGCGTGCAGCGCGTGCCCGAGGACTACCTGAACGTGGCCCGCGTGCTCAAGCTCAGTGAATGGAAGATCGCCACGCGCATCCTGCTGCCTTCGGTCATGCCCTACATGCTGACCGGCGTGCGCCTGTCGGTGGGCACGGCCTGGCTCGTCATCGTGGCGGCAGAGATGCTGACTGGCGGCGTCGGCATCGGCTTCTGGGTCTGGGACGAGTGGAACAACCTGAACGTGGCCCACATCATCATCGCCATCTTCGTCATCGGCATCGTCGGGCTGCTGCTCGAGTGGGTCTTGATGGCGGTGGCCAAACGCTTCGACTACAGCTGAAGCTGAAGCGAAAAACTGAAGGGACATGGCCATGCGAATCAACGGCAAGCCAATGCTGCAGATCAACGACGTCGGCATGACGTTTCCGACCAAGCGCGGCCCTTTCATTGCACTGCGCGACATCTCGCTGGACGTGGAGCGTGGTGAGTTCGTCTCGCTCATCGGCCACTCGGGTTGCGGCAAGTCGACGTTGCTCAATCTGGTGTCGGGGCTGACCACGCCCACGGCCGGCGTGCTGCTGCTGGACGACCGTGAACTCAAGGGCCCCGGCCCTGACCGCGGCGTGGTGTTCCA
>JANMKK010000008.1:0-6726 GCA_031372005.1 Rubrivivax sp.
GCTTTCGTGCTGGACGCGCAGCGCACCGAGCCCGGCGACATCAGCGCCGTGGGCCTGGACTACAAGGAACTGCCGCGCGACGTGCGCCCGGGCGACACGCTGCTGCTCAACGACGGCCTCATCAAGCTGACGGTGGAGGCCGTGCGCGGCGAGCAGGTTCACACGCGCGTCGTGCTCGGCGGCGAGCTGTCGAACAACAAGGGCATCAACAAGGCCGGCGGTGGCCTGACGGCGCCGGCGCTGACGGCCAAGGACATGGAGGACATCAAGACGGCAGTGTCTTTCCAGTGCGAATACCTGGCAGTCAGCTTCCCGAAGAACGCCACCGACATGGAGATGGCGCGCCAGCTGGCCAACGTGGCCGGCGAGGCCACGCGCCACAAGCCGGCGATGATCGCCAAGATCGAACGCAGCGAAGCGATCCCGCAGCTGGAAGCGATTCTGCGTGCCAGCGACGGCATCATGGTCGCGCGCGGTGACCTGGCGGTGGAAGTGGGCAATGCGGCAGTGCCGGCTTTGCAAAAACGCATGATCCGCTTGGCACGCGAGATGGACAAGGTCGTCATCACCGCCACGCAGATGATGGAAAGCATGATCCTGGCGCCAGTGCCCACGCGCGCCGAGGTGTCCGATGTGGCCAATGCCGTGCTCGACGGCACCGACGCCGTGATGCTCAGCGCCGAGACCGCAGCCGGCAAGTACCCGGTGGAAACGGTGGAGCAGATGGCGCAGATCGCACTCGAAGCCGAACGCGCGGAAGACGTGTCGCTGGAGACCGACTTCACCAACAAGAAGTTCGGCCGCATCGACCAGAGCATTGCCATGGGCGCGCTCTTCACCGCGCACCATTTGGGCTGCAAGGCCATCATCGCTTTGACAGAGAGCGGCTCGACCGCGCTGTGGATGAGCCGGCACAACATCAAGGTGCCGATCTTCGGCATGACGTCGCAGGTCAACAGCGAACGCCGCATGACGCTGTACCGCAACGTGCGTCCGCTGCTAATGCCCAAGATGAGTGAACGCGACGAAGCGCTGGCCAAGGCCGAAGCGCTGCTGGTGGAAAAAGGCGTGCTCAAGCCGGGCGACACTTATGCCATCACCTGCGGCGAGCCGATGGGCTACCCGGGTGGCACCAACATGCTGAAGGTCTGCCAGGTGGGTTGAGGTTCACACGGGGGGACGCAACGGGCACGGGCCCTAAAATGCGCATAGTTACAGCGTGGTTACAGCGCGGTTAGAGCGCCTGCCGTGCAGCCCATTCACGTTGCCCGTTCTCTACTTCTGGAGTACCCCCATGCCACTCGTTTCCATGCGCCAACTGCTGGACCACGCCGCCGAACACCGCTATGGCATCCCGGCCTTCAACGTCAACAACCTGGAACAGGTGCAAGCGGTGATGACGGCGGCGGCCGAAGTCGGCGCGCCCGTCATCCTGCAAGCCAGCGCCGGCGCCCGCAAGTACGCCGGTGAGCCCTTCATCAAGCACCTGATCCAGGCGGCGGTGGAAAGCTGGCCGCAGGTGCCGCTGGTGATGCACCAGGACCACGGCCAGAGCCCCGACGTCTGCCAGGGCGCCATTGGTCTGGGCTTCAGTTCGGTGATGATGGACGGCAGCCTGGAAGCTGACGGCAAGACCATCGCCAGCTACGACTACAACGTCGAAGTGACGCGCCGTGTGGTGGACATGGCGCACATGCTGGGTGTCACCGTCGAAGGCGAGCTTGGCTGCCTGGGCAGCCTGGAAACCATGCGCGGCGACAAGGAAGACGGCCACGGCACCGACGCCACGATGACGCGCGAACAGCTGCTGACCGACCCCGAACAAGCCGCTGACTTCGTCAAGCGCACGCAGCTTGATGCGCTGGCCATTGCCATCGGCACCAGCCACGGCGCCTACAAATTCAGCCGCAAGCCCACAGGCGAAACGCTGGCCATCAGCCGCATCAAGGAAATCCACGCCCGCATCCCCAACACACACCTGGTGATGCACGGCAGCTCCAGCGTGCCGCAGGACTTGCTGGAAATCATCCGCGCGCACGGCGGACAAATGAAAGAGACCTACGGCGTGCCGGTGAGCGAGATCCAGGAAGCCATCAAGCATGGCGTGCGCAAGATCAACATCGACACCGACGTGCGCCTGGCCATGACCGCCGCCGTGCGCAAGTACCTGGCTGAGAACCCGGACAAGTTTGACCCGCGCGACTACCTCAAGCCCGCGCGTGACGCTGCCAGGCAAATCTGCAAGCAGCGCTATCTGGAATTTGGCTGCGAAGGCCAGGCGGCCAAGATCAAGCCGATGGAGCTGTCGGTGGTGGCGGGCCTTTACGCCAGCGGCAAGCTGGCCCAGCTGGTTCAGTAGCTGCGGTAAGCCTGCGCGGCACCGTCAACGCGCCAATTCGGCGCGAACACCGTCATCCAGCACATGGTGTTGCGGCCCGCGCTGGGCGATCTTGAGCGCGCCCAGGCGGTTGCCCAGGGCCACACTGCGTTCCAGGCTCCAGCCCTTTTCCAGGCCGAAGAGCAGTGCGCCGCGGAAGGCGTCGCCACAGCCGGTGGGGTCGATCACATCGGCCGCCTTCACACCCGGCACGGCGGTGCGCTGGCCCTGCAGCCAGAGTTCGCAGCCCTCGGCCGCCAGCGTCACGATCACGCCCGACAAGTGTGAACGCGACATCGATTCCAGCGTCTGGCCCGTGCGGTCGCACAGCATGCGGCCTTCGTAGTCGTTGACCGCCACCCAGGTGGCGAGGTTCACAAATTCCTGCAGCTCGGGGCCGTCAAACTGCGGCAGCTGTTGGCCGGGGTCAAAGACGAAAGGGATGCCGGCTGCGTGCATCTGACGCGCGCGCATCTGCATGGCCTCGCGGCCGTCGGGCGCGATGATGCCGATGCGAAGATCCTTGCGTGTCGGCGCCGGGATCAGGTGCGCGTTGCTCATCGCACCCGGGTGGAAGGCGGTGATCTGGTTGTTGTCGCGGTCGGTGATGATGATCGCCTGGGCGGTGTGCAGTTCTTCGTCGAAGCGCACGTTGCCCACGTCCAGCCCCATGGACTTGAAGCGCGCCAGATAGTCGCTGCCATCGCTGCCGAGTGCCGCCATGACGACGGGTTCACCGCCCAGCAGGTGCAGCGTGTAGGCGATGTTGCCGGCGCAGCCGCCAAATTCACGCCGCAGCGTCGGCACCAGGAACGACACGTTGAGGATGTGCACCTGGTCGGCCAGGATCTGGTCTGCAAAACGGCCGGGGAAGCCGGTGATGGTGTCGTAGGCGAGGGAACCGCAAATGAGCGCGGGCATGGTGTCTCCGTGGGGTTGTGCGCCGCAAGCGGGTGCGCGGCCGGGCAGGTCGAGTCAGGGGTAGAACAGTTCGATCGTGTAGCCCGCTATCGGCTGTACAGGCTGCGCGGGCGCTTCACCATTCGTGGCCGCCGCAGCCTGCAGCGTGGCCTGCACGTTGAGTTCGCGGCCGGCACCGATTGTGGCCTGCGGCGCGCCCAATTCGGCCACGCGCAGCACCTTGCGGGCAATCAGCCGGCCTTGGCTGTCGGTGAGCGTGACATCCAGCGCAGGCACGGCCAGGTCGATGCCGGCACGGTTGCGCAAGCCTATCTGCAGCCGGTAGAGGCTGGACTTTTCCACGCGCACCAGGCCGCTGCTTTCCACGGCCAGGTTTTCAATCGCCTGCGCGGCTTCCACCTTGCAGTTCAGCGGCGCGCAGGCCCGTTCGAGCCAGGGGCGGGACTCTGGCCAGGCGGCGGCCACCAGGTTGCGGTATTCGTGCACCATTTGTGCTGCCAGGCCCAGCACGGCCAGCACGCCCACGAGCACCAGCGCCCCGCGCACGCGCGGCCTGCGCCACAACGCGGCGCGGTCGGCGCTGGCGACGAAAGAGGGTTTGGCGCTGGCCTGCGCCAGTTCTTCGGCACTGATCTGGCTGCTGAAGTCGGGACGGGTGTTCAGGCTGGAATCGGCCGCGCTGTCGTCTTCCTGGATCGTCGCGTGCTGCACCGCAGGCGGTGATGCTGACGGCAAGGCCGGCGCGCCGGGCCGCGCGGCCGGGTGGGCGTAGTCGTACTCGCCACGTTGCGATTCTTGCGCTTCAGCCTCACCGGCCACCGGCGGCGCCAACCCCGCGCCGGTGCTGCGTTTGGGCATGCCGGTTTCCAGATCGACCAGGCCTTCCAGCGCGTTGAAGACTTCGCTGCAGCGCCCGCAGCGCACCCAGCCTTCGGACACGCGCAACTGGTCCGGCACGACGCGAAACACCGTGCCGCAGGCGCTGCAGCGGGTGGCCAGGCCGGTGGCCATCAGCGGCTGCCTTTCATGGCGCGGCAGCGCGCTGGCCGCACATCAGGATCCAGCCCTCTTCGCTGTCCGCCACCGCGACTGGCAACCAGGGTGCATAGGCAGCCGTGATGTCGCCGGCCTGGCGGTCCAGGATGCCCGCCATCACCAGCCAGCCGCCGGGTTGCACGTGGCCGGCCAGCAGCGGCGCCAGCAGCTTCAGCGGCGTGGCCAGGATGTTGGCCAGCACCACGCCGTAGTGGCCGTGAGCCTGGTCGGGCAGACCCGCCGTGACTGCCACGCGGTTGTGCGCGGCGTTGTCGCGGGTGGCGCGCACCGCAGCGGGGTCGATGTCCACGGCGACTATTTCCCCGGCGCCCATCAGCGCCGCGCCAATGGCCAGGATGCCCGACCCGCAGCCGTAGTCCAGCACGCGACCCAGGCCCGCGCCCGCCTTCGCCAAGACGTGGCGCTGCGCCAGCCAGCGCAGGCACATGCGCGTGGTGGGGTGGGTGCCGGTGCCGAAGGCCAGACCGGGGTCCAGGCGGATGACGTGGCGCGCGGCAGCGGGTGGCTCATGCCAGCTGGGCACGACCCAGAAGTCGGGGGTGATGGACACCGGCGCAAACTGACTCTGCGTGATGCGCACCCAGTCCTGCTCGGCCACTTCAGCCAGGGCCTGAACGTGCAGACCTGCTGCCCAATCTTGCGCCAGCAGCAGCGTGGCCGCCCGTTCTGCAGCATCTGCGCTGTCGAACAGCGCCTTCAGCATCGAGTGGTTCCAGCCCGCGGCCGGCGCCGGCATGCCGGGTTCACCGAAGAGCGCGTGTTCACCGTCGGTGCCGGCGTCGGCGTCTTCGACGGACACGGACAGCGCGTCGAGCGCGTCCATGAGCGCGTCGGAGACTGGCTCCACCAGGCTTTGCGGGGCGCTCAACACCAGTTCGTGCATGGCCGTCGTGCTGCCTAACGCCGATGTTGGCCGAGCCAACCTTCAAGGTAATGGATCGTCGTCCCACCCTCGATGAACTTGGCGTCGGCCATCAATTCGCGGTGCAGCGGGATGTTGGTCTGGATGCCTTCCACCACCGTCTCTGACAGCGCTGTGCGCATGCGCGCCAGCGCCTGGTTGCGGGTGTCGCCGTGGCAGATCACCTTGCCGATCATCGAGTCGTAGTTCGGCGGCACGAAGTAGTTGGTGTAGACGTGCGAATCCACCCGCACGCCCGGCCCGCCCGGTGCATGCCACAGCGAAATGCGGCCCGGCGACGGCGTGAACTTGTAGGGGTCTTCGGCGTTGATGCGGCATTCAATGGCGTGGCCGCGCATCTCGATCTGGCGTTGCACGAAAGGCAGCTTTTCACCGGCTGCGACGCGGATCTGCATCTGCACGATGTCGATGCCGGTCACCATCTCCGTCACCGGGTGTTCCACCTGCACGCGGGTGTTCATCTCGATGAAAAAGAACTCGCCATCTTCAAACAAGAATTCGAAGGTGCCCGCGCCGCGGTAGCCGATCTTCTTGCACGCCGCCGCGCAGCGTTCGCCGATCTTTTCAATCACGCGCCGCGGGATGCCCGGCGCCGGCGCTTCTTCAATGATCTTCTGGTGGCGGCGCTGCATCGAGCAGTCGCGTTCACCCAGCCAGACCGCGTTCTTGAAGCTGTCGGCCAGGATCTGAATCTCGATGTGGCGCGGGTGCTCCAGGAACTTTTCCATGTACACGGCCGGGTTGCCAAAGGCGGCCCCGGCTTCGGCGCGTGTGGTCTGCACGGCGTGGATGAGCGCGGCTTCGGTGTGCACCACGCGCATGCCGCGCCCGCCGCCGCCGCCAGCCGCCTTGATGATCACGGGGTAGCCGATGGCGCGCGCCTGGCGGATGCTTTCCTTTGGGTCGTCGGGCAGCGCGCCTTCGCTGCCGGGCACACAGGGCACGCCGCTCTTGATCATGGCCTGCTTGGCCGAGACCTTGTCGCCCATCATGCGGATGGCTTCGGACGTGGGCCCGATGAAGACGAAGCCGCTGCGTTCCACGCGCTCGGCGAAGTCGGCGTTTTCGCTCAGGAAGCCGTAGCCGGGGTGGATGGCCTCGGCATCAGTCACCTCGGCCGTGGAGATGATGGCGGGCATGTTGAGGTAGCTTAAGCCCGACGAGGCCGGCCCGATGCACACCGCTTCATCGGCCAGCTTCACGTACTTGGCTTCGCGGTCGGCTTCGGAATAGACAACGACCGACTTGATGCCCATCTCGCGGCAGGCGCGCTGGATGCGCAGGGCGATTTCGCCCCGGTTGGCAATGAGGATTTTCTTGAACACAAGGCGCCCTATTCGACGATGAACAGCGGTTGCCCGAATTCAACGGCCTGGCCGTTTTCGCACAGGATGCGCAGCACCTTGCCGTCGCAGTCGGCTTCAATCTCGTTCATGATCTTCATGGCTTC
>JANMKK010000034.1:0-6541 GCA_031372005.1 Rubrivivax sp.
GCGCTACGCCGAAGACCATCGTGCGCGTGTTGCCGGTCTGCATGCGCTTGCCGTTGACGTCCAGCCACATCGACAGGTTCTGCACGTCACCCACCTCGTCGGCCGTCACCATCCACGGGCCGGTGGGGCCAAAGGTGTCGCAGCCTTTGCCCTTGTCCCACTGGCTGCCGCGTTCCAGCTGGTATTCGCGTTCCGACACGTCGTTGACGACGCAGTAGCCGGCCACGTGTTTCAGTGCGTCCGCCTCGCTGACGTAGCGCGCGCGGCTGCCGATCACCACGCCCAGCTCCACTTCCCAGTCGCTCTTGACGGAGCCCTGCGGCAGCACCACGGCATGGTTGCAGCCCACCGCGCTGTCCACCGTCTTCATGAAGACGATGGGCTCTTTGGGAATCGGCATGTTGGATTCGGCCGCGTGGTCGGCGTAGTTCAGGCCGATGGCAATGAACTTGCCCATGCCGGCGTAGGGCAGGGCGAGCGTGCCTTGTTCCACCACCGGCAGTGCGTTCAGGTCCAGCGCACGCAGGGCAGCCAGGCCGGCGGGGGACAGCGTGGCGGCCGTGATGTCGGGCAGCAGCGCGCTCAGGTCGCGCACCTTGCCCTGGGCGTCCAGCAGGCCGGGTCTTTCCTGGCCCTTGGGGCCGTGTCGCAAGAGCTTCATGGGGATTTCCTTTCAGTTCGACCAGCCGCCATCAATGATTTGCGACGTGCCCGTGGTGAATGCAGATTCGTCGCTGGCGAGGTAAACCGCCAGCGCGGCAATTTCTGAAACGCGGCCCAAGCGGCCGATGGGTTGGCGGGCGACGAAGGCGGCTTCCACCTGCGCCAGCGTCTGGCCCGATGCCGCCGCCTGCGCAGCAATTCGATCGCGCAGCGAAGGCGATTCAACCGTGCCGGGGCAAATGGCGTTGCAGCGGATGCCTTGGGCCACGAAGTCGGCCGCGACAGCTTTTGTCAAGCCAATGACTGCGGCCTTGGTGGCGCCATAGACAAAGCGGTTCGGCGCGCCCTTGATGCTGCCAGCCACGGAAGCCACGTTGATGATCGACCCGCCACCGGCCTTGAGCATGGCGGGCAGGAAGGCCTTGATGGTGCGGAACTGCGACCGCACGTTGAGCTGGAAGGCAAAGTCCCAGTCCGCTTCGCTGCAGTCCAGCACGCTGCCGGCGTGCACGTAGCCGGCGCCATTGAAGAGGATGCTGACGGGGCCGTGGGCGGCCGCGGCGGCCGTGATGGCTGCCGCGTCGGTCACGTCAAGCCGCAAGGTGGTGCAGCCGGTGTCGGCCTTCAACGCCGCCAACAGCGTTTCGTTCAGATCGCTGGCAACCACCTGCGCGCCTTCGCGCACAAAGGCTTCCGCCACCGCGCGGCCGATGCCCTGGCCGGCGGCGGTGATGAAGGCGGTCTTGCCGGCGAGTCTTCCTGTTGATGCAGCCATGGCTTCAGCCCCGGCCCACGAAGGGCATCTTGGTGGCCATCACGGTGGTGAACAGCACGTTGGCCGTCAACGGCAGACGCGCCATCGACAGCAGCGTGTCCACCACCGCAGCCAGGTCCATGCGCGGTTCGGGCCGCACGCTGCCGTCTGCTTGCAGCACGCCATCGACCATGCGTGCCGTCATGTCGCTGGCGGCATTGCCGATGTCGATCTGGCCAACGGCAATGTCAAACGGCCGGCCGTCCAGCGCGGCCGTCTTGGTCAGGCCACTCACCGCGTGTTTGGTGGCCGTGTAGGCAATGGAGCCGGGCCGTGGTGTGGTGGCCGAAATGCTGCCGTTGTTGATGATGCGGCCGCCCATGGGCGACTGCTCTTTCATCATCTTGAAGGCTTGCGACAGACAGTAGAAGGCGCCGTTCAGATTGACATCGACGACCTGGCGCCATTCAGCAGGGGTGACGAGGTCAGGCGTCTTGGCTGTCAGGCCGCCGCCGGCGTTGTTGAAGAGCAGGTCCAGGCGGCCGAAGCGTGCTTTCAGCGCTGCAAACGCAGCGGCAACCTCTTCGTCATTGCCGACGTTGCAGGGCAGGGCGAAGGCGCGCGGCGCGGCGCTGCCGCTGGCTTCTGCGGTGGCCTGCAGTGCGTCGGCGCGCCGGCCCAGCAGGCCCACGTGCCAGCCGTCGGCCAGCAGGCCCAATGCGCAGGCGCGGCCGATGCCGCTGCCGGCGCCGGTGACGAGGGCGTATTTGTTCATGGCTGTCTTTTCAAGAGTGGGTTGTCAATGGACGTCAATGGTTGTCCTTGGGCACGGCTGCGCCGCGCTTGCCACGCAGGAAGTCAAGGTCGGCGCCTTCGTCGGCCTGCAGCACGTGGTCGATGTAGAGCTTCCAGTAGCCGCTGTCCATGGCTGGTTTCGGCGCTGACCACAATGCACGGCGGCGGGCCAACTCAGTGTCGTCCACATGCAGATGCAGGCGGCGGCCGGCCACGTCCAGCGTGATGAGGTCGCCGTTGTGGACCAGCGCCAGCGTGCCGCCGGCCGCCGCTTCGGGCGCGGTGTGCAGCACCACGGTGCCGTAGGCGGTGCCGCTCATGCGCGCGTCGCTGATGCGCACCATGTCGGTGATGCCTTTCTTCAGCACCTTGGGCGGCAGTGGCATGTTGCCGACTTCGGCCATGCCGGGGTAGCCCTTGGGGCCGCAGTTCTTCAGCACCAGGATGCAGCTTTCATCGACATCCAGCGCGTCGTCGTCAATGCGCTTGTGGAAGTCGTCGCTGTCCTCAAACACCACCGCGCGGCCGGTGTGCTGCATCAACGCCGGTGTGGCCGCACTCGGCTTGATGACCGCACCGCGCGGCGCCAGGTTGCCGCGCAGCACCGCGATGCCGGCTCGGGCCTTGAACGGCATCGCAACCGTCTTGATGACACGTGGGTCGAAGTTCTGAGCGTCCGCAATGTTCTCGCCCACCGTGTGGCCGTTGGCGGTGACGGCGTCCAGGTGCAGCACCGACGCAATCTCCTTCATCACCGCCGGCAGGCCACCGGCGTAGCAGAAGTCTTCCATCAGGTGCTCACCACTGGGCTGCAGGTTCAGGATGCAGGGCAATTCGCTCGCCAGGCGGTCGAAGTCGTCGATGGTCAGGGGCACGCCGATGCGGCCTGCAATGGCAATCAGGTGGATCACCGCGTTCGTGCTGCCGCCGATGGCGGCCAGCGTGCGGATGGCATTTTCGAATGCATCACGCGTGAGGATGCTGGAAAGCTTCTGGTCGGTGTGCACCATCTCCACGATGCGCCGCCCGGCGTTGCGCGCAATCACATTGCGCCGGCCATCCACCGCCGGGTACGCGGCGTTGCCCGGCAAGCCCACGCCCAATGCTTCGACCATGCTGGCCATGGTGCTGGCGGTGCCCATCGTCATGCAGTGGCCGTGGCTGCGGTGCATGCAGCTTTCGGCTTCGAAGAAGTCGGCCAGTTTCAACGTGCCGGCACGCACTTGCTCACTCATCTGCCAGACGCCTGTGCCCGACCCCAATTCCTGCCCGCGCCACTTGCCGTTGAGCATGGGCCCGCCGCTGACGCCGATGGTGGGCAGGTCAACGCTGGACGCACCCATCAACAGCGCAGGTGTGGTCTTGTCACAACCCATCAGCAACACCACGCCGTCGATGGGGTTGCCGCGGATGCTTTCTTCCACGTCCATGCTGGCCAGGTTGCGGTACAGCATGGCGGTGGGGCGCAGCAGCGTCTCGCCCAGCGACATCACCGGAAATTCCAGCGGGAAGCCGCCCGCTTCGTACACGCCGATCTTGACCTGCTCGGCCAGCGTCCTGAAATGTGAATTGCAGGGCGTGAGTTCGCTGAAGGTGTTGCAGATGCCGATCACCGGCCGGCCATCAAACTGGTCGTGCGGCACGCCTTTGCCCTTGACCCAACTGCGGTAGGCAAAACCGTCACGATCCTGGCGGCCAAACCACTGTTGGCTGCGCAGTTCTTCGGGCTTCTTGCGGGGTTTTTCGCGAGGCTTGTCGGTCATGGCTTGGTCCGGCGTCCAGGATTCCCCGGGTGTGGTGCCGGGCTGCTGCGGATACTATGGTATGACGATTGAACCCGCAGCCGTGAAAGCCCTAGGAGACTGAAAACCGTGTCCCAAACCCGCGTGTCCAAACCTTCCGTCCTGTCGGTGGCCAAACTGTCGCCGCTGCTGGCGCCGCAGATCGATGCGGCCTTTGATTCGCATCTGTTGCCGGGCCTGGACGCCGCAGCGCTGGCGGCCATTGCGCCGCAGGTGCGTGGGCTGGCCGGCAGTGGAGACTCCAAGGTGCCTGAATCGCTCATTGCGCAGTTGCCGGCGCTAGAAATCATCTCCGTCATGGGCGTGGGATATGACGGCGTGGACGTGGTGGCGGCCAAGGCGCGCGGCATCATGGTCACGCACACACCGCATGTGCTGAACGACGATGTGGCCGACCTGGCCATTGGCCTCATGCTCAGCGCCGCACGGCAGTTGCCGGCCGCCGACCGCTACGTGCGCAGCGGCCAGTGGCTGCAAGGCGCCATGCCGCTGGCGCGCAAGATGAGTGGCGCGCGGCTGGGGTTGGTGGGCATGGGCCGCATTGCGCAGGCCATCGCGCAGCGGGCCTTGGGCTTTGGCATGAGCGTTGCCTACACGGCGCGCAGTGCCAAGGCCGACTTGCCGTTTGCATTCCACCCCGACGCGGCCACGTTGGCGGCAGCGGTGGACTTTCTGGTCGTCATCACACCGGGCGGTGCCGGCACGCGGCACTTGATCGACGCCAAGGTGCTGAAGGCATTGGGCCCCAAGGGTTTCCTGGTCAATGTGGCGCGCGGGTCGGTGGTGGATGAAAACGCGCTGATGGATGCGCTTGAAAGCGGCGCAATAGCCGGCGCCGGGCTGGATGTCTTTGAGGACGAGCCTCGCGTGCCCGACCGCCTGCTGGCACTGCACAAGGTGGTCCTCACGCCGCACATCGGCAGCGGTACGCAGGCCACGCGCCAGGCCATGGCCGATCTGGCCTTCAACAATCTGGCGGCGCACTTTGCCGGCCAGCCGGTGCTGACAGCCGTGCCTGAATGTCAGTAAAGGGCTGACCGGCCTTTGGCACCGGGAAAGCCCGCAGCCAAGACGCCACCAATCATCATACGATTACCCACCAGGTGCCTGCGCTGTGAAGAGCACCCCCACCCAAGACTCGCCAGGAGACGACCCATGCAATTGAAGAAGATCGGTTTGGCCTGCGCCCTTGTCGCTGCAGGTCTGTGGATAGCGGTCCCTGCCATGGCCCAGGACAAGCTCACCGTGTGGTGGGCCAAGGGCTACTACAAGGCCGAAGACGAGGCGCTGTTTGCAACCATCAAGAAGTTCGAAGCCAAGTACCCGAAGATCAAGATCGACCTGAGCCTGTACGCGCCGCAGGAAGCCATTCCCAAGAGCGTGGCCGCGATGGACGCCGGCACGCCGCCCGACGTGGCCTATGCCGACGTGTACGACTTTCAGGTAGCCGCCAAGTGGGCCTATGAAGGCAAGCTTGAAGACCTGAGCAGCGTGATTGACCCGCTGCGCGCCAAGTTTGAACCCACGGCGCTGTCCACCACCTTCCTCTTTAACAACACCACGCAGAGCCGGGCGTATTACGCCTTCCCGATCAAGCAGCAGACCATGCACATCCAGTACTGGAAGGACATGCTGGTGGATGCAGGTTTCAAGGAAAGCGACATCCCCAAAGACTGGAAGGGCTACTGGAACTTCTGGTGCGACAAGGTGCAGACGGGCTACCGCCAGAAGACGGGCACGCGCGCCTTCGGCACCGGTTTCCCGATGGGTGTGGATTCGAGCGATTCCTTCTTCTCGTTCCTGACTTTCATGGACGCCTACAACATCAAGCTCGTCAGTGATTCGGGCAAGCTGCTGGTGGACGACCCCAAGGTGCGTGAGGGCCTGATCAACGCCGTCACCGACTACACGGCCGTCTACAGCAAGGGCTGCACGCCGCCGTCTTCCACCAGTTGGAAAGACCCGGACAACAACGTCGCCTTCCACAACAAGACGATCGTGATGACGCACAACGCGACCATCTCCATCGCCGCCAAGTGGCTGGACGACAGCAACAACGCCACGCTGACCGAAGCGCAGCGCGCCACGGCAAAGAAGAACTACACCGAACTCATCGCCACGGCCGCGTTCCCCAACAAGCCAGACGGCACGAAGATGACTTACCGCGCGGCTGTGAAGGTGGGCGTGATCTTCAAGGACAGCAAGAACAAGGTGGCTGCCAAGCAGTTTGTGTCCTTCCTGCTTGAAGAGGCCAACCTCACGCCCTATGTGGAAGGCTCTCTCGGCCGCTGGTTCCCGGTGACCAAGGCGGCGCAGCAAAGCGCCTTCTGGAAGAGCGACCCGCACCGCCAGGTGGTCTACAACCAGTTCATGGCCGGCACGACGCCGTTTGAATTCACCAAGAACTACAAGTTCACGGTGTTGAACAACGAAAACGTCTGGGCCAAGGCAATGAACCGGGTGTTGAATGAAAAGATTCCGGTGCCCCAGGCGGTGGACGAAATGATCGCCCGCATCAAGGCTGTGG
>JANMKK010000104.1:0-23968 GCA_031372005.1 Rubrivivax sp.
GGCGCGGCCGCCGCTGGCGCGGATGCTGCGGGCCACCAGGTCGGCCCAACGGTCGATGTCGCCCTGCGTGTAGGCCACCACGGTTGGCTTGCCCGTGGTGCCGCTGCTGGCGTGGATGCGCACCACTTTTTCGCGCGGCACGGCAAACATGCCGAAAGGGTAGTTGGCACGCAGGTCTGACTTGGCAGTGAAGGGGAACTTGGCCAGGTCTGCCAGCGACTGGCAGTCTGATGGGTGCACCCCCGCCGCGTCGAAAGCCTGCGTGTAGTGCGTGACGTTGTCGTAGGCGTGCTGCAGGCTCCACTGCAGGCGCTGAAGCTGCAGCGCCTGCAACTCGTCGCGGCTGGCGGTTTCGATGGCTTCCAGGTCACCGGGGGCGGGCCTTTTCACGGGCATGGTGCGGCTTTCATGGCTGTTGGCCGATCGGTAAACCTTCGACCAGAGGTTTGCCCTTCATCGTGTACGAACGGCCGCGGAAAGCCGCCACGTGCTCACCGCGCTGGTTGCGCACGGTCACGTCATACACGCCGGTGCGGCCGGCCTTGCTGACTTCCTGCGCGGTTGCTGTCAGCACATCGCCCAGCCGGCCCGCAGCGACCAGGTTGACGTCGAAGCCCGACGCCACCGTCATCTCGTTGTAACTGTTGCAGGCGAACGCAAAAGCACTGTCGGCCAGCGCGGTGATGAGGCCGCCATGGCAAATGTCGTGGCCGTTGAGCATGTCGTCGCGCACCGTCATGCTCAGCGCTGCAGCGCCGGGGCTGATGGCCAGCACCTGCATGCCCAGGGCCTTGGACGCGCGGTCGTTGCGCCACATCGCATCACGCGCTGCTTCAGCAACCTGCTGCGGATTCATGGCTCAGCGGTCCTTGAACATCGGCGCGCGCTTGGCAAAAAACGCCGCCACGCCTTCTGCAAAATCACCCGCGCGGCCCAGTTCGCGCTGCGTGGTGGCTTCATGGCTCAGCGCATCGGCCAGGTCCATCGGCTCGGCGGCATCGATGAGCCGCCGCGTTTCAGCCAGCGCGCGGGTGGGCATGGCGGCCAGGCGCTGCGCCAGGGCGGCAGCACTGTCCATCAGCGCCGCGTCTTCCACGCATTTCCAGATCAAGCCCATGCGTTCTGCTTCTTCGGCCGGCAGCTTGTCGCCCGTCATCGCCAGGCCGAGTGCGCGTGCACGGCCCACCAGGCGCGGCAGCAGCCAGGTGCCACCACAGTCGGGCACCAGGCCGATCTTGCTGAAGGCCTGGATGAAGCTGGCACCGCGCGCGGCCAGCACAAAGTCACAGCACAGTGCCAGGTTGGCGCCGGCACCGGCCGCCACGCCATTGACGGCCGCGATCACCGGCACCGGCATCGTGCGCAGGCGCAGCGCCAGGGGCCGGTAGTGACGGTCGATGACGGCGCCGACGTCCACGTCGCCCACCATCGCGGGGTCGCTCAAGTCCTGCCCGGCGCAGAAACCGCGGCCGGCGCCCGTGAGGATGACGGCGCGGATGCGGCTGTCGTCCGCCGCCGCCTGCAGCGCCGGCAGCAACTGGCCGTGCATGGCGGCGGTCAGGCTGTTCAGCGCGGCTGGCCGGTTCAGCGTCAGGGTGCGCACGCTGCCGGCGGTGCTGATGAGGATCGTGTTTTCGGTCATGGCGAAAGCCTCGAGACAATTCATCGACCAATCGGTCGGTTAATTCTAACTGTCGGAGTGGGAAAAGCGCCAGCCAGGGTCTGCACGGGGGGCTGGGAAAGCGGCAGGCAGAATCCGGACACTGCATACCCGCCGTTGCCCGCTATTTCAACAACCCCACCTTGACATCGCCAAGTCTGCCCCACCCGCGCCTGATCCTGCTCGCCCCAATGGAAGGCGTGCTGGACCACAGCCTGCGCGACGTGCTGACGCGTGTCGGCGGCATCGACCGCTGCGTGTCGGAATTCATCCGCATCACTGACCAGTTGCTGCCGGCGCGCGTCTTCACGCGCCTCATGCCCGAACTGCTGCACGGCAGCCGCACCCCGGCCGGCACGCCGGTGCGCGCGCAGCTGCTGGGATCAGACCCCACCTGCCTGGCCGACAACGCGGCGCTGCTGGCCACGCTGCATCCGGACGGCATCGACCTCAACTTCGGCTGCCCCGCCAAGACCGTCAACCGCCACCGCGGCGGCGCGGTGCTGCTGGACGAACCCGAGCTTGTGCACGCCATCGTGGCCGCTGTGCGACGCGCGGTGCCGGCGCACGTGCCGGTGTCGGCCAAGATGCGCCTGGGCCACCTGGACGACAGCCGCATGCTGGACTGCGCCCACGCCATCGCAGACGCCGGTGCCACTGAACTCGTCGTGCATGCACGCACCAAGGTCCAGGGCTACAAACCACCGGCGTACTGGGACCGCATCGCGCTGATCCGCCAGGCGGTGCACATGCGCTTGCCCGTGGTGGCCAATGGCGAGGTGTGGACGGTGGACGACGCGAATCGCTGCCTGGCCGAGTCAGGCTGCGACGCCTTGATGCTGGGCCGCGGCCTGGTGTCCGACCCCGGCCTGGCGCTGGCGCTGCGCGGCCGGCCCACGCCGTGCTGGGACGACCTGGCGCCGAGCTTGAACCTGTACAGCCGACTCATCGCGCCGCGCGTGGCGGCGCGGCACCGCGGCGGCCGCATCAAACAGTGGTTGAACATGCTGCGGCGCCGGTTTGCAGGCGCACAAGCGGCGTATGACAGCGTGCGCCATTTGAACGATGCCGACGCCATCGACCGCTGCCTGCAAGCGCTGATTTGCAGCGCCCCGCAGCAACCCCTGCTGGAGGCCGCATGACGCCGCGTGTGGCCGTCATCGGTGGTGGCACCGGCGGGCGGCGGCGGCTGCGCTCTTCCTGCGCCGCGCCGGCGTGAAAGCCACCGTGTACAACCAGGCCACCCCGTTGCGTGAAACCGGCGCCGGCATCGTTGTGCCGCCGAACATGGCGCGCCTGTTGATGGAGGCTGAAGGCCCACGTGCCCCAGAACTGGCGTCCAGAATGGCGGTGCAGGAACAGTCTGCGGCTGCGGCACCTAACGTGCAAGCTGTGCCTGCACCTCTGTTTGCGCTTTGCCTTCCGGTCGAATCCACCGCTTTCATCTTGTACCGAAACCTCGGTGCCGGAATACTGGCCTTCAATCACCAAAGCGCTGCTGCAGATAGACCAGCAGGGTGCGCAGCGTCTGCGCTTCTCCACCCGGCGGGCGGCCGGGCCGGGCGCCGTCGTTCCAGGCGTAGAGGTCGATGTGCAGCCAGTCCTGCGCGGCCGGCACAAAGTCTTCCAGGAACAGCGCCGCGTTGATGGCACCCGCCATCGGCCCGCGGCCGGTGTTGACGATGTCGGCAATGTCGCTTTCGATGCCGCCGTGGTACGGCGCCCACAGCGGCAGGTGCCACAGCGGGTCTTGCACCGCCATTGACAGGTCCACCAGCTCTCGGGCTTGCACCATGCTGCGGCAGAACAGCGCCGGCAGCTGCGAACCCAGCGCCGTGCGCGCGGCGCCCGTCAGCGTGGCCAGGTCGATCATCAATGCCGGTTTGCCTTCGGCGCCATAGGCCAGCGCGTCGCACAGGATGACACGGCCTTCGGCGTCGGTATTGCCGATCTCGATGTGCAGGCCCTGCCTCGTCTTGAACACATCGCCCGGTCTGAACGCATTCCCGGCGATGGCGTTTTCTACCGCCGGAATGAGCAATTGCAAGCGCAAGGGCAGATTCAGCGCCATGATCATCTGGGCCAGGCCGAGCGCATTGGCCGCGCCGCCCATGTCCTTCTTCATCAGCCGCATGCCGTCGGCACTTTTGATGTCCAGGCCGCCGCTGTCGAAACACACGCCTTTGCCCACCAGTGTGAGCTTCGGGTCCTTCGGCTTGCCCCAGTTCAGCTCGATCAGCCGCGGCGCGCGGCCGGATGCTGCATCCGCCGCGCGGCCCACAGCGTGGATGGCCGGGAAGCCAGCCTTCAGCAGCGCATCGCCCACCGTCTGCTTGAACGTGGCGCCATGCTGGCGCGCCACCAGGCGCACGGCCTCGGCCAGTGCGGCCGGGCCCATGTGTTCGGCCGGCGTGTTGATGAGGTCGCGCGTGCTGGCGATGGCCCCGGCCAGGATCAGCGCGCGCTGCGCGGCGTCGCTGCTGGGCATGGACAGCTCGGCCGGTGCGCGGCGCGCGGGCTTGTAGAGGTCAAAGGTGTAGCTGCCCAGTTCCCAAGACATCGCTGCCGCGCCTGCATCCAGCGCCAGGCCGGCGTCTGGGTCCGCCAGGTGGTACGCACCCGCCGGCAAGGCCTTGGGCAACAGCGCCATGGCCCAGGGGTCGGCCGCGCTGCGCACACCTGCCCACACGGCGGCAATGCGGCCGTCGGCAGCCGGCAACAGGGCGTGGGTGTCGGGCGCGCCGGTGAAGCCGAGTGTTTTCAACCAGCCGCGTGCGCCGGGCTCCAGCGCCTGTGCGCTGGCGGCAAAGCTGGCGCGGTCCACGGGGTGGATGGGAATGCTGTCTTTGCGGGGCTTGCCCAGGCGTACGGTCATGTGGTGGCTCTCAGGGTTTTGAAATCGGGATGCGGTTGGCCGCATTCTCGGTGCAGGGCCAACAGAAGGCCGATTCGCGGTGTCGATTCACGCCCCCGGGCTGCATCCGGTCGCAAGGCCCTGGCCGGTGGCGCGTGGGCTGCGCACCATGCACGCATTGCCTCAGCCAAGGACCCGCCATGAACCCGATCTCCTTCATCACCCGCCCCGTCAAGGACATCACGCAGGCCGTGGTGATGCCGTTCAAGGCGCTCTTCGTGATCGGCTTGACGGGTGCCATCAACGCCATGACGTACCGCGGCACCTGGTGGTTCAAGTGGGTGGCATTCGGCATGGGCATTGCCGTGCTCGTGTCATTCGCGCGCGCCGCCAGGACGCTGTTGCTGCTGGCGCTGGTGGCCTGGGTGGGCCTGAAGATCTACCAGCGCTACGGCCAGGCCGCACGCGACCGCTTTGACGCCTGGGTGGCGCAAGCGCAGCCGCAGGCGGCGCAGGTGCTGCAGGCGCTGCGCTCGCACTCCGCCAACGGCACCGCCACCGGCAGCGCCGGCACGGCCTCAGGCTGAATTGGCGGCCACCGGGGTCGCAGCCACTGCTGCGGGGGTGGCTGCCGCTGCGGCAGGGGCAGCAGCCCCACGCTCCACATGCCAGTCCACCAGACGGCGCATGTTGCCCATCGACACCCAGTGCAGGTGCATCAAACCCAGCACGCCGCTGCGGTGCAGTTCGGCCACCACGTCGTCGGGCAGTTGCGTCGCCTTCACATCGTCGATGGTCAGAAAGCCATCCACCGAATGCTGGCGGCCGTCGGGCAGCGTGGCGTCAAAGCGCATCTCGCGCAGCAGGCCCAGTTCCATCAGGCGTTTGCCCACCAGACGGGTGCGCTGGATTTCGCCTTCCAGCGTTTCCAGTTCTTTCTGCATCGTGGTCAACAGTTCACCGGGCTTGCCGTCGGCGTCAAAGACGGTCTGGCCTTCATCGTTGTTGACGCCAGAGAAGGCCATATCGACACAGACCGCAAAACGCTCGTCGTCGATGCGCGCGATGCAGAAGGGGTACATGCGCAGGATGGCCGGCATGTACTGCGCGCGCCAGCGTTCACCGCTGACGTAGAGGTTTTCGTTCTGCGTCAGGCCCAGCACGGCAATCGGGGCGATGGAATCGGTGCCATCGGGTTCGGTGCCGGCCTTGACGAAGACGATCGGGAATTCACGGCAGACGTCGCCAAATTCCACCGCCGCCACGAAGAGCGCGTTGAGGTTCTTCGCCACACCCCAGTCGGTGATGGGCACCTTCAGTTTCAGGTTGCGGTGCAGGGCGCTGTCCAGGCCCGCGGGTGTGCGGTGCAGGTTCTGATTGATCAAGAGTCTTCTCCAGGGGTTTCTGTGCGGGTGACCAGCACTTTGTCAACGCGTTTGCCGTCCAGGTCCACAACCTCGAAGCGCCAGCCTTCCCACAGCACCGCGTCCGCAGTGCGCGGCAGCCGGCCCAGCAAGAGCATGATCATGCCAGCCAGCGTGTTGTAGCGGCCGCGGTCTTCTTCGGGCAGGTCTTTCAACTCCAGCCGGTCCTTGAATTCCGGCACCGGAATCAGGCCGTCCATCAGCCAGCCGCCTTCGGGGCGCTGCACGGCCCAGGCGTTGTCGTCGGTGGCGGCGCCGAATTCACCGGTGATGGCTTCCAGCAAATCGCGTTCCGTGATCACGCCCTGCACAGCACCGTATTCGTCGACGACAAAAACGATGTCGGTGCCGGCGGCGCGAAAGTGTTCCAGCAGCTCCATGCCCGACAGCGTCTCAGGCACAAACACGGGCGGCTGCAAGTGGTCGGCCAGCACCGGCTTTTCGCCGCGCGCCAAGGGCTGCAAGAGGCTGGCCACGGCCAGCACGCCGCGCACATCGTCGAGTGAGCCTCGGCAGACGGGGTAGCGCGTGTGGCCACCGTCGGCCACAGTCTTGAGCACCTGCTCTTGGGTGTCGCCCTCGTCGAGCCAGACGATTTCAGCGCGCGGGATCATCATCGACCCGATCTGCCGGTCATCCAGGCGGAAGACGTTGCGCACCATCTGGTGTTCTTGCGCTTCGATGACACCCGCGTCCACGCCCTCTTCCAGGCTGGCGGCAATTTCTTCTTCGGTCACCGTGCGAGAGGGTCCGCCGCGGATGCCCATCAAGCGCAGCACGCCATTCGTGCACAGCGACAACAGCGCCACCAGCGGCCGCGTGGCCCTGGACAACCAGTTCATCGGCACCGCCACACGCCGCGCCAACGCTTCGGGGTACATCTGGCCCAGGCGCTTGGGCACGAGTTCACCAAAGATGATCGTCAGGATCGTGATCGTCACCACCACCAGCGCTGTCGCACCGATGCCGGCCGTGCGTTCGGCCAGGCCGAAAACGGTCACCAGCCAATGCGCGAAGGGCTCGGCAAAGGCGCCCTCACCGACGATGCCATTGAGGATGCCGATCGACGTGATGCCAATCTGCACCGTGGACAGGAACTTGGTCGGGTTGTCGTGCAGGTCCATCGCGGCTTGCGCGCCCGGCTCGTCGTTTTCCACCATGACCTGCAAGCGCGCCTTGCGGCTGGCGGTCAAGGCCATTTCCGACATCGCGAACAGGCCGTTGAGGAGGATCAGAAAGACAAGCAGCGAGAGGTCCATGCGCGCCGCTGGCCCAAGGCAGCGGAGGCGGTGAAAACGGGCGCGAGCGTAGCAGAATCACCGCATGATCTATCTCGTTGGCGATGTGCAAGGCTGTGACGAGGCGTTGGCGAGCCTGTTGTTGAAGCTGGACTTTTCGCCGTCGCGAGACCGCATCGTGCTGCTCGGCGACCTTGTCAACCGCGGCCCGGCTTCAGGGGCCGTGTTGCGGCGGGTGGCCGCCCTGGGCGATGCCGCCGTCAGCCTGCTGGGCAACCACGACCTGCACCTGCTGGCCGTGGCGCATGGCGTGCGCAGCCTTCACAAAAGCGATACCTTTGCCGACGTGCTGGAAGACGCCGACGCACAACGCTGGATCGACTGGATTCGCCACCAGAAGTTGGCGCACCTGCAAGCCGGTTGGCTGTGCGTGCATGCCGGCGTGCCGCCGCAGTGGAGCACCGCGCAGACGCTGGAGCTGGCGGCCGAAGTGCAGGCCATGCTGCGCGGCCCGGCCCTGGCAGATTTTCTGCCGCTGATGTATGGCAACGAACCGCGGCGCTGGCACGACGACCTGGCAGGGGCCGAGCGCAGCCGCTTCGTCATCAACGCCCTGACCCGCCTGCGCTTCTGCACCGCCGACGGCACGCTCGACTTCAAGGTCAAGGAAGGCGCCGGTGCTGCGCCTGAAGGCTTGATGCCGTGGTTTGATGTGCCCGGCCGCGAGACGGCAGACCAAGCAGTAGCCTTTGGCCACTGGAGCACGCTGGGCCTCATCAACACCCCCACTCTGCTGGCCACCGACACCGGCTGCGTCTGGGGCGGCGCACTCACTGCGGTGCGCGTCGATGGTGGCCGGCGTGAAGTCGTGCAGGTGCGGTGCGCGCAGGCGCAGCTGCCGGGCGCCTAGAATCTGCTGCACCGGGAAGCGTGGCCGAGCGGTTTAAGGCTGCAGTCTTGAAAACTGCCGAAGGGGTAACCCTTCCGTGAGTTCGAATCTCACCGCTTCCGCCATAGTCATTTGATGTCCCTCACCAGCGCAAGAATCCGCGCGCCCGATGCGGGGTGGGTCGCGACCGCCTCATGCACAGCACGGCAGTTTCAAGCGTCATGCCGGCAAGCTGGCCAGGGCGCAAGCAGTGCGCGGCGCAGGCATTAGGATTGCGACTGAACAACGCGTAGAGTGCCTTGACCCCGGTTGATCCGCGCGCCTGGCCGGCCGTGGACTTTGGAAAACTTGTAGCGGGTACGTGCCCAAGCGCAGCGTTTCCGCTCTCCGACACAGCGCCACGACCCGCATGAACCGTTTTGCCAAAGACATCCATGCCAACCCCCTGTGGGGTGTGTGGCGTGTCGTGCTCATCTACGCGGTGTTCGCGAGCCTGTGGTTCGGCCTGTTCGAAGCCACCGCGTCATGGCTGATCACAGATCCGGCGCGACGGGCTCTCACCGACACAGTTGCCGGTTTGGCTTTCGTCGGCGTCACTGCCGCGCTGCTCGGCGGCCTGATGCTGCGCCTGGTGCGTCGGCGGCAGCAGGCTTTCGCCAGCGAACGGGCTGCGCTGCAGTCTCAAGACCGCACGCTGCGCCTGCTGCAGGCGCTTGCAGAAAATTCGCCCGCCGCCATCTTCGCCAAGGACCGCGACGGCCGCTACCTGTTGTTCAACGCCGAGGCGGCGCGCATCACCGGCACCACGGCGGCGCAGGTGCTGGGGCGTGACGACAGCGCGATCTTCGCGCCCGAGCAAGCAGCGATGATCCGCGCCAATGACGAACGCGTGATGGCGCAGGACCGGCCCGAGACCTTCGAGGAGGAACTCGACACCGCCGACGGCCGCGTCACCTTCCTGGCGACCAAGGGCGCGCTGCATGACGCCGAAGGCCGTGTGGCAGGCATGTTCGGCATTTCGCACGACATCACCGAGCGGCTGGTCGCGCAGAGGCGCTTGCGCGACAGCGAGCAGCACTACCGCCTGCTGTTTGAGGCCAATCCGCATCCGATGTGGCTGGTCAACAGCGAAACCCATCGTTTCATCGCCGTCAACGAGGCTGCGCTGAAGCACTACGGCTACAGCCAGGATGAGTTTTTAGCGATGACGATCGCCGACATAGGGCCGCCCGAGGAGCGTGCCCGACTGGCAAGAACGCTGGACCATCTGGTCGAAGCGCCTGTGATCGGCCCGCGACACCTTGGGAGCTGGCGCCATCGCTGCAGGGATGGCCGTCTGATCGACGCGGAAATTTCAACGACGGCGGTCTTGAAGGACGGCGTGCCGGCGCAGCTTGTGCTGGCCCAGGACATCACCGTGCGGCGCGAGCTTGAACGCCAGCGGCAAGCCGCCCACAAGACGGCCGTGGACGCCGGCAATCTGCTGCGCGATGTCCTGGCCCGAGTCGAAGATGGCTTCGTGGCGCTCGACCGCGATTGGCGCTACACCTACCTGAACATCCAGGCAGCGCGCATGCTGGGCCGCGAGAAACCCGCAGACCTGCTCGGCCGCCACATCTGGACCGAGTATCCCGAAGGCCTCGGCCAGCCCTTTCCGCTTGCCTGCGAGCAGGCGCTGGCAACCCAGCAGCCGGTGGTGCTCGAAAACCACTACATGCCCTGGGACCACTGGTTCGAGAACCGCATCTATCCATCACCCGACGGCCTGTCGATCTACTTCACCGACATCACCACGCGCAAGCAAGCCGAGCAGGCGCTGCGCGTCAGTGAAACGCGCTACCGCCTGGCCGCTTCGCATGGCCAGGTGTGGGACTGGGACATGGCTGCCGGCCGGGTCACCTACCCGGCCCCGTTCTGGGAGCAACTGGGCTGCGAACCGCCGCCGGCACAAGAGGTGGTGTCGCGCTTCCAGGCCCTGCTGCACCCCGAGGACGTGCCCCGCTGGCGCGCGGCCCTGCAGGCGCACCTGGCGCGGCGCTTGCCGTACGACTTGGAGTTTCGCGCCCGCCATGCCAGCGGCGAGTGGCGTTGGTTTCACACCCGGGGCCAAGCGGTGTGGGACGCCAACGGCCGCGCCACCTACATGGCCGGCACGACCTTTGACACCACCGACCGCAAGCGCGCCGAACAAGCCCTGCGCGAAGCCGAGGCCTACCAGCGCAGCTTGTTCGAGCAATTGGCCGACGGCGTGTTGTTGATCGACCACGAGCACCGGGTGCTCGATGTCAACCCGCAGATGCTGGCCATGCTGGGTTACCGCCGCGATGAGCTGCTGCGACTGCCCGCGGGGGAATTGGTGGTGGACGCCGAGCGCCACCGTGTCGACGACGTGGTGGCCGGCGTGATGTCCGGCCAGCCGCACCTGGCCGAATGGGAGTTCTTGCGCCAGGACGGCAGCCGTTTTTTCGCCGAGGCCAGTGCGCGCATGCTGGACGACCAGCGCTTCATCGCGGTGGTGCGCGACATCACCGCGCGGCGCGAATCAGAGAAGGCGCTGCTGACCTATCAACTCGAACTGTCCGATCTCACACATCAACTGCTGGCTCAAGAGAAGACGACGACGCAGCGTGTTGCACAGGCCCTGCACGATCACCTGGGACAAACGCTGGCCGTGGCCCGGCTGAACCTTGATGCCTGCATCTCGGTGCACGGCGCGAACATGCCAGAAGCCATGAAGGCGCAGGGCGCCCAGCTTTCCATACTGCTCGACCAGGCGGTGCGTCAGGTGCGCCAGGTGCTGTCTGACCTGCGTCCACCGCTGCTTGAAGACCGAGGGCTCACGGCAGCGCTCGACAACGAGATCGGCGCGCACGCCGTCGCCGGTGGCAGCGCCGACGTGCTGCTCGAGGTGGCCGACGACGCGTCGGGCCAACGCTGGCCGGCCGATGTCGAGTACGGCGCCTTCATGGTGGCCCGCGAGGCGATCGCCAATGCGCGGCAGCATGCCGGTGCTTCGCTGATCCGGGTGGTGCTCGGCGGCGACGACGCGTCGCTCAGACTCGATGTGATCGACGACGGGGCGGGTATCCCGGCGCCGCTGGTCCATGGCCGGCCGGGTCATCTGGGCATTGTCGGGATGCGCGAGCGGGCCATCGCCATCGGCGCCCGTTTCTCCGTCGGCAAGTGCCCTGCCGGCGGCACCCAGGTGATGCTGCGCTGGGAGGAGCACGGGGCATGACTGCCGCTCATTCTGCCGATCACTCTGCCGATCACCCTGCCGATCACTCGGCCGCTCACGCTGCGGTTCACTCCGCCGTCTACCTGGTGGACGACCACGCGATGATGCGTGACGGCCTGCGTGCCGTTCTGCAGGCCGGTGGCCACCGCGTCGTCGGCGAGTCGGCCGACCCGACCCAGGCCCTGGCCGACATCCAGCGCCTTGCACCGGCTGTGGTGCTGCTTGACCTGCAGTTGGGCCAGCGTTCAGGCTTCGAGCTGCTGACGGAAGTGCAGCGGCGCCGGTTGACGACGCGCACGATCGTGCTGACGATGTCGGCACAGCCTCGCCATGTGGCCGAGGCGCTGCGCCTGGGCGCTTCAGGGTATGTGCTCAAAGGTGCCTCGGCAGCCGAGCTGATGGGCGCAATCGACAGCGTGTTGCAGGGCCGGCGCTACCTGGGTGGCGATGTCGCTGAACTCGCAGTGCAGGGGCTGACGGCGCGCGACAGCGATTCGGCCTTCGATGCACTGTCGGCCCGCGAGCGCCAGATCGTCGTGTTGGTGGTGCGCGGCCGTTCGAGTTCCGAGATTGCGTCCGTGCTGCACCTGTCGCCCAAGACTGTCGACTCTTACCGCAGCCGGCTGATGGCCAAACTGGGCGTGGCCGACGTGCCAGCGCTGGTGCGCTTTGCCATCCGTGCCGGCTTGATCGACGCCGAGGAACCGTGACACTGCGCATGGAGTCGGCACGATCGCCCGCCAGAGCGTGTCAAGAACTCCCCGCAGACCGGGACCGGGCCGCTGCCTAAAGTGCTGGACACCGGCAGTGCGACCCGGCGCCCGTGGGGCGCGGCACCCGGCAGGAGCACAGCGTGCCACCCTCTTCGCAAAACAATTCCGGCGCCGTGGGTGCGCCTGCCCCCGGCGCCCCTGCTGCGCTGAGCGTGCTGCTGCTGGTCGCGCCAGGCGCGCGGCGTGAACAGCTGCTTGAGTTGATCGGGCGCCTTGCGCCGACCGGCCGGGTCGAAACCGCTGACGGCGCGCTGGACGTGATGCGGCGCCTGGCCCGTGCCTCCGCGGACCTGCTGGTCCTGGACTATGCGATGGACGGTGTCGCAGGACAGTCGTTGATTCGGCACCTGGCACGCGCCGCGCCTTCGCTGTCGGTGCTGGTGTTTGACGATGTGGTCCGGTCACTGGCAGAGCCACGCTGCGACGTGTGGCCCTGGAGCGACGCCGAACTGGCACTGCAGCGGGCGATCGAACGGCGACTCCAGCGCGGCGCGCAGCGCCCCTGACCGTGCCGTGGCGGCTGCCCGACATCAACGGCATCGAGGTCACGCGCTGCCTGCAGGCTGCCGATGCCTGCGCTGCCATCCCGATGGTGATGCTCACATGACCGACATTGCCATGCCGAAACCCGCGTTGCATGCCAGTGCGGCCACCGAAACCGCATTCGCCCGCTGGCCCGCATGGGCGTTGATCGTCGCCCTGGCGGTGGCGTATTTCGTATCGGCGCGGCTTGGGCTGCTGCTGGCCATTCCAGGCGGCCACGTGACCCCCGTGTGGCCGCCCTCGGGCATCGCGCTTGCAGCGCTGCTGCTGTGCGGGTGGCGGATATGGCCGGGCATCTGGCTGGGTTCGTTTGCGGCGAACCTGTGGGACTTTGTCGGCAGCCCGATGGGCCTGGCGACCGACATCGCAACATCGGCGACCTTTGGCGCCGGCGCGAGTGCAGCGGCGCTGCTCGGCGCACAGTGGCTCTTGCGCTGCGGCATCCAGCCGAGCCGGCTGGAGCGCGTTCGCGACGTGTGCGCGTTGATGGCGCTGGGTGGCGCGGCAAGCTGCCTGGTCAACGCCACCATCGGGGTGACGACGCTGTGTCTGGCCGGTTTCGCGCCGTGGTCGGCCTACGGTCAGTTGTGGTTGACCTGGTGGCTGGGCGACACCACGGGCGTGTTCGTCATGGCGCCGTTGCTGCTGGTCTGGCATCGCGCGACCCTCTCCCTGCACCGAAGCCGGTGGCTGGAAACGGCGTGCTGTTTCAGCCTGCTGATGGCCGCGACGGCCTACGTTTTCATCGACAACACATTGCCGTTCAGCGGCAAACCGCTGGCGTTCATCATCATCCCTTTTCTCGTCTGGCCGGCGATGCGCTTTGGAGCGCGCGGCGCAACGGCAGCTGTCGTGCTCATCGCGGCCTTGGCCGTGTGGGGAACGATCCACGGCACCGGCCCGTTCAACGTCGGTTCGCGCAACGCGTCGCTGTTGATGCTCGAGTTGTTCCTCGGCGTGGTGGTGCTGACGTCACTGTGCGTCGCGGCGATCGTGACCGAGCGCGAGCGTGCAGAAGCTGCGCAGAAGCGTGCGTTTGACGATCTGTCGCGGGCGCGCGACGACGCCGAGCAGGCCAACCGTGCCAAGTCAGCCTTGCTGGCCGCACTGAGCATGAGCGAGGTCAAGAACCGGGAACACGCCGCCTACCTGCAGTCTCTGCTTGAAGCGCTACCGACGGGCGTTTCGCTGGTTGACAAAGACCTCGTCGTGACCGTCGCCAACCAGGCCTGCCTGGTGCTGCTCGACTTGCCCGCCGTGGTATTCCATCAGGGCGCCGCGCTCGAAAACGTCTTCCGCTACAACGCCGAGCGCGGCGACTACGGATCCGGCGACGCGCACACGCTCGTCGCCGCGCGGATGGCGCTGGCACGCGACCCGAAGCTGCACCAATTCGAGCGTGTGCGGCCCGACGGCAGCGCGGTTGCAGTCCACGGCGTGCCGCTGCCCGATGGCAGCATGCTGACGACCTACACCGACATCTCTGTGCGCAAGCAAGCCGAGCATGCGCTGGTCGCAGCCAGGGACGCCGCCGAAGCGGCCAACCGTGCCAAGTCCGCGTTCCTTGCCACGATGAGCCATGAGATACGCACGCCGATGAACGGCGTGGTCGGCATGATCGAAGTGCTCGAGCAAAGCAAGCTCGACGACGCGCAGGTGGAGGTCGTCAAGACCATCCGCGAGTCGGCTTATGCGTTGCTCGCGATCGTCAACGACGTGCTGGACTTCTCCAAGATCGAAGCCGGCCAGTTCGATGTCGTCAGCGAAGCCATGGACGTTGCCACCGTGGTGGAAGGTGTGTGCGACACGCTCGACCCTATGGCCGGCAAGAAGGGTGTGGCGTTGACGCTGTTCACTGACCCTGCCATGCCCCGGCAGGTTTTGGGTGATGCGGCCCGGCTGCGCCAGGTACTGCTCAATCTGGCCAGCAACGCCATCAAGTTCAGCAGTGCCGAGGAGCGCGCGGGTCGGGTCAGCGTGTGCGGCCGCCTGGTCGAAAGCGGCGTGCAGCAAGTGGTGCTGGAGTTCAGCGTGACCGACAACGGCATCGGCATTGACAAAGAGACGCTCGCACGGCTGTTCACCCCCTTCACCCAGGCCGATGCCAGCACCACCCGGCGCTTTGGCGGCACGGGCCTGGGCTTGAGCATCTCGCATCGCCTGGCCGAATTGATGGGTGGCGAGATCGGGGTGCGCAGCGAGCCGGGCCGAGGCTCCACCTTCACCCTGCGCCTGCCTGTTGCGCCATTGCCCGCCGGGCCCGAGCGCAAGGCCGAGATGGACGCCGAGGCCTGCGAACTCGCCGGGCTGTGTTGCCTGGTGCTGGGCAGCGTGCCGGGCCCGGCCGACGATCTGGCCGTCTACCTGGAGCACAGCGGCGCGGCAGTGCATCGGGCGGCGGACCTGGTGGCAGCCCGGGCCTGGTTCTGCAACGCCCCACCCGGCCCATGGATCGGAGTCATCGCTGGCGCCGACGGAATGCCGAACCAAGTGCCGAACCTAATGCCGAACCTAATGCTGAACCTAATGCCGAACCAAACGCCGAACGAAACGCCGAACGAAACACTTGACGATGCGCTGGCCGGATTGCGTGCCCTGCGCCGTTCCCGGTCGAACCCGGAGGCCTGCTTTGTCGTCATCGAGCGGGGGCGATGCCGAGGGCCACGGGTCGAGGCGGCCGATCTTGTCAGCCTGGCCGGCGATGGGCTGCATCGCAGCGTCTTCATCAAGGCGGTGGCCGTGGCCGCAGGGCGCACCAGGGCGCCCGCAAAGGAGCATCCGTCCTTCAACGCCGACACGACGCCCGCACCGCTGTCGATGCAGGAAGCCAGCGCGCAGGGCCGGTTGATCCTGGTGGCCGAAGACAACGAAGTGAACCAGGAAGTCTTGCGCAGACAGCTTGCGCTGCTCGGCTTCAAGGCAGACATCGCCCGTACAGGCAGTGAAGCCCTTGCCTGTTGGCGGCGTGGCGACTACGCGTTGCTGCTCACCGACTTGCACATGCCGCAGATGGATGGCTACGAGCTGACCGTGGCCATCCGTGCGGCCGAAGCGGGTGAAGCGGGTGAAGCGGGCGCGAGGCGAATGCCCATCGTCGCCCTGACCGCCAATGCCCTGGCGAGCGAAGCCAAGCACTGCCGCGACCTCGGCATGGATGACTACATGACCAAGCCGGTGCAGCTTGCGGTCCTGAACGGCATGCTGCACAAATGGCTGCAGGACGTGGCCAGGCCGACACCGAATTCGGGGTCACCCGCGTCAATGACGGCTGCGCCTGCGCTGGCACTCGATGTCAGCGTGCTCAAGGCCCTGGTGGGGGACGAGCCGCAAGTCATCGAAGAGTTCTTGCAGGACTTCCGCGTCAGCGCGGGCGAGGCTGCGGTGCAGATGCGCGCAGCCTGCCTGGCGCGCCAGACCGCTGTCGTCGAGACTGTGGCTCACCGCCTCAAGTCATCGGCCCGCTCTGTCGGCGCGCTGGCCCTGGGCGAGCTGTGCGCGGCAATGGAACACGCGGGCCAGGCGGGCGGACGCGAAACCCTGGCCGACCTGTGGCCAAGGTTCGAGGCCGAAATTGCGGCCGTGGACGAATTCCTGCGTTCGTCGCAGGCGTGAACTTCCGAGCTTTAGGACAGAACCGGATTCGCAACAAACATCGGCCAAGCGCAGGCACGAGGTGCGAGAGGCAAGGTCTTGTAGGCACCGAAGGGCGATTGCTCCAGCACGGTCTGCTCGATGCCTTGCCAGAGACCCTTTGCTCGGGTTGAAGCGATCGTGCTGCGGCGTGCAGTTGGTCCAGTGGCAGGTGTCTGCCGCCGACACCAGCACCCGCAGGCGCGTGTTGCCGTATTCAAGACCCTCGCGCCGCATCAAATGACCACGGCTGAAGCGGATGTAGCAGCAGTGGAAGTTGCTCAGCTGGGCGTCCGCACCGGTGTGTAAGCTGCTGCTGCCGACTTTGGCGACGCCTCACGTCGCGGGGTTGCAGGCCCAGCGGGGCGCCCTCAGTCAACCGGCGAGTCAACGAACTGGATCGCCTTGCTGGCGACGAGACGGTTGAAGTCGGAGATCGGCATGGCGGCCGACCCGCGCGTTTCGCCGTCGGCCCAGCTGATGGTGGCATCCATCGCGGTCTGGTCGACCTCGCAGGCCCCAGGCCGGATGACGACATTCGGGCCGTCCCCTTCGCGGTATTCCACCTTGCCGGTGATGTGTGCTCTCTGGCCCATGGCAACTCCTCTGCTGAACAGGATGGTGGGATGGCGCGCCCTGTGGGGGGACGATCCATGCGCGGCATCGTGCGGGTTGCGTAGGCCCTGTGTCGGTTCGCTGGCGAACACCTGAGCCGACGAGCGGAAGAGCGGAATGGGCGCGGCTGCCTCAGCGGTGCATGGCAGGAATCAGGCGGTCAGAGGGTTCGAGCTTTTCATCGCCGTCCAGTTCGATCGCCACCTGCGTGCACACCGCGCGGCACAGCGTGGCCACACGTTCACTTTGCAGCCGGTAATACATCTGCGTGCCGTCGCGCCGCTTGGCCAGCACGCCGCTGCGGTAAAGCATGCTCAGGTGCTGCGACATGTTGGGCTGCGTGGTGTCGATCTCGGCCAGCAGCTGGGTCACGTTTTTCTCGCCCTGGCACACCGCACTGATGATGCGCAGGCGGATCGGGGTGGACAGCACGGAAAACAGTTCAGCAACGGAATCAAAGACACGGTCTTCGGTGCTCTTGGCATCCATGGTGGTGACCTCGTCAGGAAGGCAGTGCGGGATTGTATTTGCATCAACCGATATGTGGCCCCGCCGTGCGCTCTGGCGCCCGCCCCTTTTTGCCTGCCGCGCGCTGAATCCTTGCTTGCGCGATCACTTGCCCTGCTGCTCCAGCAGCAGGTAGGTGTTGAAGGCATTCATGCGGTTGGCGGCGCGGAACAGCGGCAGGTGTTCAAAGCGCGACCAGTCGGCCTTGGCGTAAGCCTCTTCCCAGGGCTCCAGATTGGCGGCGGCTTCAGCCATGGTCTGGCGCAGAAAGACGAGGTAGTCACGCGTCAGTTCCAGGTCCGCCAGCGGCCTGTCGGACACCGGACCGTGGCCGGGGATCAGCAGCGTCGGATGCAAGTCGATCAAGCGCGACAGTGACGCAATCCACTGTCGACTATCGGCTTGCCCCACGAAGGGGATGCGGCCGCGAAACACCAGGTCGCCGGCAAACAGCACACCCCGCTGCGGCACAAACACCACCAGGTCTTCGGGCGTGTGCGCGGGGCCGACGTGGCGGATGATGAAGTCCATGCGGCCCATTTGCAGCGCGGTCTCGGTGGCGTCCAGCCAGCGGTCGGCCGGCAGCAGCCGCGTGTTGGCATCGATCCACGGCGCCAGCTCCGCTCGGCCGGCTTCAAGCCGGCGCAGGGCCGTGTCGGATTGCAGATATTCCTTGGCCGCAGGGTGCGCCAGGATCGTGGCACCGGCGGCCTTGAAGGCCTGCAGGCCATAGATGTGGTCGGCGTGAAAGTGGGTGACGATGAGGTAGCGGATCGGCTCGGCCGTGACGCGCCGGATTTGTGCGATGAGCTCGTTCGCCAAGGCTGGGGAACCCAGCGCATCGACCACCACGACGCCGTCACCCGTGACCACGAAACCCGCGTTGGAGATGAAGTTGCGGTTGGCCGATGAACCCAAAGCGGCTTCGCCTTGCGCGACCCAGACGGACTCTGCGACCTGGCGCGCCTCAACCGGCCCTGCAGCCACCACGCCGCCACACAAGGCCAGAAGCGCCACGGCCAGAAGTCCGAGCGCGGTGTGCCTGTTTTGCATCACCTGGCCCTCAAGCCAAGCCCGGGTTGCCCTGCACGCCCAGAAGCTTGGGCACGTTCAAAGCCCGCAGCTTGACCCGCCCGCCCTGCGACAGGATCCAGGTTTCCACGTGTTCCCACGCCGGCTTCACACCGGGGACGCTCCTGGCGTCTTCGGCCACCGGCGCCCAGCCCGCCACCTTGTAGGACTTGTCAGCGTCGATGGGCTTGCCATTCAGCCGCATGTCGCTGATTCGCGCGCCCATCTTCTGCTGCGGGCTGCAGGTGTAGGCCAGTCCGCCGACGCGCACCATGTCGCCGCCTTGCTGGTAGTAGGGGTCGGGGTTGAAGAGGTTGTCGGCCACGTCTTCCAGCACCGTTTTCAGGGTCTCGCCCGTCATCGTGCTGACCGTGGCGTAGGGATAGGTGATGGCCATCTGGTCCATCATCAGTTCACGCGTGATGGTGTCGCCCGGCAGCAGCGTGGTGCCCCAGCGGAAGCCGGGCGAGAAGGCGATCTCGGCGCCTTGCACGTCCATCAACGCATCGCAGATCAGCTGGTCCCAGGAGCCGTTGAAGTTGCCGCGGCGGTACAGCAGGCCGTCGCTCACGGCCAACCTCTGGGCCAGCCTGGTTTCATACGGCGCCCGCACGCGCGTGATGAGCGCGTCCATCGCCGGATCGGGCTTGATCTGGTTGGCGAAAATCGGCAGCAAGCGGTAGCGGTAGTCGGCCACATGGCCACCCTTGACGTCAAAGTCCATGACGCCAAGAAACTTGCTGTTGCTGCCAGCGTTGGTGACGAGTGTCTTGCCGCCGGGCGTGCTTCCCGCGTTCGCAACGGGCACGGCAAAAGGCACACCGTCGTGCGTGTGACCACCAAAGATGGCGTCGATGCCCCGCACGCGGCTTGCCATCTTCAGGTCCACATCCATGCCGTTGTGCGACAGCAGCACCACCACCTGGGCGCCCTTGGCGCGCACTTCGTCCACCACCGCCTGCATGCCCGCTTCCTGGATGCCAAAGCCCCAGTCCGCCACCAGGTAGCGCGGGTTGGCGATGGGCGTGTACGGGAAGGCCTGGCCGATGATGGCGCAGGGCACGCCATTGATGCGGCGCAAGGTGTAGGGCTTGAAGACCGGGTCGCCGAAGTCGTGGGTCTTGACGTTCTGCGCCAGGAAGTCGATGCGGCCCTTGAAGTCACCGTCGACGATTTCTTTGACCCGGTCCATGCCGTAGGTGAATTCCCAATGGCCCGTCATCACGTCCACACCCAGCAGCAGGCTGGCGTCCACCATGTCCTGCGCGTTCGTCCACAGCGCCGTGGCCGAACCCTGCCACGTGTCGCCACCATCCAGCAACACCGCGCCGGGCCGGCTGGCCTTGAGTTGCTTGACCAATGCGGCCAGGTGCGCAAAGCCGCCCACCTTGCCATAGCGGCGCGCCGCCTTTTCAAAGTCGATGCAGGTGAAGGCGTGGGCCATCGCCGTGCCGGGCCGCAAGGCCGCGCGCTTGAGCAGCGCATCGCCCACCAGGTGCGGCGCCTGGCCGTGCATCGTGCCCAGGCCCAGGTTGACACTGGGCTCGCGGAAGTGGCTGGGTTTGAGCTGCGCATGGCAGTCGGTCATGTGCAGGAAGGACACGTTGCCGAAGGGCTTGATGTCGTACAGCGCCGCCTGCGCCGTGGCGGCGTCGGCATCGGCATGGCGGGAGAGCGGCATGCCGGCGGCAGAGGCCGCGCCCAGCACCTGCAGAAAGTCGCGTTTCGAAAGACTCATGTGTCGGCAACGGTGGAGTGGTGAACGCGTGGACTCGTCCTGCGCGGCAGGTCAATGGCGCTTGGCGCCGCTGCTCAACCACGCTGCAATGGCACTCGCGTCCGCGTCGCTCAAGGCTTGTGCAGGCATGGCGATGTTGCCCCAGATGCCGACGCCGCCACTCTTGACCTTGCCGGCCAGGTAAACCAACGCGCCGGCCTGCCCGGTGTACTTGTTGGCGATCTCCTGAAAACCAGGCCCGACGACGCGCTGGTCCAAGCCGTGGCAGGCGCTGCAGGCATGCTGCTGCGCCAGGGCATACCCCGCACTGCCGGTAACAGCGGCCGCAGCCGGGGTGCCGGTGTTCGCACCGCGCTGCGGCCCCACGCTGCGGTTCTGGTTCGCCAGATTGCCGTGCGCGTCGCGCGCAAAGTCCGGCACGTAGGAGACGATCTTGGACTCCGTCGCGCAGTTCCTCATGCAAGCCACCGCCGCCACATCAGGCTTGTGCCGGCCTGGCCTGGCATCTGGCCACAAGGCATGGGCGGTGGTGCTGCCGTTGCGGTTGGGCAGCAGGTGCTGCACATCGGCCATGTTGCGGTCCGACAGCGTGAAGCTGTCGGGCACGATGCCGCCCAGGTTCAGGATGTACGCGGTGACGGCATAGACCTCGTCAACTGACAGGGACTTCGGCGCGGTCCAGGGCATCGCGCGGTGAATGTAGTCCCACAGCGTGGACAGGCTGGACAGCTTCATCAGCGTCGTGCGGCCCGGAAAACTGCCGTCGCGCAGGCTGGCGACATTGCCGCTTTGCATGTCTTTCGCCGTCGTGCCGCCGACGATGGGGCTGAAAAACTGGTTGCTCTCGCCAAACACGCCGTGGCAGGCCGCGCACTTGCTCTCCCAGACGTCCATGCCCTTGGTCACGGTGCCGGTGCCCCTGGGCAGGCCTTTGAAGTCGGGCCGGACGTCAATGTCCCAGGCGGCAATTTCAGCGGCCGTGGCAGGGCGCCCCAGGCCTGGGTGGCGTGCAGCGAGGGCGGCCGGCTGCGCCTGCACGCTGGCGACTGCAAAAGCCAGCAGCGCGGCCGTCACAGCCCCAGCGCCAAGCTCAGGCCAGCTGGACATTTTTCAGCTCCCCGCTTTCCTGCAAGAGCCAGGTCTGCACCGCGTTGTTGTGATAGACCGACCGCGTGCCACGCACCGCGCGCAGCTGCTTGTAGCTGGGCTGCACATAGCCGGTTTCGTCGATGGCGCGGCTCTGGATAAGGGCTGTCCTGCCGTCCCACACCCAGTCGATGTTGAAGCGCGTCAGGCACTTGCTCAGCACGGGGGATTCGAGCCTTGCCGTGCGCCAGTTGCGCCCGCCGTCCACCGACACATCCACCCGGCGGACCTTGCCCTTGCCCGACCAGGCCAAGCCGGTGATGTTGCAGTAACCCTTGTCCAGCAGCACTTGCCCGCCCGACGGCGTGGTGACCACACTCTTGCATTCCTGCAGGCTCGTGTACTGGCGGTGTTGGCCGTCGGGCATCAGATCCATGTAGTGCAGCGATTCGTCCTTGGTGCCGTAAGGCTTGTCGCCGACCTCGATGCGCCGCAGGTACTTGACCCAACTCACGCCCTGCACACCTGGCACCACCAGGCGCAGCGGATAGCCCTGTTCGGGGCGCAGCATCTCGCCGTTCTGGCCATAGGCGACAAGGACATCGCCACTTTCCACCAACGCCATTGGCACGGTGCGCGTCATTGACGAACCGTCTGCGCCTTCAGCCAACACGAAGCGGCCGCGCTTGAAGTCGACGCCTGCCATGTCGAACAGCAGCTTCAGCGGCACGCCGGTGAATTCGCTGCAGCTGAGCATGCCGTGGGTGTACTGGCAGGTGGGCACGGCCACGTTGCCCCATTCCATGCCGGTGTTGGCGCCGCACTCGATGACGTGAAAGCGGCTGACGGATGGAAAGCGCATCAGCTCGTCCATCGTGAAGACCATCGGCTGCTTGACGAGTGTGCCGTCAGAGCCATTGATCATCAGCCGGTGCTTGGAAGGGTCGATGTCCCACCAACCCTGGTGGTGGCGTTCAAAGTGCAAGCCCGAAGGCGTGACGATGCCAAACAGCGACTGCAGCGGCGCGAAGGAGACGGACGACTGCGGTGTCTGCGTCAGGCCCGGGCTCTGCCGACGCTGGACGTTGGCTTCATATTTCGACGGCTTGCCGTAGCCGTCGGTGGCCACCGGCTGGCCGAGGCCCGTGCTGTGGGCCGGCAGTTGCAGGATGTTGAAGTCACCACCTTCAGCCGGCAGGCGGTTCGCCGCTGCGGCTGCAGCCGCAGCGGCGCTACCCGCAGCAGCAAATGCCGAGCGGATGAAGTCGCGCCGGCCACCCTTGCCTTCTGCAAACACCCGACGTACACCCGCCGGGTCCAGAAAGTGTTCAGGCGCCTTGAGCAAGCGCCCCGGAGTCCTGTGCTGTGGGTCCACTCGGTGTCCTTTTCGGGTTGAGCCGTGAAAGGCTCTACATATCACTCAACAACAATATAAGTGCATGACGATTTTAAAAGTCTGAGGTAAACCCGAGCTACCCGCTCAAAGTACGTTGAGCGGTATCTTCAGGTACGCCGTGCCGTTGCCTTCCGCCGGCGGAAAGTGTCCCGCCCCGGCGTTGACCTGCACCGACGGCAGCATCAGGGTGGGCATGCCCAGCGTCTTGCCACGCGCGCTGCGCAACGGCACAAAGCCTGCTGGGACACGCCGTCATGGACATGGGTGTTGGCCGCGCGCTGCTCTGCCAATCCCATCATCCGCGGCGACACGCACGTCGGCATGCATGCCGACCGGTGCGCAGACATTCGCGACGCCCTGCGCAAACCTCGTCGATGAAACCGCCCTGCTGCATGCGCTGGACGCTGAAGACCGTGCGGCCAAAGGCCGACACCCGGCCCGCAGGCCGCCCGGCCTCAGGCCTGGACTTCGAGCAGCTGGATCTCGCCCGCCGAGGCGCTGGCGCGCGGCAACGGGGCAGCCATGGCCTTGGCAGAACTGGAGCCCAACTCGCCCTGGAATTCGATCGCATCGGTGAACGGCAGCGCGCCCATCGCGGCATAGGCTGCTGCCAGGGCCTCATCGTCGTTGACGGTCTGCACGACGGGCAGCGCGGGTTCTTCGGCCACGGCATCAATGACCGCTGCGGTGCGGTAGGCATCGGCCTCGGCTTCAGGGTCCATGTGTTCGCGGTCAAGGATTGCCACTGCCATTTTTGATCGCAGGTTGGCCAACCCCACGGGCGACCAGTTGGTCACCAGAGCTTCTAACTGTTCCAGTGCGCGCTCCAGCACGTCCAGCGGCAGCTTGTGCACAGCCCGCAGGCCCTTCTTCTGCAGCGCCTGTTCGACGAAGACCAGTGGCCGCATCGTCTGCCGGGTCTCGGGCAGTTCTGACAGCAGCGTGCCCAGTTGTTCCAGCACCAGCGCCAGTTCCTGCTTGTCCTTGCGCTGCGCCACGTCTTCGCGGCTGCCTTTCTTGGGCTTTTTCTTGACCCCGGTTTCGACCTTGGGTTCCAGCACGATCTGCAGGCCCGAGTCATCACGGCGCAGGGCGAGGTCGTGCTTGAAGAAGGCGGCAACCGCTTGGCGCAGAGGGTCCAGTAACTTGAAGATGGCGCTCATAGAGGTTCAGGCAGAGAAACGGGACAACCCGGAAAACCGGCGATATGACCAGCTTGTCGGCGCAGTATTGACGTTGCTTGAGTCAAGGTTGTGACCAATGGCGTCAGCGCCCGGACAAGTGGGGCATCGAGGGGGCATCGAGG
>JANMKK010000123.1:0-3492 GCA_031372005.1 Rubrivivax sp.
TCGGTGTGGCCCTTCTGGCGGCCGAAGCCCTTGACCTCCGTCACCGTCAGGCCGGATACGCCCACGTCCCCGAGCGCTTCGCGCACTTCTTCGAGCTTGAAAGGCTTGATGATGGCGGTGATTTGCTTCATGGCGGACTCCAGCGACACGTTGACGACTGCACTGATTTAAGCACGGAACTTGGACGTGATGGGGTAGCGCCAGTCACGCCCGAAGGCCCTGTGGGTGATGCGAATGCCCACCGGCGCCTGCCGCCGTTTGTATTCGTTGAGCTTGATCAGCCTCGTCACCCGTTCGACGTCGGCGCGCGCGCAAAGCCGGCGGCCACGATCTCGTCAATGCCCTGGTCGTCTTCCATGTAGCGCGACAGGATCGCGTCCAGCACCTCGTAGGGCGGCAGGCTGTCCTGGTCGGTCTGGTCAGGGCGCAATTCGGCTGAGGGCGGCCGCGTGATGATGCGTTCGGGGATCACCGGCCCCACGCTGCCGTCGGCACGCCGCACAGGCTGGAGGTTCTTCCATTCCGCCAATCGATAAACCCGTGTTTTGGCCACGTCCTTGATGACCGCGAAGCCGCCCGCCATGTCGCCATACAACGTGCAGTAGCCAGTAGCCATTTCGCTCTTGTTGCCGGTGGTCAGCACGATCGAACCCGATTTGTTGGACAGCGCCATCAGCAGCGTGCCGCGGATGCGCGCCTGCAGATTTTCTTCGGTGGTGTCTTCGGCCAGCCCTGCAAACTGCTGCGCCAGGCTCGTGCGGAAGGCATCGAACATCGGCGCGATGGCGATCTCGTCGTAGCGCACGCCCAGCCTGGCCGCCATGTCGCGGGCGTCGATCCAGGAGATGTCGGCCGTGTAGGGTGACGGCATCATCACCGTGCGCACGCGGTCTGCGCCCAGCGCGTCAACGGCCACAGCCAACACCAAGGCCGAGTCGATGCCACCCGACAGGCCGATGATCGCGCCGGGGAAACCGTTCTTGCCCAGGTAGTCGCGCACACCGGTGACGAGTGCGGCCCAAACCTGCGCTTCAGCGCACGGCACAGCGGCAATCGTGCCTGAAACTGCGCCGTCGGACCCCAATTCCAGCATCAGCAGGTCGGCCTCGAAAGACAGCGCCCTTGCGCCGACGCGGCCCTGTGCGTCCAGCGCAAATGACGCGCCATCAAACACCACCTCGTCCTGCCCACCCACCAAGTGCGCGTACAGCAACGGCCGCCCGACTGCCCGCGCCCGCTCGGCCATGCGGGTTTCACGCTCGCCTGCCTTGTCCAGGTGGAACGGTGACGCGTTGATCACGCACAGCGCCTGCGCACCGGCCGCGCAGGCAGCCTGAGCCGGCTCGTCGAACCAGGCGTCTTCGCAGATCAACACGCCGACGCGCAAGCCACCGGCTTCAAACACCAGCGGCCCGTGCCCGGCGTCGCGGCCCGACGCAAAGTAGCGCCGCTCATCGAAGACCTGGTAATTGGGCAGTTCGCGTTTGCAATAGGTGCCGACGATGCGGCCGCCGCTGAGCACCGACGCGGCATTGAAGCGCTGCTGCACGGCCATCGATTTCGACCGCACGTCGCCACGCTCACCGAACTGGTGCGGGTGCCCCACGACAAGGTGCAATCCGGTGCAATCCGCAAGCTCGGCGGCCAATGCAGCCAGCGCTTCCGCGCAGGCGGCCATGAAAGCGGGTCGCAACAGCAGATCTTCAGGCGGATAGCCGGTGAGGGACAACTCCGGCGACACCACCAGCAACGCACCCTGCTGATAGGCTTGCCGCGCGGCCTGCACCAGCAACCGCGCGTTGCCGGCCAGGTCGCCCACCGTGGCATTGATCTGTGCCAGCGCCACTTTCATGATGTCGGACCTTGAATGACGCAAAGCGAAGATTTCACTGAAGCAGTTTATGTCACGCGGGTCCACAACGACCCCGCCACGCTGGACCGCCAGGCCTGGAACCGGCTGCTTGATGCGCAGCCACAACCCACGCCTTTCATGCGCCACGAATACCTGAGCGCCCTGCACGAATCAGGCAGTGCGGTGCCCGCCACGGGTTGGGCTCCGCAGTTCATCACGCTGCACCGCGACGGCGCATTGCAAGCCGCCTGCGCCACCTACCTCAAGAGCCACAGCTACGGCGAATACGTCTTCGACTGGGCCTGGGCCGACGCCTACCGCCGCCACGGGCTGCGCTACTACCCGAAGCTGCTGTCGGCCATTCCCTTCACGCCAGTCCCTGGGACGCGCCTGCTGGCCTGCGACGGCCCGGCGCGCAGCGCGCTGGTTCACACGCTGCGGGATGTGGCGCAGAACAGCAGCAAACTGTCGTCGGCCCATGTGCTGTTCATCGACGATGCCGACCGCGATGCGCTGCAAGGCAGTGGCTGGATGATCCGCGAAGGCGTGCAGTTTCACTGGACCCAGGACACGGTGCAGCCCGCCCTCGACTTTGCCGATCTGTTGTCGCGGCTTCAACGCGACAAGCGCAAAAAGATCGGCCAGGAGCGTCGGCGCGTCACGGATCAAGGCATCGAATTCACGGCCCACGAAGGCAGTGAAATCACGGCAGCGCTATGGGACTTTTTCTACCGCTGCTACACGCTCACCTACGAAGCACACCACAGCACGCCCTACCTCACGCGTGACTTCTTCAGCCGCATGGCGCAAGACATGGCGCCCCACTGGCTGATGTTCGTGGCTCGCCGCGAAGGCACGCCGGTAGCCGTGTCCTTGATCGCTATCGACCGCGCACGCGGCGCGGCCTGGGGCCGCTACTGGGGCTGCGTCGAGCCCCTGCCCTGCGTGCACTTTGAAGCCTGCTACTACCAGCCACTGGCCTGGTGCCTGCAAGAGGGCTTCGTGCGCTTTGAAGGCGGGGCGCAGGGTGAACACAAGATGGCGCGCGGCCTGCTGCCGGTGAAGACCTTCTCGGCGCACTGGCTGCGCGATGAACGATTCGCCAGCGCCGTCGCCGACTTCCTGGCCGCAGAAGGCCAGGGCGTCGACCAGTACGTGGACGAACTGCGGGAGCGCAGCCCTTTCAAGGCAACCTGATCCAGCGCGATCAGGCCTTGTGCGAAGGCACGAAGTTGGCCATGCCGGACACGATCTCGGCCAGCGCGGCATCCACACCTTCCCAGCCCAGCACCTTGACCCACTTGCCCTCTTCCAGGTCCTTGTAGTGTTCGAAGAAGTGGCGGATGGTGTTCAGCCGCAGCGGGTTCAGGTCTTCGGGTTTCTTCCACTGCGTGTAGATCGACAGGATCTTGTCGATAGGCACCGCCAGCAGCTTGTTGTCACCACCGGCTTCGTCTTCCATTCGCAGCATGCCCAGCGGCCTGCAGGTCACCACCACGCCAGGGATCAAAGGCACAGGCGTGATCACGAGCACGTCCACCGGGTCGCCATCGTCCGACAGCGTGTTGGGGATGTAGCCGTAGTTGCACGGGTAGTGCATGGCGGTGCTCATGAAGCGGTCGACAAACAGCGCACCGGTC
>JANMKK010000134.1:0-6023 GCA_031372005.1 Rubrivivax sp.
CCAGCCCAGTACCGTGACCAGCGCGATGCCGATCACCACCGGCACGAAGACCGCGCTCACCCGGTCCACCAGCCGCTGGATGGGCGCCTTCTTGGCCTGTGCCGATTCGACCAGTCGCACGATGCGCGCCAGCGTCGATTCGGCACCCACCGCCGTTGTTTTGACGATCAACAGGCCTTCGCCGTTGACCGCGCCGCCGGTGACCCTGTCGCCGCCGTGCTTGGCCACCGGCAAGCTCTCGCCCGTGATCAGCGATTCATCGACGTCGCTGCTGCCCTCCGCCACCTGGCCGTCCACCGGCAGGCGTTCGCCGGGACGCACGACCACGAAGTCGCCGACGCGAACCGACGCGGCCGGCACCTCGGTGTCGATGCCGTCCCGGCGCACGCGGGCGGTCTCGGGGCGCAATGCATTCAGCGCCCGGATTGCCTCGGTGGTCTGGCGCTTGGCCCGCGTTTCCATCCACTTGCCCAGCAGCACCAGCGTGATGACCACGGCAGAGGCTTCGAAGTACAACTGCATGCTGCCATGGCGCAGCAGTTGCACCAGGCTCAGGCCGTAGCCGGCGCTGGTGCCCAGGGCGACCAGCAAGTCCATGTTGCCGCTGCCCGCTCTGAGGGCCTTCCACCCCGCACGGTAAAAGCGCGCGCCCAGCCAGAACTGCACCGGCGTGGCCAGTGCAAGCTGAATCCAGCCGGGCAGCATCCAGTGCTGGCCGAACAGCACGCCGATCATCGGCAACACCAGCGGCGCCGAGAGTGCAGCAGCGACCGCCACCGGCCACCACGCGGATGAACGCCGGGGAGTGGCCGCTGCGTCGGCCCCCAACTCGGTGTGCTGCGGCCTCGCCACGTATCCCGCGCGCTCCACTGCAGAGACGAGGGCCGCCTCGTCGATCTGGCGAGTGGCAAGCAGGACGGACGCCGACTCGGTGGCCAGGTTGACCTCGGCCCGCACCACGCCCGGCACACGCAGCAGCGTCTTCTCGACCCGCGAAACGCACGAGGCGCAGGTCATGCCGTCGATGGCTAGCGTCACGCTGCTTTCAGCGACCGTGTAACCCGCCTTCTCGATCGCCACGCGAAAGTCCGCCAGGCCAATGCCTGGTGCCGATCGGATGCTGGCCGATTCGGTCGCCAGATTCACGCTGGCCAGGGCGACGCCGGGCAACTTCTGCAAGGCGCGCTCGACGCGCCCCACGCACGATGCGCAGGTCATGCCTTCGATGGGCAGGCTCCAGTCGAGCAGGGTGCCTGGCTTGGGGATGGGTGCGACGACAGCGTTCATGGTGTGCAGCCCGGGGTTGCGATTGGAGTGGCGGCTCGCTTGCAAGGCATTCACGATGCCCTTTGCGGAGCTTCCAGGCCGACGATTGAATGTGGGGACAGTTTCAAGCTTTCCACCATGGGAATGTCAAGAGAGTCGCACCGCAACACCCTTCATGCAGCAGGGACTGCCACATGGGCACTTGACCTTACCACCGTGGCAAGGTCGAACATGATGTCCTTATCCATCTCAAGGACCACCCGTGCTCGAACTGACTCTCCCCACCATGACCTGCGGCCATTGCGTCAGCGTCGTCACCAAAGCCATCAAGCAGGCTGACCCGCAAGCCTTGGTCGAGATTGACCTCGCCAGCCACCGCGTGCGCGTCGAAACCACCGAAGACCGCGAGACCATCGAGGCGGTGGTTGCCGAGGCGGGGTACGTGCCGGGCTGAGCGAGCTTGGTGCCGGCGACCGCCAGGCGCCTGATCACTGGGTGCGCTGACGCACAGTCAACGCGTTGGCAAGCCGCGATGCTTCAAAGCCGCAAACGTGCGGCGGTTTGAGGAATCGACATGCCCAACGAGATCGAAGAAGCCTGCCTGCGATCGTGTAACGAATGTGCTGCGGCCTGCCTGCAGTGCGCAACAGCCTGCCTCCAGGAGGCCGATCCCACACCGATGGTGAGTTGCATCGCGTTGGATCTGGAGTGCGCCGATATTTGCAGACTCGCCGCCGCGTCAGTGGCCCGGGGCGGGGAACACATGCATGGCATCTGCGCGCTGTGCGCGCTGGCCTGCCGCAGCTGCGCCATGGAGTGCGGCAAGCACGACATGGACCACTGCAAGCGCTGCGCTGAGGCTTGCAAGCGCTGTGCCGATGCCTGCATCGCCATGGCGCACTGAACACCGAAATTCACCCCAGGAGACATCGATGAAGCTCAAGACGCTCAACCCCTTCAAGGCCGTGTACCTCGTGCCGTTGACGGCCCTTTGGCTCGCGTCAGCACCGGCGCAGGCGCAGACCGCGCCTGCGATGGCCCAGTCCGCCAGCATGCCCATGGGTCAGATGCACAAGGGCGCAGCCGGCTCGCATGACATGAAGGCATCCATGATGAAGGGCATGGACGGCATGCAGAAGATGACGATGTCGGGCAACACCGACAAAGACTTCGCGATGATGATGAAGATGCACCATCAGCAAGCCTTGAACATGGCCGAGATGGAACTTGCGAACGGCAAGTCCGCCGAAATGAAAACCATGGCCAGGCAGATCATCGTGGCGCAGAAGAAAGAGATCGCGCAGTTCGACAAGTGGCTTGCCAAGCAGAAGTGATCAGCATGCCTGGACGGCGGGCCGAATAGCAAGCTATGTGGGCTGCGGTGTGGCGGCCACCGCTGCGGGAACCTTGGCGGAAGCATCCTTTCCGGGCTGCCGGATGCCCGCCAGCTTGGTGCGCTTCAACATCAGCGCGTTGATCGCCACGATCAAGGTGCTGCCCGACATCGAAATCGCGGCGACCTCGGGGCTCAGCACAAATGGGTACAGCACGCCAGCCGCGAGCGGAAACGCAATCGTGTTGTAACCCACCGCCCACCACAGGTTCTGGTGCATCTTGCGCACCGTGGCGCGCGACAACTCGATCGCGCCGACGATGTCATAGGGGTCGCTCTTCATCAGCACCACATCGGCGCTTTCCATCGCCACGTCGGTGCCCGCGCCGATGGCAAAACCCACGTTGGCCTGGGTCAGCGCTGGCGCGTCGTTGACGCCGTCGCCCACCATGCCGACTCGTCTGCCGGTGGCCTGCAGCGCCTTCACCTTCTCGGCCTTCTGGCCCGGCAATACGTCAGCCAACACCTTGTCGATGCCCAGATCGGCAGCGATGCGCGTGGCCGTGGCCAGGTTGTCGCCGGTCAGCATCACCACTTCGATCTTGCGTTCGCGCAATTTGGCCACCGCCGCTTTGGAGGTGGGCCGGATCGCATCGGCAATGGCAATCAACCCGATGACGCTGCCGGCCTGCGCGACGTGCACCACCGTGCGCCCGTCCCCCTGCAGGCGCTTGGCCTCGGCCTCCAGCGGGCCGAGCACGAGCTTTTGCGTGTCCATCAGCAGCCGGTTGCCCAGGTACACCGTGCCCGCAACAGTTTCAGCGCGCGCACCCATGCCGTCCAGGCTCTCGAAGCCGGTCGGCGCCACCGTCTTCGCAACTGCAGTGAGCTTGGATGCTCGGCGCACGATGGCCTGCGCCAGCGGGTGGTCAGAGCCCTGCTCCACGGCGGCCGCAGCGGTCAGCACCCCATCTTCCGTGACACCTTCCGCCGTGATGATCTCAACCACCTCGGGCTGGCCGACGGTCAGCGTGCCGGTCTTGTCGAAGATGATGACGGCGAGCTTGGTGGCGTCTTCCAGCGCCGACGCGTTCTTGAACAGGATGCCGTTGGCGGCACCCAGGCCCGTGCTCACCATCACGGCCATCGGCGTGGCCAGGCCCAGCGCATCAGGGCATGCAATCACGAAGACGGTGATGGTCAGTGTCACGGCAAACAACAGCGGCTCGCCGATGACCCAGAACCACACTGAGAAAGTCGCCAAACCGATGGCGATGGCAGCAAACACCAGCCATTGCGCGGCCCTGTCGGCCAGCAGTTGCGCTGGCGCCTTGGAGTTCTGTGCCTCTTGAACCAGCTTCACGATCTGCGCCAGCGCAGAGTCGGCACCGACCTTGGTGGCCTTGTAGCGGAAGCTGCCGCTCTTGTTCATGCTGGCGCCCACCACCGTGGCGCCAGGCCCTTTCTTCACCGGCATCGACTCTCCGGTCAGCATCGATTCGTCCACCAGCGATTCGCCGGTTTCGATGGTGCCGTCCACCGGAATCTTGTTGCCCGGCCGTATGACGACGATCTCGCCGGCCAGCACCTCGGCTGTCGGCACTTCGACCTCGGTGCCGCTGCGGATGACGTTGGCCTTGCTCGGCGTCAGGTTCATCAACGCCTTGATCGCCGACGACGCGCCGGCACGCGCGCGCATCTCCAGCCAGTGCCCCAGCAGGATGAACACCAGAAGCACGGCGACGGCCTCGAAGAACTGCCCCTCGCCCTTGAAAAAGAACGTGGTGCCGACACTGAACAGATAGCCGGTGCCCACGCTCAGCACGATCAGCGCCGCCATGCCCAGCGTGCCCTTCTTGAGCGCACGCCAGGCGGACACGAAGAAGGGCCAACTCGGATACAGGACGGCCGCGCTGGCGAAGAAGAACAGCCAGAGGTTCAAGTCCAGCCCGAACGGCGGCGCCGGCGCTGGCCACATGCCGCCCATCGGGGCATAGACAAAGATCGGCAGCGTGAAGATCAGGCAGATCCAGAACCGGTTGCGCATGTCGCGCACCATCGCGCCCATGTCGCTGCCGCCGTGGCCCATGTCATGTGCCATGTCGGCCGCCATCGTGGGTGCTGCGCCGGGTGCGGCATGGCCCGCGTGACCGGCGGGGTCTGGAGCGGGTGCGCCCGCAGCGGGCGACGGTGCGGATGGTGCGGACGGGACGGATGTCTCGGGCGGCCCGGCTTCGCTCGCGGGTGCCGCAGCGGCAGCGGTGGTGGCCTGGGGCAACGCGCCAGACCCGGCGTCCTTTGGTGGGGCGGCAGCCGGCATTGGCGGCGCAGCGTCCTTCTCGGGCTTCGTCGGCAGCTCACCCGCCGCCGCGTAGCCGCGTTGCCGAACGTCTGACTTGATGTCACCCACATGCAGCCGCGTTTCGTCATAGCGCACGGTGGCCGTTGCCGCAGCGTGATTGACGGTGACGCTTTCGACACCCGGCACTTCGCCGATGCGCCCTTCGACGCCCTGCACGCTGAGCACCGACAGCATGTCGCGCACGTCGATCACGCTCGTTTTCATCGTCTCTCCCTGGTTGATTGCCTGTCGATTCCTGCGCACCGGCGCCGACGCCGGGGCTGACGACCGCGCGATCAGTCGTCCTCCGGCATCTTGTGCTTGACGGGCTGTTCCTCCTCGTCTTCGGGCCCTGCGGTGTCGGCCAGTTCACCCGTGACTTCGTCATGCTGGTGCGGCATGAAGATGCCCAGCCGATACGCAGACAGCCTGCGCAGCATGTCCTGCACTTCGGGCCACTGGATGGCGGCCTGGGCGGTTCGCAGCGTGGGCGGCAGCCCGTATCGGCTGTTGGACGTGCGCGTTCCCAAAACAGTGGCGATGGTCATGGAGCTCTCCTGCTGAACGCTAACGACCCATTGGCTGTGGCTGGGTCGGTTGCCACTTTGTCTTCAAGCCAGCCGCCGGTGAAACCTGCGCGCAGCAGGCCGGTGGTGATCGGCGCGCAATCCCGCATCAATCGCCACAACAGGCCGGAGCGGTGGTTTTCGATCATCAAAACGATTGGCCCCTGGTTCAGGCCGAAGTGCCACGGTGACACCCACCAGCCGTAGGGGTTGCCCGGCTCACCGGGGTGCGAGGGGTTGAACGAGGCCTTGAAACCGTAGGAATTGAATTTGGTCAACTTGGCCTGGTGAATGCAGTAGTCCAGGGCCGGCAACACGATCTCGGGTGCGAAAGGCAGCGATGCCACCACGGCCCAGGGTGCAAGGGTGCCGTCATCGGGGCCGTAGGGCACGCCGCGTGCCAGGTAGTCGAAGAACTGGCGCTCGACGCCGTCGACCTTGAGGGCGCCAGGACCCGGGCCTTCGCTCGCCGTGATGCCCCAACAGTGGCGGGCGTAGCCATCGAACTTGCGCGGGT
>JANMKK010000167.1:0-1586 GCA_031372005.1 Rubrivivax sp.
CCCGGCAGCGGCCCACTCTGTGGCGGCGAGCAGCGCAGGCCTTGAGTCGGCGCGCACAGCGCGCCTCCACATCTGTCTTAACGCCGACTGTTTGAACGAAGAGAGCGAAGCGAGCGCAGTGAGTTGGGCGGTACGACTCAAGGCTGAGCAGCGCAGCGCAGTCGTAGCGCAGCGAAGACCGCCATAGCGTGGGCCGCTGCCGGGCACCGCCCGACGCGAGGCACTGCACCGCACGCTGCTTCAACGCCGCCCTCGCAGCAGCCGCGCCGGCAGCATCACCAACGCCCCCAGCAAAGCAAACACAGCCCCCACCGTGATGCCGATCAAACGCAGTGGCAGCGACAGCAACCACACCAGCGGCGCCAGCACCAAAGCCAGCAGCGCGATGGGCCATGCCAATACAAACAGAATGCACCAGCCAACAAAAAGCAGCAGCGCGTTCATGTGGCGGTCAGGCGCGTGTGGACGTGCTCTGCGCCCACTGCGCGGGGGCTTCGTCGGGCTGCGACAAATGGTCAATGCCACCCAGGATGGCCAGTGTGAAAGTGGCAGCCAGGCAGAGGGAAAGAATGCGGGATGACAGGCGGCGTTGCATGATGGACTCCTACGGGACTGGGCTGTGCGGGCGGGGATTCGATGGTGTGACTATCGTCAGTACCGCACCGCCGCGCGAGGCCCTTGCGACAGATGGCAGCGCCGCCGCGCTGAACCGCGATTGGGCGCGATCAGCCGTTGCCAGGCGGCGTGGCTAGCCTGCGATGTCCAGCCGTGTCAGCGACCCATGGCGCGGCGGCGGCGGCCAAGCATTGGCGGGCAGCTCCTGCAAGCCAGGTGGCACGTGCAGCAAGGCGTTGATCCAGCCGCCGTGGCTGACCAGCAGGCACGGGCTGGGTCCGACATTCGCCACAAAGGCCTGCACCCGCGCAGCCACCTGCTGCAGGCTTTCACCGCCGCCCGGCGCGTGGTGCAACAAGTCTTCTTGCCAGGCTTCCACTTCGGCCCACGGCACGTCGGCCCAGGGCTTGCCGTCCCAAACGCCAAAGTCCATCTCGCACAGCCGCGCATCCACCTGCAGGCGCCAGCCCCACTGCTGCAACCAGCGCCCAACCGCCAGCGCGCGATGCAACGGCGACACCCACACCGCATGGGGCAGTTCATGGCGCCGCGCTGCGGTGCGGATGCGGTGGGCCAGGCGCTTGGCCTTGCGCGGGTCGGCGCTCAAGTCGGTGCGGCCGATGCAGCGCCCGCTGGCGCCGCGCGCGGGCGGGTGGCGCCAGCACCAGAGTTCAGCCGCGTTCTGCACCAAGCGGTCAACCCGCAGCCAGCACGCCCAGCAGCGCCAGGTACACCGCCAGTTCACTGAACTGCTGCGTGGCACCCAGCGCATCGCCGGTGTAGCCGCCCAGGCGCTGCTGCAACCAGCGCGCCATCCACAGGGTCACCGCGACTGTCGCGGCTGCGGCGACAGCCAAAGCGCTGACCGGCAAGTACAACGATGCCACGGCAGCTGCCAGCGCGGCCCACACCAGTGCCACGACCAACGCCAGGCCGTCCACCTGCTGCGCCATCGGCTTGGCCTTGGCATG
>JANMKK010000172.1:0-4478 GCA_031372005.1 Rubrivivax sp.
CGTGCTGCGCGCGGTGGAGCACATCAACACCGAGATCAGCGAATCGATCATGGGGCTGGACGCGTCGGAACAGGCCTTCCTGGACAAGACGCTGATCGACCTGGACGGCACCGACAACAAGGGCCGCCTGGGCGCCAATGCTACGCTGGCGGTGAGCATGGCCGTGGCGCGGGCCGCAGCCGAAGAAAGTGGCTTGCCGCTGTACCGTTACTTGGGTGGCATGGGCCGCATGAGCCTGCCGGTGCCGATGATGAACGTCATCAACGGCGGCGCGCATGCCAACAACAACCTCGACCTGCAAGAGCTGATGATCATCCCGGTGGGTGCGCCCACCTTCCGCGAAGCGCTGCGCTACGGCGCCGAGGTGTTTCACGCGCTGAAGAAGATCATCGACGCCAAGGGCATGCCCACCAGCGTGGGCGACGAAGGCGGCTTCGCGCCCAATGTGGCCAACCACGAAGCCGCGATCCAGCTGATCCTGGAAGCCATCGACAAGGCCGGCTACACGGCAGGCACGCAGATCGCGCTGGGCCTGGACTGCGCGGCGAGTGAGTTTTTCAAAGACGGCAAGTACCACCTCGAGAGCGAAGGCCTGCAGCTGAGCGCGCCCGAGTGGACCGACATCCTCGCCACCTGGGCCGACAAGTACCCCATCATCAGCATCGAAGACGGCATGCATGAGGGCGACTGGGAAGGCTGGAAGCACTTGAACGACCGCCTGGGCAAGAAGCTGCAGTTGGTGGGCGACGACCTCTTCGTCACCAACACCAAGATCCTGCAGCGCGGCATTGCCGAGAACGTGGCCAATTCGATCCTCATCAAGATCAACCAGATCGGCACGCTGACCGAGACCTTTGCGGCCATCGAGATGGCCAAGTGCGCGGGCTGGACGAGTGTGATCAGCCACCGCAGCGGCGAAACCGAAGACAACACCATTGCCGACATCGCGGTGGGCAGCAACGCCGGCCAGATCAAGACCGGTTCACTCAGCCGCAGCGACCGCATGGCCAAGTACAACCAATTGCTGCGCATCGAAGAAGACATGGGCGATATCGCCAGCTACCCCGGCCGCGCGGCATTTCGCAACCTGAAGTGATCTGAAAGCCCCGGCCATGAAGTGGGCACCAATCATCCTGACCGGCCTGCTCGTGGTGGTGCAGGGGGACCTGTGGCTGGGCAAGGGCAACCTGCCCTACGTGATGGGGCTGCAGAAGCAGCTGGACGCGCAACGCGCAGCCAACATGCAAGTGCGTGACCGCAATGCGCGCCTGGCCGCCGAAGTGAGTGACCTCCGGGACGGGCTGGAGATGGTCGAGGAAAAGGCGCGCGCTGAACTCGGGATGGTGCGGCCCGACGAGATCCTGGTCCAGGTGACGGCGAAGAAGCAGTGAGCATCGCACTGCTTGACGGCTTGCTGCAGGCGGCACGCCCTGCCCTGCTGCCCGCCTGCACGCTCTTTGGCTCGCCGGTAACGGCGCTGGAGATCGTGGCCTTTGGGCTGGCGCTTCTGATGGTGTGGGCCAACCTGCGCGTCAACCCGGTCGGCTGGCCGCTGGCCATCAGCAGTTCACTGCTTTACGCGCTGCTGTTCGCGGACAGCAAGCTGTACGGTGAAGCGTCGCTGCAAGGGGTCTTCGTGGCGCTGGCGCTGTGGGGCTGGTGGCAATGGCTGCGCGGCACCACCAACACGGGTGTGCCTTTGCCGGTGCGGCACCTGCTGCCGCGCCAGCGGCTGTGGGCGGCGGCGGCCACGCTGGCCGCATGGCCGCTGCTGGGCCTGCTGCTCAAACACGGCACCGACAGCGACGTGCCCTTTCTGGACGCACTGCCCACCGCCGCCAGCGTCACCGGGCAGGTCCTGCTGGGCCGCAAGTTCGTCGACAACTGGGCCGTCTGGCTGGCGGTCAACATCGTCAGCGTGGCTCTCTTTGCCTACAAGGGCTTGTGGCTGACTGTCGTGTTGTACGGTGTCTTTGCGGTGCTGTCTGTCGTGGGCTGGCAGGCCTGGCAGCGCAAAGCGACGGATCGCGGCTGAAGGTGGCGCCCATGCCTGAAGCGCTGAGTGTCGCCATCACCATCGCCATCGTCGGCGCCGAGAGCACCGGCAAGACGACGCTGGCTGCTGCGCTGGCGACACGCCTGGCGGCAGATACCGGCCGCCGCGTGGCCTGGGTGCCTGAACTGCTGCGCGAATGGTGCGAACGCAGCGGCCGCACGCCACGCGTCCATGAGCAGGCCAGCATCCTGCGCGCCCAGCATGAACGCATCGACGCGGCCGCCGCCGCCCACGACATCGTGGTCTGCGACACCACCGCGCTGATGACGGCGGTCTACAGCCGCATCGTCTTCAACGACCGCAGCCTGGACGAACGCGCAGCAACGCTGCACCGCCGCAGCATGGCCGCCACGCTGCTGACCGCCATCGACCTGCCTTGGGTGGCCGACGGCCTGCAGCGCGAAGGGCCGCAGGTGCAGGGGCCGGTGGATGCCGCGCTGCGCGAGCTGATGCAGCTGCAGAACATCGACTACGCGGTGGTCAGCGGCGCGGGCGAAGCCCGGGTGCAACACGCGCTGGCAGCGGTGGCGCCGCTGTTGCGCGCGGGCTCGGCGGGTCGTCCAGCGAAAGGCTTGTTCACCGGCCTTGCCACCACGACGCCGCGCGATGCAAACAGGGCCTGGTCTTGCGAATGCTGCCTGCCCGATCAGGAAAGGGCGCTGCGCCGGCTGCGTTCCTAGTGCGGTGTGCTTGAAGCCATGGCACATGCCTGCGCGGGCAGTGTCCGCTTCGCCAGGGGTCGGTCTCACACTGTCGGCCATTTTCAGACGGTCGCAGATGGAGTCCGACAGCCGACCCTCGCGACCGGTCAAGAGTTGCCGATCAACGCTAGTCGCCGAAGCAACCAGTGGACACTGCGACGTCGAGCCGCATCTCACAAACCAGAATGCGCCATCCGAAACCGGCCAGGACTCGTTCCGGCGAAGCGCCTGAACAAGCGGGCGAAGTTCGCTGGTTCGCTAAAGCCGAGTTCGGCACCGATCCGTTCAACCGGCAGTGCTGTGTGAGCCAGCATCCGTTGAGCTTCGAGCACGAGCCGCTGCTCAATCATCGCTTTCGGGCCGAGCCCCCGCATCGTTTTGCAGCTGGTGCGCAAGGTCTTTGTTGAACAGCCTAGCCAGCGCGCGAAGTCGTCGACGCGGGTGCTCTGACCAAGACGCCGTTCGAGCTCACGTTGGAAACGGGCAACCGTGCGTGAGGCTGCGGTGAACGGGACCGCGTCGTGCTCCCCTGACGTGGTCAAGGTCGCCAGGCGCAGCAGCAATATATTCAGCAAGTGTTGGATGATGCGGACCCCAAGCAGCGTTCCATCAGTGCGGCCGTACTCGTCGGCTAGCCGTTCGAAGTCCTTCGCCGCCAGCCGCGATCCTTCGCCGGTGGCTTGCAGCACACCTGTCGGCAACACGTGATCGATCAAGCTGTCCAAGCCACTGAGCTTCGCAAGCGCAAGGTCCGGCAACACAAACACCCGCGAGAACAGCACAACGATTGCCTCGAACGTGTGGTCGCCCAGGTACTGCTGCACCTGTCCGGGACGGACGTGCAGTACGGTGCCCGGTCGGCAAGGGTGGATGCGGAAATCAATCAGATGGCGTCCTCGCCCCCTCGTCACAAGGAACAGCAAGTGAAACTGGGGCCGCTGCGGCGGCCCGAAGTGAGCCTGATCAACTCGGCCGAACAACTCCGACAAGCGCATGACTTCGATGTCGAACTCAGGCCGACGCGGGTTCGAGTACCCGACACTCTGAATTTTGGGGAAACCCTTAAGCATGAGATGTCAGCCGAAATTGACTATCGCCCGTGCGGATTTAGACGTGGTTGACATGACTGCTTCACCTAATACTGGGGTGCACTTTTAACATGGAGCAAAGCATGGCACATGATCGACGTAGCGTTCTTGGCGCAATACCCGCACTTGCAGTGGCTGCCTTGTGGGCTGGTGACTCGACTGCCCAGAGGTCGTCTTCCGGCGAGGAACTCACAGCGGCAAACCGCGCCTTCGATGAGGCGGTTTCGCGGCTCGACATCGCGGCGATCGAGGCACTGTCGTTGCAGGAGCCGCATGCGATGGCGATCCACCCGAGCGCCCGACAAATCACCTTCGGATGGGACGCGGTGCGCAAGAGTTGGCAGTCCGTCGCCGAGCGGTTTGGCGAGTTGTCGGTGAAGCTCGAAAGCCCGCAGGCAGTGGTCCGCGACGACGTTGGCTGGGTCTCCGGGACCGAGATCGTTAGCGGCAGGCGCAAGACAGGTGAGACGGTCAGCTACACGGCGCTGACCACAAACATCTTCGAGAAGCGCAACGGTCGCTGGCTGCTTTCAGCCCACCTTACGGCACGGTTACCTTCCTAGCGGTCCCAAGCGGTTCTCGTGGCCCGCGGGTGGTCCGCTTCGCAGGCCGGCGAGTGGCGGCTCTGGGTCG
>JANMKK010000217.1:0-30429 GCA_031372005.1 Rubrivivax sp.
GGTACTGCCACACGCCTTGCGGTTCCGGGTTGATCCAGGCGAATTTGGGGAACGCATTCATCAACCGCTGCAGCCAGTCAACGCCGGCTTCTTCGTTGTTGTATTCCACGCTGCCGCCGGGCTGCAGGATCTCATACGGGCTCATCGTCGCGTCGCCCACGAACAGCAATTTGTAGTCCTTGTTGTACTTGCGGATCACGTCCCAAGTGGCGTGTTTTTCGCTGTAGCGGCGCTTGTTGTTCTTCCACATGAAGTCGTAGACGCAGTTGTGGAAATAGTAGAACTCCAGGTGCTTGAATTCGGTCTTGGCGGCCGAGAAAAGTTCCTCGACGCGGTGGATGTGTTCGTCCATCGTGCCGCCCACGTCCATGAGCAGCAGCACCTTCACCTTGTTGTGGCGTTCCGGGACCATCTTGATGTCCAGCAGGCCGGCGTTGGCCGCGGTGCAGTGGATGGTGTCGTCCAGGTCCAGCTCATCGGCCGCGCCTTCGCGCGCAAAGCGGCGCAGGCGGCGCAGCGCCACCTTGATGTTGCGCGTGCCCAGTTCCTTGGTGTCGTCGTAGTCCTTGTAGGCGCGCTGGTCCCAGACCTTCACGGCACTCTTGTTGCGGCCCTTGTCTTGCCCGATGCGGATGCCCTGCGGGTTGACGCCGTACGCGCCGAAGGGGCTGGTGCCGCCGGTGCCGATCATCTTGTTGCCGCCTTCGTGGCGTTCTTTCTGCTCTTCAAAACGCTTCTTCAGCGTTGCCATCAACTCGTCCCAACCCATCTTGTCGATCTTGGCCTTGTCCTCGGGGCTGAGTTCCAGCTCCAGTGTCTTGCGCAGCCAGTCCAGCGGCACGTCCTGCGTGAAGTCGGTCAGCAGTTCAACGCCCTTGAAATAGGCGGCAAAGGCGCGGTCGAACTTGTCAAACTGCGTTTCGTCCTTCACCAGCGACGTGCGGGCGAGGTAGTAGAACTTGTCGACCGTGGGCCCGCCGTCGTCGTCGATGACGCCGGCCTGGATCGCTTCCAGCAGCGTCAGGTATTCCTTGACGGAGACCTTGAGCTTGGCGGCGCGCAGCGTGTAGAAGAAGTTGATGAGCATGGCCGTGCCCCTGGCGTCTGAACCCGCGCATTGTCGCCGCTGTCACTTGCACCCTGCGCTCTAGGGGCTGGGCGCACCACCCCGTCGGGGCTAGGCTGACCGCCCCGGCAGCAACCTTTCTACGCATGGCGCGTGCGCGGTGCTGCCCCGCCGCGTGCCTGGAGCCCCCAATGCCAACCCGACAACTCATGCTGACCCGGATCAAGTGCAACATCGAGACCGACGAAGACGGCGGCGACAGTCCCTATCTGATGGTCTTCATGGGTCTGCGCAGCACCAACCCGGGCGTGCCGGCCAGTGGCAAGCTGTTCCGCCTGCGCGACGCCGACTGGGACGAAGCCTTCCACAGCGGCACGAAAAAGGACCTGCGGTGGATCATCAGCGAGGCCGAGGCCGGTGGCTACTTCGTCTTTGCGACGCTGGTTGAAGAAGACTGGGACCCCGACCTGCCCAGCGGCGGCTTCTTGCAGACCATGATCCTGACGCAGTGGATGGTGTATGGCGGCGGCACCTGGGCCAACCTCACCAGCACCCAGCTGCAGCAGGTGATGCGCGGCAAGATGGCCACGCTGCTGCAGGCGTCACTGGCCAACGACGAATATATCCAGACGCGCAGCTTCGTCGTGCCCCTGGTCACCGTGGAAACGCCGCTGACACCGCTGATCTTCAGCGGCGACGGCGGCAGCTATTCAGTCACCTTCACCGTGCGCATCAAGGGCGCGTGATCTTGGCCTGGCGCGCAGCCTTCGGATCGTGCCGCTTCAGCCAGCCAAAGAACTCGCCGTACCAGAGCCGGCTGTTGCGGGGTTTGAGGATCCAGTGGTTTTCATCCGGAAACCACAACAGCCGCGCGTCCACACCACGCGCCTTCAGCGTGTTGTAGTAGGCCAGGCCCTGGCCGTCGGGCACCCGGTAGTCGAGTGCGCCGTGGATGATGAGTGTGGGCGTGCTCATCTTGGCGGCATAGGCGTGCGGGCTTTGGGCATGCACCCTGGCCATGTCGTCCCAGTACCAGTGGCCCAGTTCCTTGGCATGCCAGCTCCAGGCGTCGTCGGCGAACATTGCCACCCAGTCAAAGCAGCCGGCGTGGCAGACATAGGCCTGGTAGCGCCCCGGCTTCACGTGGCCGTTCATCCACGCCACCATGAAGCCGCCATAGCTGCCGCCAGTGGCGAAGATGCGGCCTGCATCGACCCATGGCTTCTTCAGCAGCCAGTCGGTGCCCGCTTCCACATCCTGCAGCTCCAGCGTGCCCCAGCGGTGCGTGATGCTGTCCAGGAAGGCATAGCCAAAGCCCGAAGAGCCGTGGTAGTTGACGCTGGCGACGATGTAACCCTGCGCTGCGAACAATTGGGTGTTCCATCGATAGTGCCAGTTGTCCCCGGGGCCGGTGTGCGGGCCGCCGTGGATGTTGTGCATCACCGGGTATTGCTTCTTTGCGTCGAAGCCGGGCGGGTAGACGAGCCACATCTGAACATCGTCGCCGCCCTTGCCACGTTTTTCGGTCAGCGGGTTGGCGCCCTTGACCCAGACTTCCTCGACGCGGCCCACGGCCAGCGTGGCCAGCAGTGCGTCGTTGAAGCTCTCGATGCGCAGCGGCTTGGCACCCGGCGCGTGGGCGTGCATGCGGCTGGGGTGCAGTGCTGAATCGGCCACCGTGACGAGTGTGCCCGCTGCCTTGTCGAAGCCGCTGACCCAGCCGCCAGCCACCACCACTTCGGCGCGGCGGTCGGCGACGTCGAACCGCCACAGGTGCGTGCGGCCTTTCTGCTCGGCGCAGAAGAGCAGGGCTTCGCCGTCGTCTTCCCAGCGCAACGGCGCGTGAACCGCGTGGTCCCACTGTTCGCTGATGGCTTCCCAGCGGCCGCCTGAACCGCGCCCATCACGGGTCCAGATCGCCAGCAAGGAAGGCATCGTGTGCTTGCGGCCGACGTGGCTGGCGGTGAAGGCGATGCGGGCGCCGTCAGGCCCGCTGTCGGGGCTGTACCGCGGCGTGCCGAAATCCCATTCGGCGTCGCGCGCAATCACCGTCGTCTCGCCCGAGCGGATGTCCATCTCGGCCAGCGCAAAGCGGCCATCGGCACGCTTCTCGGGCGCCGGGTCAAAGGCGAAGACGATGCGCTTGCCATCGGGCGAGATGTCGAAGTGTTGGGCGTTGGGGTCGGCACGGCCCAGTTCATAGGATGTGCCCTCAAAGAGGTCGCGCACCTTCGCCGGCCCGCTCTTGCTCAACTCCAGCAGATGCAGGTGCGGCACCCGTCCCATCGGCAGGTTGCGGTCCCAATGGCGGTACTGCGATTCGCTGGTGGCGTAGCCCGTTTCCTTGCGATCGGTGAAGGCCTTGTGCTGCCGGGCTTGGGCCTTGGCGCCTTTCAGTTCGGGCCAGACCCAGGAGATGAAGACCAGCCGCTGGCCGTCCGGGCACCAGCGGAAACCTTCGACGCCGGTGGCCACGTCGGTCACCCGGCGCGCTTCGCCGCCGTCGGGCGCAATCACGTACAGCTGGCTTTCGGTGTCCTTGGCACCTTCCTGCTCGCGCTTGGCGGTGAAGGCGATGAGCTCGGTGCCGTCCTTGCGGTGCGGGCCCCAGCGCGGCTGGCTGTCTTTCTCGCCGCCGGTGGTCAAGAGCCGCGGCGCGCCGCCCAGCGTGGACAGCAGCCACAGCGCCGACGACGATTTGTTGTCATCCATGGAATGGCGCGACAGCGTGGTGACGGCCTGCGCGCCGTCGGGGCTCAAGCTGGGCGTGCCAAGGCGTTCGATCTGCCACAGGTCTTCGACCGTGATGTTCTTCTTCTTGGCCATGCAAAAAGGCTCCTTCTTTTTCAGCGCGGTTTGATCAATTGCCAGTCAAGGTGCGACCGCACTGCCGGCCATTCGGCGGCGGTGATGCTGTACACGGCGGTGTCGCGCACGCTGCCGTCACTGGCACGTGAATGGGCGCGCAGGACGCCGTCGAGCTGCGCGCCCAGGCGCTCGATGGCGCGCCGGCTTTGCGTGTTCAGGCGGTGGGTGCGGAATTCAACGGCGATGCAGTCCAGCGTCTCGAAGGCATGGCCCAGCAGCAGCCGTTTGCACTGCGTGTTCAGCGGCGATCGCTGCGCGCTCTGTGCCGTCCAGGTGCTGCCGATTTCGACGCGTTTGTGGGTGGCGTCGATGTTCATGCAGGTCGTCATGCCGACCACCCGACCTGTGCCGTCAAAGACCGTGAACGGCAGCATCGAGCCTGCCGCCTGCAGAGCAAGCCGACGCTTGATTTCTGCCGCCATGCCGGCAGGCGAGGGCACGGCGGTGTACCAGAGGCGCCAGAGTTCACCGTCGTCACTGGCGGCGCACAGGGCGTCGTGATGGTCGGATGACAGCGGCCTCAAGGTGGCGTGCGGCCCGCTCAGCGCAACGGGTTCAGGCCAGGCCATGTCAGCAGTCTTCCAAGTTCACGCGACCCAGTAGCCGCCGTGGAACCGGCTCCGCCGGGCCACCAGCGTGCCTTGCAGGCCGCGCTGGGCCAAGTGGCCCAGCTCCTCGCCAGGCACTAAAGGTCCATTGGACCGTTTGTGTCCGGGCGCGGCCCCCTTGAGGGGGCAGCGACCGCAGGTCGCTTCGGGGGTGGGCCAAATTCACCGGTTGTGCTTCTGCATGAAGACGAGCTTCTCGAACAGCGTCACATCTTGTTCGTTCTTCAAGAGTGCGCCCACCAGCGGCGGGATCGCGACCTTGTCGTCCTTGCTCTGCAGCACGTCCAGCGGGATGTCTTCGGCCACCAGCAGTTTCAACCAGTCCAGCAGCTCACTGGTGCTGGGTTTCTTCTTCAGGCCCGGCAGGTTGCGGATGTCGAAGAAGGTCTTCAGCGCGGTGGCCAGCAGCTCTTTCTTCAAACCCGGGAAGTGCACGTCGACGATGGCCCGCATCGTGTCGGCGTCGGGGAACTTGATGTAGTGGAAGAAGCAGCGGCGCAGGAACGCGTCTGGCAGTTCCTTTTCGTTGTTGCTGGTGATGAACACCACCGGCCTGTGCACCGCGCGCACCAGTTCGCGCGTCTCGTAAACATAGAACTCCATGCGGTCGATTTCACGCAGCAGGTCGTTGGGGAATTCGATGTCGGCCTTGTCGATCTCGTCGATCAGCAACGCCACCGGCCTGTCGGCCGTGAAGGCCTGCCACAGCACACCCTTGACGATGTAGTTGTGGATGTCCTTGACCTTTTCCCCGCCTTCGATGCCTGACAGCTGGCTGTCACGCAGGCGGCTGACGGCGTCGTATTCATACAGGCCCTGCTGCGCCTTGGTGGTGCTCTTGATGTGCCACTGCAAGAGCGGCATGTCCAGCGCGCGCGCCACTTCTTCGGCCAGCATCGTCTTGCCGGTGCCGGGTTCGCCCTTGACGAGCAAGGGGCGCTTGAGCGTGACGGCGGCGTTGACCGCCAGCATCAGGTCCTGCGTGGCGACGTACTGGTCAGAGCCTTGGAATTTCATCGTGCGGCAGGCGGTTTACGCCTGTGAAAGGGATGCTCAAACCAGTATAAGGGGCACCCTATAATCGGAAACCTTTCCGACCTACAAGCTCTTCCAGATGATGCGCACAGCGACCACCTCCATCCTTGCCGCCCTGGTGGCTTTATTTGGCAACTTCAGCATCGCCCACGCCCAGGATGCGGCGGCTGGCGAAAAGAAGGCCGCCATGTGCATCGGCTGCCACGGCATCGTGGGCTACCAGGCCAGCTTTCCAGAGATCCACAAGGTGCCGATGATTGCGGGCCAGGGCGCCAAGTACATCGTCTCGTCGCTCACTGCCTACAAGAAAGGCGAACGCAAGCACCCCACCATGCGCGGCATTGCCGGGTCGCTGAGCGACACTGACATGGCCGACCTGGCGGCCTACTACGAGAAGCAGAATGCGCAGATGGTCAAGCCGGTGGCCGACGCGCCCGCCGCTGCACCGCCGGCCGACGTGGCCGCGCTGCTGACCAAGGGCGCCTGCTCGTCGTGCCACGGCGCCAACTTCAGCAAGCCCATCGACCCCGGCTACCCGAAGATTGCCGGCCAGCACGCAGACTACCTGGCCGTGGCGCTGCATGCCTACAGCGTGCAGGGCAACCCGCAGGTGGGCCGCAGCAACGCCATCATGGCGGGCCAGGTCAAACAGTTCAGCCGGTCTGAGTTGAAGGCTTTGGCCAAGTACATCGGCTCGCTGCCGGGTGAATTGGCCACGGTGCCGCAGTCTCGCTTTCGCTGACGGGATCCCGGTGTGATCAACGGCCACCGTGGTTTCACGGTGGCCGTTTTGTTGGTCTGATGACGCCCGTCGCCAGTGCGGTGCCCAACAGGACGACCGCGCACCCGATCAGCATCGTGACGGTGGGCATTTCACCCAGAAACATCCAGCCCCAAAGCATGGCGAAAGCGGGTATGAGGAAGGTCACCGACACCGCGTTGGCCGCGCCCGCATGCGCAATGAGGCGGAAGTACAGTATGTAGGCCAGTGCCGTGCAGCCCGCGGCCAGCGCGGCCGCGGCGGCCCAGGCGCTGGCGCTTGGCGGCATGGCGGGCCACAGCCACAACGCCGGCAGCAGCAGGAAGAGCGCCGCGCTGAGCTGGCTGCCGGCGGCCACTGCCAAGGGTGGCACCCCGGCCAGAAACTTGCGCGACAGATTGCCGGCGATGCCGTAGAACAGCGACGCCAGCAGGCACGCTGCGATGGCCCAGGCCGGGCTGACACCCTGCGCGCCAGCCTCGAAGTCGGCCTTGCCCCATGACAGGCCGACGACACCCAGGATGCCGATCGCCAGGCCGAGCCAGCGCGACCGCGACAGCGTGTCGCGCAACCACAGCCAGCCAACCAGCGCTGTCCAGATGGGCGCCGTGGCGTTGAACACCGCCATCAACGCGGCGCTGAGCGCCAGCGACGCCACCATGAAAAGCGTAAAGGGCAAGGCCGAGTTGACGACGCCCACCACCGCAATGACGCGCCAATGCTGGCGTAGCGCGGGCCCTTCGCCACGCGCCAGCAGCAGCGGCACCAGCAGCAGCGCGGCACCGCCCACACGCAGAAAGGCCAGCACGGCGGGCCCGAATTCGGCCGCGCCCAGGCGCATGAAGAGGAAGGCTGCGCCCCACAGTGCTGCAAGCAGCGTCAGCTCAGTCAGGTCGCGCTTGTTCAAGTCAGGGGGACTTCCAGCCTCGCGCCTTCCAACCTCAGCAGCGCTTCCTTGCGCGGCAGGCCACCGGCATAACCCGTGAGTGAACCGTCACGCCCGACGACGCGGTGGCAGGGCACGATGACGGAGATCGGATTGCGCCCCACTGCCGCGCCCACCGCGCGCGCCGCAGCCGGGCGGCCGATCTCGTCTGCGATGGCGCCATAACTGTGCAACTGACCGCAAGCGATGCGCCGCAGTGCCAGCCACACGCTGGCCTGGAAGGCGGTGCCCTGCGGGTCCAGCGGCACGCCGAAGCTGCGCCGCCGGCCGGCGAAGTAGTCGTCCAGTTCCTGTGCAGCCTGCATCAGCCAACGCTGTTGTCCATCGACGGGTGCTTCCAGCACACCCGGGTGATGGGCCTGGCCGTCAAACCACGCACCCGCCAAGCCCTGCGGTGTGGCCGCCAGCGTCAGCGGCCCCAGGGGTGTGTCGATGCGCGACTGCGCGACAAAAGATGCCTTCATTCGGGTGTCTCCAGGTGGTGCCAAAGCCGCATCACGGCATAGGCGCGCCAGGGCCGCCAGGGCTCGGCCAGGGCGGTGATGTGTCGGGCCTCGCGGGCCAGATGGCGGGGCGCGCCCGGGTTCGAGGAACCCAGTGCATTCATCAGGCCGATGTCGGCTGCTGGCCACGCGTCGGGCCAAGCGAGTGCGCGCATCGCGATGACCTGCGCTGTCCATTCACCCACACCGGGCAGCGCTCGAAGGGTTTTCAACGTTTCTTCCAGCGGCGCGACCCGCTGCAGGGTCAACGTACCGTCCACCACCGCCGCTGCCAGCGCCTGCAAGGCCTTCACGCGCTGGCGCACGATGCCGAGCTTGCCCACCACTTCGGGGTCCGCGGCAGCGATCGCTTCGGCGCTGGGGAAGACATGCGTCAGCGCCGCAAAGGGCGTGTCGATGGGTTCGCCAAAACGGTCCACCAAGCGCTGCACCAGCGTGCGCGCGGCTTTCACGGTGACCTGCTGGCCCAGGATCACGCGCAGTGCGCCCTCGAAGCCATCCATCACCCCGGCCAAGCGCGTGCCCGGGCGCAACGGCACCGGCAGCAGCGCCAGCACGGGGTCGATGAGCGCCGGGTCGGCGTCCAGGTCCAGGCTGTGGCGCACGCGTTGCATCACGGCGCCCAGCACGGGCGACAGGCTGGTCGACGCGTTGACATGCACCTCATGGCGGTCAGGCACAAAAGTGCTGCTGACCCAGCCCGTGATGCGCTGCCCGCGGTGCAGCCAGCCCACGGTGCGGCGCAGCGTCAGGCCTTCAACTTGTTCGACGCCCTGAACCTGGCGCATGGCAAAGAACCGCAGCATCGCTTCCACGTCGTAGGGCGGCCGATACGCCAGGCGCAAGGCCGTCGCGCTCTGGGCCCTGGAGGCTTGCGATCCTTCACGCCGCAGCCGCGTCGGGTTGAAGCGGTAGCGCTCGACAAAAGCCGCGTTGAAGCGGCGCAGGCTTTCAAAGCCGCTGGCCAAGGCCACTTGCGTCACCGGCTGCGTGGTGTCGGTCAGCAACTGCTTGGCCAGCAGCAGGCGCTGCGTCGTCAGGTAGTCGTGCGGCGCCACACCGTGCGTGGCCTGGAAGATGCGGCGCAGGTGGCGGTCGGTCACGCCCAGGCGCGCAGCCACTTCTGGGATGTTGACCGTTTCGGCGCTGTGCACGGCGTGTTCGATGAAGCGCGCTGCCGTGTCGGCCAGGCTGCGCGACGAATCCATCTGCGACAGGCCCGGCGCGATCTCGGGCCTGCACTTCATGCACGGCCTGAAGGCAGCGGCTTCGGCCTGCGCGCGGGTGTCGAAGAAGCGGCAGTTCTCGCGTTTGGGGCAGCGCACCCGGCACACCGGGCGGCAATAAACGCCGGTGCTGGTGACGCCGATGAAGAGGCGCCCGTCAAAGCGCGCATCACGCGCCTTGACGGCCAGGTAGGCAGAGTCGGGGTCGAGGACCATGCGCTGGATCATAGGTTCGTGTCCCGTTCAAGCTCGCCGTTTTCGGACCTGTCCCTGGCCGGCTACCATCGATCACGAAATCCACAGGAGCGCGGCATGCAGGAACGCAAGGTGTGTGTGGTCAGCGGTTCATCGTCGGGCATCGGCGCGGCCACCGTGCGGCGCTATGCGCGCGAGGGCTGGGATGTGGTCATCAACTATTCGCGCCAGGCCGAACCGGCCGAGGCCGTGGCGCTGGAGTGCCGTGCGCTTGGCGCTCATGCGGGCGTGCAAGCGCTGGTGGTGCGCGCGAATGTGGCCGATGACGCCGACTGCCGCCGTCTGGCGGCCGAGGTCGAAGCCCACTTCGGCCGCGCCGACGTGCTGGTCAACAACGCCGGCACCACCAAGTTCGTGGCGCTGAAGAACCTGGATGGCTTGAGCGCTGAAGACTTCCAGGCCATCTATGCCGTCAACGTCATCGGCGCCTACCAACTGTCGCGCGCCTTCGCGCCACTGCTGCAGGCGCCGCCGGGCGGTGCCATAGTCAACATCTCGTCAGTCGCGTCGATCATGGGGCGCGGCTCTTCGCTGGCTTACATGGCCAGCAAGGGCGCGCTGAATGCGCTGACGGTGGGGCTGGCGCGTGCGCTTTCGCCGGCGGTGCGCGTCAATGCGATCGCACCGGGTTTTGTCGAATCCCCCTGGTTGATGGCAGGGCTGGGCGAAGCGCGCTATGCGCAGCAGGCCGACCTGTGGCGCGACACCGCCGCGCTGGCCGCCACGATCGAGCCCGATGACGTGGCCGATGCCGCCTGGTGGCTGGGCGCCGGCGCGGCCAAGACCACCGGCGAAGTGCTGCTGGTGGACGCAGGATTCCGGCTCACGAAGGCTTGATCGACTTCAGCGCAGCCTGCGCGCTGACCCAGCGGGTGAAGGCCTGCAGCAGCGGCGCGTAGTGCGCCGGCCTTTGCTCCAGCGCGCCCAGCGCCAGGCAGGCGGCTTCGAGCGTGGAACGCTGATCGGGCTGCTGCGCCTTGCGAATGGCATAGCGCGACGGCGGCGGCGCGGGCAGCGCAAAGCGCGGCAACGTCTTCAGCATCGGGTTCAGCTGCAGCAGCTTGCGCGTCTTGCGCCAGGTGCCGTCCAGCAGCACCAGCTGCCGCACATCGCCGGGTGCAGGCAGTGCCTCTTCGCCTGCGGCAGCGCGCGGATACAGCAGCCAGGTGCCCGGTTGCTGCCAGCGCGCCTGCTGGTCGGCGCTGAACACTTCTGCAATGTCGACGCGGCAGTCCGACAGGCTCAGGCGCAGCAAAGGCAGGCTGCCTTTGGCATGGCCTTGCTCCAGCGGATGCTGCAGCACCCGCAGCGGCACGCCATTGACAGTGGGCGTGACCCAGCGGCACAGGCAGGCGCGCAGCGGGCGCTGGCAGCGCGCGCACAGCGGTCGTTGACGGTGTCGGTCGGGGTCCATCGCTTCGCACAGGCTATCCTGCTGCGCATGAGTTTTTTGCCTGAACCACAAGAACATCCCGCCCAGACGTTGCAAAGCCTTGGCCTGCTGCCGCCGTTGGCGCAAGCCGCTGCCGATGCCGGCTGGGCCGATGCCACCGCCGTGCAGGCGGCTGCCATCCCCGCGCTGCTGCAGGGCCGCGATGTGCTGGCGCTGGCGCCCACAGGCACCGGCAAGACGGCGGCGTATCTGCTGCCGGTGCTGCAACGGCTGTTGCAAGGCATGGCGCCGGCTTCAGTCGATCAAAAGCCGCGCCTGCTGCGCGCGTTGGTGCTGGCCCCAACGCGTGAACTGGCGCAGCAGATCGCCAGTGTCGGCCGTCGTCTGGCGCCCGAGCTGAAGTGCGTGGTGGCGGTGGGCGGCCTGTCGATCAACCCGCAGATGATGGCGCTGCGTGGCGGCGCGCATTGGGTGGTGGCCACACCCGGGCGGCTGCTGGACCTGCTGGCGCAGAACGCGCTGCACTTGCGCGACCTGCAGCTGCTGGTGCTGGACGAAGCCGACCGCTTGCTGGACCTGGGTTTTGCCGACGAAGTGGGCCGACTGTTGGCTGCCGTGCCGGCGCAGCGCCAGACGGCGCTGTTTTCGGCCACGCTGCCGGGCAGCGTGGTGGCATTGGCAGAGCAGGTGCTGCACGATCCTTTGCGGCTGGAATTGCTGCGGCGTGCGGATACGGGCCAAGCGGACGCAGCCCCAGGCGCCATTCATCAGCGCGCCATCGTCGTTGACAGCGCGCGCCGCACGCCGCTGTTGCGCCACCTCATCGCCACCGAAGCCTGGCAGCGAGTGCTTGTCTTCGTCGCCACGCAGCATGCCAGCGAACAGGTGGCCGACAAGCTGCGCCATGCCGGTCTGCCCGCTGCGGCGCTGCACGGCCAGCTCAGCCAGGGCCGGCGCAGCCAGGTGCTGGCCGACTTTCACCAGGGCCTGCTGGCGGTGCTGGTGGCGACGGACCTGGCCGCGCGCGGCATCGACGTGGTGGACCTGCCGGCCGTCGTCAACCACGACCTGCCGCGGTCCGCCGTGGACTACACGCACCGCATCGGCCGCACCGGCCGCGCCGGCGCCCGAGGTGTGGCGGTGAGCTTTATTGCGGCCGACGCGCCGGGCAGCGAAGCCCACTTCCGCCTGATCGAAAAGCGCCAGGCGCAGCGGGTGCCGCGTGAACAGGTGCCGGGCTTCGAGCCCAAGGTGCAAGCGTCGTCCGCCATGGCGGTGCAAGCCGACCCGCACGGCGGCATCAAGGGCCGCCGCCCCAGCAAGAAGGACAAACTGCGCGCCGCCGCAGCAGGTCAGCCCTGATCGGCGAATCTGCAGGACTTGAACGAGCCGTATGCCGTCGGGTCCGATTGCGCCCACGCGAAGGCCGCTTCAACGCCGTGATCACACTTGCCGCGGGTCCAGCGCGTCCCGCAGGCCGTCGCCCAGCAGGTTGAAAGCCAGCACCAGCAGAAAGATCGAAGCCCCTGGCCAGATCGCCATCCACGGCGCGTTGTCGACGTAGTTCTTGGCGGTGTTGAGCATGCTGCCCCAGCTGGGCGCGGGCGGCTGCTGGCCCAGGCCCAGAAAGGACAGGCTGGCCTCGGCGATGACGGCGCTGGCAATGGCCAGTGTGGTCTGCACCACCAGCGGCGCCATGGCGTTGGGCAGGATGTGGCGCAGCACGATGCGCAGCGGCGTGGCCCCCAGCGCACGTGCGGCTTCGATGTATTCCTCGACCTTCACGTTCAACACCTGCGCGCGCGTCAGCCGCACGAAGACAGGCGTGGCCGACACGCTGATGGCGATCATTGCGTTGCTCAGGCTCGGCCCCAGGAAAGCGGCCATGGCAATGGCCAGGATCAGGAACGGGCAGGCCAGAAAAGCGTCGGTCACTCGCGAAATGAGCGCGTCCACCCAGCCGCCCATGAAGCCCGCCAGCAGGCCCAGCGGAATGCCCAGCGCCAGCGAGATGCTCACCGACACCACGCCCGCGAGCAGCGAAGCCTGCGTGCCCCAGATGACGCGGCTGAAGACATCGCGGCCGATCTCGTCAGTGCCGAACCAGTGCGCGGCCGAGGGCGCCTTGCGGATGTCGCTCCAGCTGGTAGCGATGGGGTCCTGCGGCGCGATGAAGCCTGCAAAGACGGCCAGCAGCACGAAGCCCAGCACCACCGCAGCGCCCACCATCGCGCTGCGCCGCGCCCGCAGGCGCCGGCCGGCGCGGTGCCAGGGGCCGGAATTCAGCGCCGGCCTTGGTGAGGTGGTGGCGGTGGCGGTGGCGGTGTTCATGATTGCCGCAACTTCGGGTTGGCAGCAAAGTAAGCCAGGTCCGCCAGCAGGCTCAGCAGCACGTAGGCCGTCGCCGTCACCAGCACCACGCCTTGCACCACGGCGTAATCGCGGTTGAAGACGGCGTCCACCACCAGCTTGCCGAAGCCGGGGATGGTGAAGACCTGCTCCGTCAACACGGCGCCCGACAGCAGCGTGCCCAGTTCCAGCGCGCCGAGCGTGATCACCGGTGTCAGTGCATTTCTGAAGGCATGTTTCAAGACCACCACGCGCTCGCTCAACCCTTTGCTGCGCGCGGTGCGCACGTAGTCCGAGCTCAACACCTGCAGCATCGCGCTGCGGGTGTGGCGCATCAGCACGGCGGCGATGGCGTTGCCCAGCACGAAGGCCGGCATGATCATCGCGGCCAGGTTGGCGGAGAGGTCTTCAAAAGGGCTGATGTAGCCCGACGCCGGCAGCCAGCCCAGTTGCACCGAGAACAGCAGGATGAAAAGGATGCCGAGCCAGAAGTTGGGCGTTGAGATGCCCCACAGCGCAAAGCCGTTGGCCAGCGCATCGGGCCAGCGGCCGCGGCCCACGGCGGCGGCAATGCCCGCCGGCACGCCGATCAGCACCGCGATGGCAAAGGCCAGGAGTGCCAGTTCCAGCGTCACCGGCAGCTTTTGCAGCACCAGGTCCAGCACCGGCTGCTGCGTGCGCACCGATTCGCCCAGGTCGCCCCGCAGCACACCACCAATCCAGTAGGCATAGCGCATCGGCAGCGGCTCATCCAGGTGGAGCTTTTCGCGCAGATAGGCCACCACCGTCGGGTCCTGTTCCTCACCGGCCAGGATCTTGGCCGGGTCACCCGGCAGCAGTTGCTGCAGGCCAAAGACCAGCATCGACACAAACAGCAGTGTCGGCAGGATGGTGGCGATGCGCTTGATCAGGTACTGCAACACGCAAGGTCCGCCGCAACATCCGCTGCAACATCCGCTGCAACACCCGCTGCAACACCCGCTGCAACACCCGCTGCATCACGCCTACACTGCCGCCCCACCGCCGCATCCGCAGGAGACACACCATGACAGGCCTTCAACTCCGTTCGCTCGTCAAGGCCAGCGGCGAGCTTGAACTCTCGCTGGCGCAGATTCAGACGCCGGCCCCGGCCGATGGCGAAGTGGTGGTGCGCGTCGAAGCCGCACCGCTGAACCCGTCGGACCTGGGCCTGCTGTTCGGCCCTGCCGACATGGCCAGGGCCGTGGCCTCGGGCACCGCCGATCAACCCGTCGTCAGCGCGCCCATCGCGCCGGCCGCCATGAAGGGCATGGCTGGACGCATGGATGAGTCGATGCCAGTGGGCAACGAAGGCGCGGGCACGGTGGTGGCCGCCGGCGCATCGCCGGCCGCGCAAGCGCTGCTGGGGCGCCGCGTGGCGCTGCTGGGCGGTGCGATGTATTCGCAGTTCCGCTGCGTCGCGGTGGCGCAGTGCCTGCTGCTGCCGGACGGTGCGACCGCCGTCGATGGCGCGTCGTGCTTCGTCAACCCGCTCACCGCCCTGGGCATGGTCGAAACGATGAAGCGCGAAGGCCACACGGCGCTGGTGCACACCGCAGCGGCTTCCAACCTCGGCCAGATGCTGAACCGCATCTGCTTGAAAGACGGTATCGCGCTGGTCAACATCGTGCGCAAGCCCGAACAGGCCGCCCTGCTGCGCGGCATGGGCGCGGCGCATGTCTGCAGCACTGACTCTCTGCGCTTCATGGAAGAGCTGACCGACGCGCTGGCCGCCACGGGCGCCACCATCGCCTTCGACGCCACAGGCGGCGGGCGCCTGGCGGGGCAGATCCTGACGGGCATGGAAGCGGCCATCAGCCGCAACGCCAAGGAATACAGCCGCTACGGGTCCAACGTGATGAAGCAGGTGTACATCTACGGCGGGCTGGACATGAGCCCGACCGAGATCGTGCGCAACTTCGGCATGACCTGGGGCATGGGCGGCTGGCTGCTGTTTCCCTTCCTGCAGAAGATCGGGCCGGCCGCAGCAGAGCTGCTGAAGGCACGCGTCGCGGCGGAGCTGAAGACCACCTTCAAGAGTCACTACGCCGGTGAGCTGTCGCTGCGCGAGGCATTGCAACTCAGCAACATCGCGCTCTACGGGCCGCGCAATACCGGCGGCAAATACCTCATCAACCCGAACCGCCCCTGAGCCGACAGACCACGCCAAAAACTCGACCATCTCAAGGCGCCAGCTTCAAGCCGCTAACCCGCAGCAGGCCGTCCGGAATCTGCCGCACGCCGCTCAACTTGGGCGTATAGGCCCACAGCCAGTTGCGGTGGTAGACATAGAGGATCGGTCGCTCTTTCAGCACTCTCGCGGCAATCTGGTCGAAGAGTTTCTTGCGCAGGGCCGGGTCGCGTTCACCGCGGCTTTGGTTGATGAGCGCGTCGGTTTCTGCATTGCAGTACCCGGCGTAGTTCAGCGGCTGCTTGCAGGCATGGAAGCTGAAGAGGTTGCCGTCGGGGTCGGGCCGGCCGCTCCAGGCCAGCACGTAAGCATCAAAGTCGCCCTTGTCGGCCATGTTCAGGCTGGTGGCAAATTCAGCGGACAGGATCTTGACGTCGAAGCCCGCGTCACGCGTCATTGCCTGCACCACCAGTGCCAGCCGCTGCGCGTCGGACGTGGTGGGCGTCAACAGCGTGAAGCTGGGGTTCGTGACACCGGCTTCCTTCAGCAGCGCGCGCGCCTTCGCGATGTCGCGCTTGGGCACCGGCAGGCCCTTGGCGTAGTACGGGTTGTTGGGCGCCACCCACTGGTTGCCGACCAGTGCTTCGTTGTCCATCACCACCTGGGCCAGGCCCTGGCGGTCGATGGCAAGTTCCAGTGCTTCGCGCACGCGCGGGTCGCGGCCCAGCGGGTTGGCCTGCGCCTTGTCGCTCTTGCCGATGTTGATGGTGATGCCCTGGTAGCCGATCTCGGTGATGCTGGCGGTCTTGAGCTTCTTGTCGGCTTTCAGTTTTTCAATGTCGGACGAGGCCACGCGTTCGATGAAGTCGAACTGCCCCGCCTTCAGGTTGGCCAGGCGCACGGTGGCGTCAGGGATGGGCGTGTAGGTGACCTTGGCGAAGTGGATGGCTGACTTGTTCCAGTAGCCGTCAAAGCGCTCCAGCACGATGCGGTCTTGCGCCACGCGCTCGGCAAACTTGAAGGGGCCGCTGCAGATGGGTTTCTGGCCGAACTTGTCGCCGGCTGCCGTTGCGGCCTTCGGGCTGACCATCATGCCGGCGCGGTCGGTCAGTGCGGCAAGCAGCGGCGTGAAGGGCGCGTTCAGGTTCAATCGCACGGTCAGCGCGTCCACCACGTCCACCGACGTCACCGGCGCCAGTTCACCGCGCCGGTTAGAGCCAGGCAGGGTCTTGTGGCGTTCGATGTTGAACTTGACGGCGGCGGCGTCTAACTTTTCACCGTCGTGGAAGAGCACGCCCGGGCGCAGCTTCAGCGTCAGCGCCTTGCTGTCGGCCGACCATTCCCAGCTCAGCGCCAGCTGCGGCACCAGGCCCAGCTTTTCGTCGATGTCGATCAGCTTGTCGCACAGCGACGCGAAGACCAGCCGGCCGACGAAGGTGCGGGCCAGCGTGGGGTCCAGCACGTCAGGGTCTTCTGCCAGGCCCACCCGAAGATTTGGCAGCGCAGGCGCGGTCTGCGGCTGGGTTTGTGCAAATACGGCACTGCCACACAAGGTGGCGGCCAGGACCAAGGTCTTGAACAGCGTGTTCATGGTGGAGTCTTTCGGTTGAAGTATTCGATGGCCGCTTCAATGCGGCTGCGGTCCAGTTCGCCCGCAGGCATTGCGCGGCGGGGCAGGCAGGTGAGAAAAGGTTGAAAGCGCTCGAGGCTCTTGGCGTGCAGGCGCTGCAGTTCGGCGAAAGGGCTGTCGTGGTCGTCCACGCGCAGGTCCAGTTCGGGGTAGTCCTCAGGGCCCTGGATGCGCAGCGCGGCGGACTGTCTGCCACGCTTGTCGCCGCCCGCCGCGTCGCCCGCCACCAGCGCGGCGATCAGCCGTTCGGCCAGTGTCTGGCCCTTTGAATCGGCGAAGGCTTGGGCTGAGGCCTGCAGCACCTGCGGGCCAGCCAGCATGTTGCCGGCCAGGCTGATGCCGTCCTGCACCAGGTGCCCGCACCAATCGACACAGCCGGTGCCGGTGTGCACCGCAGCAGCGCCCTGCCAGGGCAGCACATGCACCTGGCGTTGCGCGCGGCCGGCATCGGCTGCCGTCAGTGCGGCCACCACGGCGGCGGCGTTGTGCCCGGCGGCCAGCAGCGCCAGGCCTTGCGTGCCGTACATCGGGTTGACCAGGGCCTGGGTGGCGATGGCGCCGACATCGGCCCGCGTGTGCACGCAAAGTGCGCCCACCGCAAAGAAGCGGCTGGCGATGGCGACACCCAGGCGGCCTCCGCCATGGCCCGTGTCACGCGCCAGGATCGACCAGGTCATGCGGGGCCCAGGCTCTTCATCGGAGGCTCGCTACTCGACCTTGCCGATCTTGCGCACGGCGTCGGTCATCAGCTTGGCGTCCGCGTCCCAGTAGGTCTGGAAATCCGGTGCGTCCAGGTATTCGATCGGGCTGCCGGCGCGGTTGATGGTCTGCATCACGGTTGGATCCTTGGCAACTTTGGCAGCGGCTGCACGCAACCTCTGCACCACATCGTCTGGCGTGCCGGCGGGCACGAAGAGGGCCGACCACTGCGCAAAGGTGGCGCCGTACCCCGCCTGCTTCAGGCTTTGCACATCGGGCAGCGACACCAGCGGCTTGTCGCCCCAGTGCGCCAGCGCGCGCAGCTTGCCCGCCTTGATCTGCGCCACCACGGTGCTGGGGCCGGTGGCGATGGCATCGACCTGGCCGCTCAGCAAGGCCAGCAGCGCCGGGCCGGCGCCGGTGTAGGGGATGTGCGTCATGCGAAAACCCGCACCGGCTTTCAGCATCTCCATCGGCACGTGCATGGTGCCGTAGTTGCCAGAGCTGCCGTAGTTGTAGGCGGCCGGCTTCTTCTTCGCGTCGTTCACAAATTCAGCCAGCGTCTTCCAGGGCGAATCGGCGCGCACCACCAGCACGGTGGGGTCGGCCGTGAAGCGCGCAATGGGCTTGAACTGGTTGAGCGTGAACGTGGGCTTGCGGCCCAGGATCACATCGGCTTCGGGCAGGATGGAAATGGACGACAGGCTCAGAAGCACCGTGTAGCCATCGGCCGGCGCCCGTGCCGCAGCGCCAATGCCCAGCGCACCGCCTGCACCGACGCGGTTTTCCACAATCACCGGCTGCTTCAATTCTTTGCCCAGCGCCTCGGCCACCGGCCGCGCCACGGTGTCGGCCACGCCGCCGGGCGGGAAGGGCACGATCATCGTGATGGGCTTGTCGGGCCAGGTGCCTTGCGCCCATGCGGCCGCGCTGAAGAGCAGCGCGCAAAAAGTGGTCAACAGCTTCTTCATGCAGTTGTTCATGCGTGCGCCTCATCGACGAAGCGGTTTTCCAGCACGCCGATGCCGTCGATCTCGATGCGCACCACGTCGCCATGCACCAGCCAGCGCGGCGGGCTCAGGCCCATGCCCACGCCGGCGGGTGTGCCGGTGGCGATGATGTCCCCGGGCAGCAGCGTGATGCCGCGCGAACAGGTCTCGATCAGCGTCGGGATGTCGAAGATCAGCTCGGTGGTGCGCGCGTCCTGGCGCAGCTCACCGTTCACCCAGCAGCGCACGCGGGTGTCGCTGCCGTCCATTTCGTCGGCGGTGACGAGCCACGGCCCCATCGGGCAGAAGGTGTCGAAGCTCTTGCCCAAATCCCACTGGCCGTGGCGCATCTGCACGTCGCGCGCGGTCACGTCGTTGACGATGGTGTAGCCGTGCACGTGCTTCATCGCGTCAGTGCGGGCGATGTTGCGGCCGCCAACGCCGATGACCACGGCCAGCTCGGCTTCGTAATCAATCTGCACCGACACTGCGGCGCCGGGCAGCCGCACATCGGCACCGGGCCCGACCACACATTCGGGCACCTTGGTGAAGACGATGGGCCAGGCATCGACGGCCTTGGTGTTGTCCTTGAACACGCTGCCCTGCAGTTCCTGGGCATGGGCGTGGTAGTTGCGTCCGACGCAGAAGAGGTTGCGGCGCGGCACCGGCAGCGGCGCAATGAAGTGAGCACCGGCCAGGGGCACCTTTGCGTTGATGGCCGGCAGCGCGTCGCCCGCTGCGCCGGCCATCACCAGCGGCAGCGCACCTCGGCTGCCGTCGGTGGCAAACAGTTCCAGCGTCTGCCCGTCGGCAGCCAGGCGGCCGACACGCGGCCGGCCTTGGTGGATGAGGGAGGCAAGGCGCAAATCAGTCTCCTGGCGAATGAGACCAAATGCTACCATTCAGGCCCACTACGGCTTCACGGTGCACGACATGGTGCGCGACATCAACCAGGCCGCGAATCTGCGCGACACCATCCTTGACAAGCTGCACGCAGGCGCTTGGCGTGCCGGGCACCGCATTCCCACCGAGCGCGCGCTGAGCGATGAATTCGGTTTGAGCCGGTCCACCGTGCGCCGTGTGCTGCAGGAATTCAAGCGCAAGCGGTTGATCACGCAGACCGTCGGCAGCGGCACTTATGTGACTGACCAGCTGCACGAAGCGCTGGCCGATTTGCGCCCCGGGGTGAACCTGCTGGCGGTGAGCCCGGCCGAGCTGATGGCAGCGCGGATCGTGCTGGAGCCGGCCATCATCGATCTGGTGGTGGGCCACGCCACCACAGCCGATTTTCAGCGCATGGACGAGTGCAACCTGCACGCCGAAGCGGCGACGACGCTCGAGGCCTTTGAGCACTGGGACGCCGCGCTGCACGAAGCCGTCGCCGCCGCCGCCCACAACGCCTTCATCGCCGACGTGTTCAGGCGCATGAGCGAGGTGCGTTCCCAAGGCGAGTGGGGCATCCTGAAGCGCCGCAGCGCCACGCCAGAACGGCGGCATGTGTACCAGCAGGAACACCGCGAACTGGTGGCTGCGCTGAGGCAGCGCGACGCGCAGAAGGCGCGCGCGCTGTGCCTGGCGCACCTGGTGCGGGTGCGGACGAATCTGCTGGGTGGCTGAACGGTGGTTCAACGGCGGTTCAACGGTGGTTCAACAGCCAACCCCCTCATTCGCGGGGTTGCGCCCGGCCCACGGCATCCATGCCGCAATGGCGCGCGTACTCGGGGTCTGGGCAAGGACGCGCCGCAGGTTGTAGAGAGCGAGCGCGGGTCTGCATGCCGGAACGGTCCCCACCACTACACCTAGCACTCAGGAGATTCAAACCATGGCACATCCCCTTCACAAAATGGGCGCTTTGCTCGCGCTGACCGTGCTGGCCTCGGCCGCGCAGTCGGCTGCGGTTTACGCGCTGGGCAGCAACAACAGCACGCTGGTGCGCTTTGACACTGCAGCACCGGGTGTGGTGACGACGGTGGGCGCCATTGGCGGCGCCACCACCACGCTCGACGGCATTGACTTCCGCGTTGCGGACGGTGCGCTGTACGGCTACAACGCCGCCACCTCGGGCATCTACCGTGTGGATACCTTTACGGGTGCCACCACGCTGGTCAGCACCGCCACCACCGCCGTCGGCCGCACGGCCACCGGCATCGACTTCAACCCGGCTGCAGACCGCCTGCGTGTGGTCACTGCGGCCGACAACAACCTGCGCATCAACGTCGCCACGGGTGCCACCCTCGTCGACGGCACGCTGGCTTACGCGGCAGGTGACGCCAACTTCGGCAGCAACCCGAACATCACCGAAGCGGCCTACACCAACAACGACAACAACCCCGCCACTGGCACCACGCTCTACTACATCGACGACCTGCTCAACGTGCTGGTGACCACCAGCAACCCGAATGGCGGTGCGCTCAGCACAGTGGGCGCGCTCGGGCTGGACGTGGACGAATTCCTCGGCTTCGACATCTTCACCGACGCCGGTGGCATCAACAACGCCTTTGCGTCATTGCGCGTGGCCGGCGCGCAGGGCCTGTACGCCATCAACCTGGCCACCGGTGCGGCGACCCTGATCGGTGCCATCGGCATGGACCGGCTGCACGGCCTGGCCGTGGCCACCGTGCCCGAGCCCGGCACGCTGGTGCTGACGGCGGCCGCCAGCCTGGCGCTGATCGGCCTGCGTCGCCGCAAGGCCTTGCAGACCAAGGGCTTGGCGGCCTCGGCCTGACTCTTCGCAGCCGCCCAAGCCCTGGGGCTACCCCAACAGGGGGCCCCAGGGTCCGCCACATTGACCCCGCTGCGGTGCACCGCTAGAGTTGGCGGTTGTTTGCCCAAAAGCAACCAATCACAACCAATCAGGACAGCGGGGCACGAGATGGCTTTCACTTCACGGCGCCGGGCGGGGCGGCTGGTCGCGTTGCTGCGTGGCTCGATGCTGTGTGGCGCGCTGGTGTGTGGCGCTCTGCTGCCCGGGGTCCAAGCTCAGGCTCAGGACTACCCCACGCGTGCCGTCAAGATCATCGTGCCCTTTGCGCCCGGTGGCTCTGCCGATGTCTTCGGCCGCTTCGTCGCCCAGCGCCTGCAGGAAAGCCTGGGCCAGAGTTTCGTCATCGACAACCGGCCAGGGGGCGGATCGGTGATCGGCACCGACGCGGTGGCCAAGTCCGCGCCCGACGGCTACACGCTGCTCTTGATGAGCAACACGCACACCGTCAACGAATCTCTCATCCCCACCAAGCCCTTCATGCTGATGCGCGACTTCGCGCCCATCGGGCCCATCAACTATTCCGACCTCGTGCTGGTGACCCGGGCCGGCCTGCCAGCGCAGACCCTGGCTGACCTGATCAAGGCCGCCAAGGCCAGGCCCGGCGGCATGTCCTACGCATCGTCAGGCCCCGGCACGCCGTACCACATGGCCGGTGAATTGCTGAAGGCGATGGCCGGCATTTCCATCGTCCACATTCCTTACCGCGGCAGTGCCGGTGCGCGCACCGACGTGCTCGGCGGTCAGCTGGAAATGATGTTCGACGCCATTCCGACGATGACCGAACACATCAAGTCCGGCAAGGTGAAAGCGCTGGCCACCACCGGCAGACAACGATCAGTGACACTGCCCGACGTGCCCACCGTCAGCGAAGCCGGCGTGCCGGGCTATGAAGCCACCCTCTGGCTCGGGCTGATGGCGCCCAGGGGTACGCCGCCCGGCGTCATCCACAAGCTCAATGCCGAACTGGCCAAGATCACGTCCAACCCCGACGTGCGCCGCGCCTGGGCCGCGCAAGGCACCACGGCGATGACGATGAGCGTCGACGAGTTCACGCGCTACATGGCCGACGACATCACCAAGTGGGCGCGCATCGTGAAGATCTCGGGCGCCAAGGCCGAATAGCTGCCAATGGCGGCGACTTCAAGAAAGCCGATTCGATGACCACACTCCACCTCCTGTGTGCCGGCGCTGCGCAAGGCCTTGTCAAAGCGCTGCAGCCGCAGTTTGAAGCCGACACTGGCGCCACGGTGCAGGCCCGCTTCGGCGCGGTGGGCGCGATGAAGGAAGCGCTGCTGGCCGGTGACCCCTGCGACGTGATGGTCGTCACTGAAGCGATGATCGACGCGCTGACTGGCGACGGGCGGCTGCAGGCCCACACCCGCGCTGCGCTGGGCCGCGTGCGCACCGGCATCGCGGTGCCGGCCGGCAGGCCGCACCCCGACGTGGCCACGGCCGATGCGTTGAAGGCCACGCTGCTGGCCTGCCGCGCGATCTACTTCCCCGACGCGGTGCGTTCCACCGCCGGTATCCACTTCGCGCGCGTGATGGCGCACTTGCAAATCCTGGAAACCCTGCAGCCGCGCTTTCGCACCTACCCGGCCGGCGCCATCGCGATGCGCGAACTGGCGGCGGCGCAGGGCCCGGGCCTGATCGGCTGCACCCAGGTGACCGAAATCAACTGCACACCGGGTGTCGAACTGGTGGCGGCACTGCCCCAGGAATTTGAGCTGGCCACCGTGTACAGCGCCGCGGCCACACCGTTATCCGACCCCACGCAGGCGGCCCTGGCGCAGCGCTTCATCGGCATGGTCAGCGGCGTCGGCAGCCAAGCGCTGCGCAGTGCCGGTGGCTTCGAGTTCTAGTTTTCGCTGGAGAACACACACGGCATGAAAAGACGCCTCCTCATCGCCGCCGCGCCTGCTGTACTGGCCGGGCCCTGGCTGCACGTCCAAGCACAGGCACAGGCACAGGCACAGGCACAGGCACAGGCACAAGCACAAGCACAAGCACAAGCACAAGCACAGACCCACGCGCCATCCTTCCCTGCCAAGCCCATCCGCTACATCGTGCCGGTGGCCCCTGGCGGTGGCAGCGACCTGGTCGGCCGCACCGTTACCGAGCGCTGGGGCAGGGCGCTCAACCAGACCATCGTGGTGGAAAACATCGGCGGCGGTGGCGGCGCCATCGCCTGCCAGACGACAGCCAAGGCACCCGCCGACGGCTACACGCTCTTGCAGGGTTATGTCGCCACCCACGGCACCAGCCCGGCCACCCGCAGCAAGCTGCCCTACGACGCCGTCAAGGACTTCACGCCGGTGGGCATGATCGGCACCACGCCCAACGTGCTGGTGGTGAATTCGGCGCTGCCGGTGAACACGATGAAAGAGTTTGTGGCCTACCTCAGGGCCAACCCGGCCAAGGTCAGCTACGGGTCGGCCGGGCAGGGTTCATTGACGCACCTGTCGATGGAGCTCTTCAAGCAGGCCGCCGGCAGCTTCATGGTGCACCTTCCCTACCGAGGCATCGCGCCGGCCTTCACTGATTTGCTGGGCGGGCAGACGCAGGCCATGTTCCCGGGTCTGGCCGCAGCGCTGCCGCACATCCGGTCGGGCCGCGTGCGCCCGCTGGCCGTCACGGGCCTGGCGCGCCACGCGTTGCTGAAAGACACGCCCACGATGATCGAAGCCGGCTTCAAGGGTTTTGATGCCGTGCAGTGGTACGGCGTGGTCGGCCCCGCCGGGCTGCACCCCGCGGTGCTGAAGCTGCTCAACGACACGCTGGGCACTGCGCTGTCGGGCGGCGACCTGAAGGACAAGCTCGCGGCCGAAGCGGTGGACCCGACGCCGATGTCGCCCGAGGCCTTCAGCCGGTTCATCCGCGCCGACATCGCCCGCTGGACTGCCATAGCCCGGGACCGCAAGATCGACCTCGACAGTTGAAGGAGCCGGCCGCATGCGCGCACCGCCATTCATGAAAACGATTGCCACGCTGCTCTTCGGTGCTGCGCTGACATGCGCTGCGCTGGCCCAGGACTACCCGAGCCGCCCGATCCGCATCGTGCTGCCCTTCTCGCCCGGCGGCGCGGTGGACGGCCCAACGCGCGTGGTGGCGCAGGAACTGGGGAAGCGACTGAAGCAGCAGGTCATCATCGACAACAAGCCCGGTGCCGGTGCCACCATCGGCAGTGAGCTGGTGGCCAAGGCCGCGCCTGACGGCTACACGCTGCTGCTGGCGTCGCAGACCAACGCGATCAGCGCCACGCTGTACCCAAAGCTCAACTTCGCGCCCGTCGACGACTTCGTCGGCATCTCCCTGCTGGGCCGTGAACCCGGCGTGTTGGTGGTGCACCCAGGCTTCCCCGTGAAGAGCGTGGCTGAACTGGTGGCCTACGCCAAACAGCGGCCGGGGCAGGTGAACTACGCCAGTTCTGGCAACGGCAGCGGGCAGCATCTCTTCATGGCGATGTTTGCCAGCATGGCCGGCGTGCAGCTGACGCACGTGCCCTACCGCGGCAGTGGCCAGGCGGTGACGGACATGCTGGCCGGCACGGTGCCGATGGGTTTTCCGGGTACGGCCGCGATGGTGCAGCACATCAGGGCCGGCAAGCTGCGGCCGTTGGCCACCAGCGGCGTGTTGCGTTCCAGCCAGCTGCCCGATGTGCCGACGCTGGCCGAAAGCGGTTTGGCCGGGTTTTCGGCCTACGTCTGGATGGGCCTGCTGGCGCCGAAGGGCACGCCGCCGGCCGTGATTGACCGATTGCAGCGTGAACTGAAAGCCGTGATGGCCACGCCTGAAGTGAAGAGCTACTTTGCCGACGCCGGCATTGAAGTCGTCGCTTCTACAGCCGCCGAAATGGATGCCTACTTGCGCGAGGAACGCGACCGGTGGGCGCGCGTGGTGAAAGAAACGGGCGCGAAGGTAGATTGATTGAATGGAGGAAATGAAGATGACCCCAGTCACCGGTCAGGAACACTGGACCACCAAGAAAACCGCCGACGGCGACATCAAGCTCTTCCTTTGGGAAAAGTTCGTCGGCAGCCCTGAAGGCAAAGCCGCCGTGCTGTTTGTGCATGGCTCGTCGATGGCCAGCCAGCCGACGTTTGACTTGCATGTGCCGGGCCGCCCGGACAGCAGCGTGATGGACTGGTTTGCGCAGCAAGGCTTTGTCTGCTGGTGCGTGGACATGGAAGGTTATGGCCGCAGCAGCAAAGAGCGCGACATCTACTGCGACATCGCCAACGGTGCTGATGACCTGGCCGCCGCCACCGACCACATCGCCTCCGTTCGTGGCGTGAAGAGCTTCCTGACTTACGGCATCAGCAGCGGCGCGCTGCGCGCTGCGCTCTTTGCACAGAACCACCCCAGCCGCGTGTCACGCCTGGCGCTTGACGCTTTTGTCTGGACCGGCGAAGGCGCGCCCACACTGGAACAGCGGCGCAAGAAGCTGCCCGAATTCATCGCCACCAAGCGCCGGCCCATTGACCGCGCTTTCGTGCGCAGCATCTTTTCGCGCGACCACGCCGACTGCGCCGATGCCCACACGGTGGAAGCCTTTGCCGATGCCATCCTGGCGCTGGACGACAGCATGCCCAACGGTACCTACATTGACATGTGCAGCAAACTGCCGGTGGTGGACCCGCTGAAGATCCACGTGCCCACGCTGGTGCTGCGCGGCCAGTTTGACGGCATCGCCGGCTTAGACGACTTGCTGCAATTCTTCAAGCTGCTGCCGCACCCCGACAAGCAGTTCACCGTGCTCAACGGCATCAGCCACGCCAGCTTCCAGCAAAAGAACTACCGAATGGTGTATCAGATCCTGCACGCCTACTTCACGCAGCCAGCCCCGGCTTACACCGACTACGCCAGTCACTGAAAAAAGGATTTCGCATGACGCTCAAGTTCAAGGCCTTCTTTGCCGCCGTCGCCCTCACGCTGACCCCGCCGCTGTGGGCTCAGGACGGCAAGGTCAAGGTGCAGTGGCTGGGCCAGGCCGCCTTCAAGATCACGACCGTTCTGGGCAAGGTGATCGTCATCGACCCCTGGCTCACCAGCAACCCGAAGACGCCGGAGGCCTACCGCAAGCTGGAAGCGCTGGGCAAGGTTGATCTGGTGCTGGTCACGCACGGCCACTTCGACCACATCGCCGACGCACCGGCCCTGGCCAAGATGAACGACGCCCCGCTTTGGGCACCAGCGGGCCTTTCACAGTCGCTGTCGATCCTGGGCGTGCTACCGCCTTCGCAGGCGCTGCGCATGAACAAGGGTGGCACCGTCACGCCTGTGGGGCCCAACGTCAGGGTGACGATGGTGCGGGCCGAGCACAGTTCCGAGCTGGTGTGGAAGAACCCCACAACCGGCAAGGACGAAGTGCACGTGGGCGGTGAAGCTGGCGGCTTCATCATCGAATTTGAAAACGGCTTCAAGATCTGGCATATGGGCGACACCGGTGTCTTTGGTGACATGCGCCTGATCGGCGAGATGTACAAGCCTGACCTGGTGCTGATGCCCATTGGCGGCGGCCAATTCGTGATGAACCCTGCCGACGCGGCGATGGCCGCGCGCGACCTCATCAAGGCCAAGGCAGTGATCCCGATGCACTACCTCACCAACCCGGGTTTGCCAGGCACGCCAGCGCAGTTCAGCGCCGCGCTGGGCACGGCGCCCGTCAAGTTGATGGTGCTGCAGCCGGGGGACACGGCAGAGTTCTGATCGGCATGCCGATGCGGCAAGCCAGGCGTGGCCTGCCGCTCTGCTTCAGATCTTGCCCATCAAGAGCAGCACGATGAGCACCACCACCACAAGGCCCAGGCCGCCGCTGGGGCCGTAGCCCCAATTGCGGCTGTGGCCCCATGTGGGCAGCACGCCGATGACGATCAGTACCAGGATGATCAGAAGAATGGTGCCGATGCTCATGGCTGTCTCCAGGTTGTCAGAAGGTTGTTCATTTCGGGGCTGAGGCTGCAGGCGGGACCACGATCACGGTGGTGCCTTCACCAGGCCTGCCCGTGTTGCCCGTGTTGCCCTTCAGGCCGTCGTTGCCCTGATTGCCCTGATTGCCTTGATTGCCTTGACTCCCAGTGCTGCCAGTGCTGCCGGTGCTGCCCGTAGCACCCTGCGGTCCCGGCGGGCCGGGCACAACTCCTGGTACGGGCGTTGGCACGGTGACGACGGTGGGGCCGGGCCGGTCGCAGGCAGCAAGCGCGGCGGCGGCGGACAGCAGCAGCAGCAATTTGGATGGGTTCATGGGGGTTCCTCTTGAGTGGCCGCCGTGGTGCACGGCTGATGGCAAGGCTTGAGCGTGCCGCGCGAGGGGTCGGTGGTCTGTGCGTTGGCGAACACTGCTGTTGCAGACGTGCCGCTGTCTGTGTTGGGTAGCGCACCGAGTCAGCGGCACGCAGTGGGCAAACTGGGTGCAAATGCACAATCTCAACCGCCCCGTTCATCGCCCCTACAAGCCCGTTTGCCCGCTTTGCAAGGGCACTGTGGACCGCGTCCCACGCAGCCTGCTGGACCGCTTGCGCAGCCTCTTCATGCCGCGCGGGCGGGTGCTGTACCGCTACCAGTGCTGGGCACCTGCTTGCGCCTGGCAAGGCAGCTTGAAGCGCCACGCAGGGCGCCGCAACGTGTACGGTGCAGAGGGCTCCAGGCGCCACGTGCTGATCGCGGCGCAAATGACCGAAGTTGGCCGGTAGACCCCAGAACACGCCGAGCGCCGAGGCCGTGCAGCGCGCTGCGGTGCGCGATGGCCCATCAAAAGTTCGACAGCGCACAGACACGGCAGTGGCGGCGCCCTACAACCGGGCGGTACACACACCGTGCGGCTTGAAGCCAATTGCGATCGGTCACGGGGTGGCGCGCATCGAAGACAAACCTGCAACTCCACGAAAGCAACACCATGAAGCTCATGCACCTTGCACCCCATCGGCACCCGCCGACCCGGCCCGCCGGCCCGCTGCATCTGCTGGCCTTGGCCGCTCTGGCCCTGCTGGGCAGCGGCAACGCGCTGGCTCAGAGCGACAGCTACACCTACTTCGGTGTGGGCGGCGGCCAGACGCGTGGCGACCTTGAAGAGCGCGGCATCACCAACCGCGTCAGCACGCCCCCACCCGGGGGCTACACCAACTACAGCCTGGCCACCGACCGTCGGGACGCTGGCTACAAGGTCTTCCTGGGTTATCAACTCAACCGTTATGTGGGTTTTGAGCTGGGTTACTTCAACCTCGGCAAGCAGGGCACTCAAGTCACCACCACACCCCTCGGCACGATGACTGCCGAAGTGCGCGCGCAGGGCGCCAATCTTGACATCGTGGGCACGCTGCCCTTGACCACCAACCTGTCGGCCCTGGGCCGCGTGGGCTCGGCCTACACCCGCACGCGGGCCCAGTTCGGCGGCAGCGGTGCCGTGGTGGTCACCAACCCCAGCCGCAGCGACCGCCGCGCCGACATGAAGGTGGGCGTGGGCTTGCAGTACGCCTTCAGCCCCGGCTTCATGATGCGTGCCGAAGGCGAGCGGTATCGGGTCAGCGATGCCACTGGCGGCCGTGGCACGGTCAACCTGTACTCGGTGAGCCTGGTGTTCCCGTTTGGCCGTGCGCCTGCCGCAGCGCCCAAGGTGGCCTACATGCCGCCCGCCCCGCCGCCTGCCCCGGAACCGGTGGTGATGGCGCAGGCACCGGCCCCCGCGCCTGCCCCGGTGATGGTGGCACCCGTGCCGGCCCCGGCACCCGCCGCGCCGGTGAAGCGCCGCGTGACCTATTCGGCCGAATCACTGTTCGGCTTTGACAAGGCCACCATTCGCCCAGAAGGCAAGATTGCGCTGGATGGTTTTGCCACCGAACTGGCAGGCGCCAGCTTTGAGTCCATCACCGTCGAAGGCCACACCGACCGCATCGGCAGCACGGCCTATAACCAGAAGCTGTCGATGGAGCGCGCCGAAGCCGTCAAGGCTTACCTCGTGAGCGCCGGGCGTGTGGATGCCGGCAAGGTCAAGACTGTGGGCATGGGTGAAGGCACCCCGGCCACGAAGATGGAAGACTGCAAGGGCAACGCCAAGACGACGGCGCTGATCAGCTGCCTGCAGCCGGATCGCCGCGTCGAGATCGAAGTCACCGGCACGCGCTGAAACGGTCAGCGGGCTTTTGGCTGTATCGCGCCTGCATCGCCTTGAACAGGTGCATGTAGGCGCGGCTCACCGGCAGCTCGGCGTCAAAGCCCTTGACGCGCAGGAAGAGCCGGCTCGCATCGTTGCGGCGCGTGCCCGCCAGGTGTGCCAGGTTGACGATGGTGGACCGGTGCACCCACGTACTGCGCGGGATCCAGTTGCTTGGCCGGATCTGCAAGGGGTGTACGAATGAAATGCTCGGCCTGCGCTGTCTGCACGCAGGTAGTTGTCGTCGGTGGGGAAGAAGAGCACGTTTCCACCGACACCTGATGGGTCAATTCACGGCTGCTGGCGCGCACCGTGCACGCTGTCGGCGGTGATGGAAAAGCGCAGCCGGTCTTCCATGCGCGCCCGCAGCAGTTTCAGGTAGCTTTGCGCCAGGGCGAGCTCCTGAGCCACCGCGCTGTGTTCGCCGCGCAGCGCGGTTGGCGACGCGGGCAGGTAGTCGGTGAAGCTCTGCAGCATCTGCTTCGCCTTGGGCAGGTCGCAGTCCATCAGGCTTTGCACGTTGGCCAGCCTGTTGGATGGGGCGGTCAGACCCATGCAGGACAGCAGCGTCCACAGCCACTGCAGCCACCAGGGGCCGGCGGCAAGCACGCGCGCTGAATCGACAGCCGGGCCGCTGCCTACAATCGCGCGCTGCCCTCTTCTGGAACACCGCCCATGCAGATCGACCCCACCGTTTTCAAGGCCTACGACATCCGCGGCATCGTCGGCAAGAACGTCGATGAAACCTTTGCTGAACACCTGGGCCGGGCCTTTGGCTCTGAAGCCGTGGCGGCGGGCGAAAAGGCGGTGGCGGTGGGCCGTGACGGACGGCTGTCGGGCCCGGGCCTGGTGGCAGCGCTGATCCGCGGCCTGAAGAGCACGGGGCTGGATGTGGTGGACATCGGCGCCGTCACCACGCCGATGCTGTACTACGTGGCGGCCACACGCGGCAGATTCGGCTGCAGCAGCGGCATCCAGGTCACGGGCAGCCACAACCCGAAGGACTACAACGGCTTCAAGATGGTGATGAGCGGCCGCGC
>JANMKK010000219.1:0-6905 GCA_031372005.1 Rubrivivax sp.
GACGGCGCAGGCCCGAAGCACTTTGGACGTGACCCAGCGCCAGGCCTTGCCCCGCTGCGGCGTGACCAGCACGTCGGAACCCCACGCCGAACCCACCAGGCGCCCCGGCGCGCCCAACAGCCGCATCGCCAACCAGGCCAAGGTGCCGTGCGATGTGAGGTAGTGCGCGTGCACCCAGTCGGGCCGCACCCGCCGCAGCCACAAGGCCAGGCGCGGCAGCGTCCGCAACAGCGCGACGTTGCCGCCTTCGAAGCGTGGCGTGGTGGCCAGCGCCAGGCGCTGCGCCAATGGCACCACGCCGTCAAAACCAGATAAGAAACCGCGGCTGGATGCCGCCCACACCTCCACGTCGGCGGCCACCAGCGCACGAGCCCACTTCAGCAGGTGCGGACTGTCGCCGTCGCCAACCAGCGCCAGTTTCATGGTTCGATGTGTGCCCAGGCGTCGTAGTCGGCGCGCTGTTGCGGGTGGGCTGCCAGCCAGGCTTCGTCCAGCTGCCGCGTGTCGCCGATGACCTGCGCGGGTTGGCCGCCGACGATGGCAAAGTCGGGCACCACGCCGCTGACGTAACTGAAGGCCCGCACCAGCACGCCGCGGCCGATGCAGCTGCCCGGCGCCACCACGCTGTGCGGGCCGATGAAGGTGTAGGCGCCGATGAAGGTGGCTTCACGCACAAAGCCTGGCGGCTGCGCCGCACCCCAGTACGCACGCCCGGCCAGGCGCAATGCCTGGTGGCTGGAATGCGTGAGCAGCGCGCAGTGGCTGGTGACCTGCACGCCTTCGGCCAGCGTCAAACCGCCCGACGCGTCCAGCGTGTTGAAGTGCCCGACAAAAACGTGGTCGGCCATCTGCAGCAAAGCCGGGCTGTCGATGTGGGTGCTGTTGCTGACGCGCGTGTGGGCCCGCTGGGTGCCGTCTGCGTTGCACCAGCCGTACACCATGCGCGGCCCCCAGGCGCGCGACAGCAGGCGTTTGGTGCGTGGCCAGAAGTGGCGCAGAAAGTGGCGCAAAAACCCGGCATTCATCGCCACCGCCCCATCACGGCGCCTGCACCACCGGCCAGGTTGCCAGGCGCCAGAAGAACCAGCCGAAGTACAGCACCATGGCTGCCGACACCGCCCAGCCCGCGCCCTCCAGGCCGCCGACTGCCAGGCCCACCACCAGTGCGGCCACGAACATCACCTGACCGACCAGCGCCAGCCGCAAGGCCCAGGCCTGCGCGCCCCAGGCCATGGGCACCACCGACAACGGCGACGCGATGAAGTGCAGCCCGATGTACAGCGCCAGGCTGCGCGCCAGGTCGCCCGCACTGCGCCAGGGCGCGCCGAATGCGGCCTCGAAGGCCCAAGGCGCAAAGGCCAGCAGCAGCAGCACCAGCGGCAATGCAATCGCTGCCAGCACCACCATCACGCGTCGCACGGCCGCGCGTGCGGCAGGCGTGGCACCACCCGGTGACAGCGGGTGCACTGCACCACCCAGCGGCAGCGGGTGCACTGCACCACCCGGTGGCAGCGGGTGCACTGCACCACCCGATGGCAGCGGGTGCACTGCAGCCCCCGCCGCCAGCGCCGGGTACAGCGCCTGCGACACCGCGCCGCCCACCAGCGTGGCGGGTGCCTTCAGGTAGCGCAGCGACAAGCCCCAGAAGCCCGCCGCCGCCGGACCCTGCCAGGCCGCAATGAGTGCTAACGCCAATGTGTCTTGCAGTGCGCCGGCAAAGGCATGCGGTGTGTTGAGCAGCGGAAAGTCGCGGTGGCGCAGCGCCGCCGCAGCGATTTCGGCGCGCGGCAGTTGCCACCAGCGCGGCAGGCGCCGCCACAGCAACGCCGCGCAGGCCAGCGTGGCGGCCACGGCAGCGCCGATAAGGCCCGCGGAACCCGCCCCCAGCGTGCCCGCCGCGCCCTGCAGCAGCGCCGTGCCACTGTGCTGCACCACACGCCCCGTGGCCAGCGCGCGGAAACGCTGTGCCCGCATGGCGCCCAGCGTCGCAAGTGACACCCCGCCCGTCGCCGCCACCAGCAGCGGCAGCTGCAGCGGCCACCACTGGCCCACCCACGCGGCCCAGCCCGCGCCGACCAGGCTGGCCAGCACCGTGGCCATCAACAACAACCAGCGGCACAGGGCGGACAGGCTGCGTGCCTCGGCCTCGTCGCGTGCCAACGGCAAGGCAAATTCGTAGCGCGCGCAGGCTACGACCGCGAGGTTGGCGGCCACCGCAGCCAGCAGATGAAACCGGCCGAACTCCGCCGGGCTGTACAGCCGCGTCAGCCACGGCCCCAGCAACAGCGGCAGCGCCTGCGCGGCCGCGCCGCCAGCCAGCAGCAGCAGGCTGGCACGCAGCAGGCCCCGGCCTGCTGCCGGAGTCACGACTGTCCTGCACGCAGCGCGGCCGCCAGAGCCTCAACCACGCGGTCCTGGTCGGCGACGCTCAGGTCGGCACTCATCGGCAGACTCAACACGCGCGCCGCCAGCCGGCTGCTGACGGGGCAGCAGTCGGGGCAGCAATAGGCGGCGTAGGCCGGCTGCAGGTTCAGCGGTCTGGGGTAGTGCACGGCAGTCGGCACGCCGGCGGCCTTGAGCGCGGCCTGCACGTCGGCGCGTGCGTCCACCATCACCGTGAACTGGGCGTAGACGGAGTTGCGGTCGGGGCGCACGGTGATGTGCTCCACACCCCGCTCCACACCGCGCTCCAGACCCGCCAGCAGCCGTTCATACCGCGCGCCGATGTTGGCGCGCTGCGCCAGTTCCCAGTGGAAGCGTTCCAGCTTGGCCAGCAGCACGGCGGCCTGCAGCGTGTCCAGCCGGCCACCGACGCCGACGCGGGTGTGGTGGTAGCGGCTGCTCTGTCCGTGGACGCGGATCTCGCGCGCGGCCTGGGCCAAGGTGTCGTCGTCGGTGAAGAGAGCGCCGCCATCGCCATAGCAACCCAGCGGCTTGCTGGGAAAGAAGCTGGTGGCGCCAAAGGTGGACAGCGCGCCGGAGCGGCCGCCCTGATAGATCGCGCCGAAACTCTGCGCCGCGTCTTCGATGACGGCCAGACCATGGCGCGCGGCTACTGCGTTGATCTGGACCATGTCGGGCACCTGCCCATACAAGCTCACGGGCATGATGGCCCGCGTGCGGGGCGTCAGCTTTGCTTCGATCAACGACACGTCGATGTTGGCGGTGTCTGCTTCCACGTCGACGAACACCGGTTTGCCGCCGGCCAGCACGATCATCTCGGCGGTGGCGGCAAAGGTGAAGGCCGTGGTGATGACTTCGTCACCGGGCTGGATGTCAAGCGCCATCAAGGCGATCAGCAGCGCTTCGGTGCCGCTGGCCACGGTGATGCAGTGCTTGCTGCCGGTGAAGTCGGCCAGGGCCGATTCAAGCTCCGCGACCTCGGGGCCCAGGATGTACTGGCCGTGGTCCAGCACACGCTGGATGCGCGCATCGACGCTGCTCTTCAGCGCCGCGTACTGTGTCTTCAGGTCGGTGAATTGCATGTCAGCGTGTCGCCTTCCAAGCGGTAATGTTCACCGGTGGCCGGACAGGTGGCGTCGCCCTGGCCGCTGGCCGACAAGGCCAGGCGGTCGCCGTGCCGACTCATCCATCCAATGCGCCGCGCGGGCACGCCCACCACCAGCGCAAAGGCCGGCACATCGCGGCTGACGAGGGCACCGGCGCCGACGAAAGCGTATTCGCCGATCGTGATGCCGCAGACCACGGTGCAATTGGCGCCCAGCGTGGCGCCGCGCTTCACCAGCGTGCGCCGGTATTCGCCTTTGCGCGGCACCGCAGAGCGCGGGTTGTGGACGTTGGTGAAGACCATGCTCGGGCCGCAGAAGACGTCGTCTTCCAGCGTCACCGCGTCGTACACGGACACGTTGTTCTGGATCTTCACGTTGTGGCCGACGCGCACGTCGTTGCCCACATACACGCCCTGCCCCAGCGAACACTGCGTGCCGATGCGTGCGCCGCTGCTGACGTGCGCAAAGTGCCAGACCCGCGTGCCGGCGCCAAGCTGCGCGCCGTCGTCGACGATGGCACTGGGGTGGATGACGACTGCCATCTAAAAGACCAGCGGCAGCCCGACGCGCGTGCCGTCGCGCGCGCTGCGGTAGGCCGCGATGATGACTTCCAGAGAACGCAGGCCTTCATAACCGTCCACTTCAGCGTTCTTCTCACCGCGCAGCGTGGCGATGACGTTGTCGTAGTACAGCGGGTGGCCGGGGCCATAGACCGAAGGCGTGGCGTAACTGGCGTCCTGGATGGCCGCGTCTTCGGGCCGATCCTCATCGAACTCCCAGTGGTCGATGCGGTTGACGGCGACACCGCCAATGCGCACCGTGCCACGCTCACCCAGCATCGTGATGCTGCCTTCAAAGTTCTTGCCGTGCGTGAGCATCGTGACGTTGATGCTGGCCAGGCCGCCGCTGCGCAGGCGCAGGCTCATGACACCCGTGTCTTCGGCCTCGATGGCGCGCGCCAGCGTGGCGGTGTAGGCATGCACACTGTCCACCGGGCCCACGAGCCAGTCCACCATGTCGACATAGTGGCTGGCCTGGTTCAGGAAGGCGCCGCCGTCCATGTCCCAGCGGCCACGCCAGGGCGCGTCGTCGTAGTAGCTCTGCGGGCGCGTCCAGAAGACGTTGACAGTGACCATGTGGACACGGCCGAAGCGGCCACCCTCGACGGCAGCCTTCAGCAACTGCATGGTGGGGTTCAAGCGGTTCTGCTTGACGACAAAGAGCTTCACGCCGGCGTCGCGGCAGGCGCGCACCATGGCCATGCCGTCGTCCCACTTGGTGGCCAGGGGCTTTTCGCCCAGCACATGGCGGCCGGCGGCGGCCACCTGCATGGCCTGGCGCGGGTGCAAGCCGCTGGGGGTGGCCAGCGTGACGATGTCGGCATTGCAGCCCGCCAGCAGCGCGTCGAGCGAGCCGAAGCCCGCAGCGCCGGTCTTGGCTATTGCGGCTGCCAAGGCCGCCGGCTGGTTGTCGCAGACGGCCACCAGTTGCGCGCGTTCACCATGCTGCCGCAACGCTTCGATGTGGTTGGCCGAGATGCGGCCGCAGCCCACCAGCGCAAAGCGGATCGGGCGCGAGCTGATGGGGAAGGTGATGGGGAGCGGGACTGCCATGGAGCCGGGAATTCTACGGGTGCGCCTAAAATTGAAGCACCCACCCTGAGTTGATATGAGCGACGACAACCCACTGATTACCGAGCGGCGCGAAAAGCTGCAAGCCATCCGCGCCCAAGCGGCCCAGTCTGGCGCTGCCGCCTTCCCCAACGACTTCAAGCCCAAGCACCACGCGGCCGACCTGCACCAGAAGTACGGCCAGGTGCCAAATGAAGAGCTGGAGCCGCAGGCGATTGCCGTGTCGGTCGCCGGCCGCTTGATGCTCAAGCGCGTGATGGGCAAGGCCTGCTTCGGCACGCTGCAGGACGGTTCATTCGGCATGACTGAACAAGGGCGGCACGGCCGCATCCAGCTCTACATCACGCATGACGCCGTAGGGGTTGAGGCACTGAATGCCTTCAAGCACGGCGACCTCGGTGACATCCTGGGCTGCGAGGGCACACTCTTCCGCACCAAGACCGGTGAGCTGTCGGTGAAGGCAAGCAAAGTGCGGCTGCTGACCAAGAGCCTGCGCCCGCTACCCGACAAGTTCCACGGCATGGCCGACCAGGAGCAGAAGTACCGCCAGCGCCATGTCGACCTGATTACTGACGAGACCGCGCGGGCACGCTTCGTCGCCCGTAGCAAGGCGGTGAGCTCGATCCGCAGCTTCATGGTCGAACACCATTTTCTGGAGGTCGAAACGCCGATGCTGCACCCCATTCCGGGCGGTGCGAATGCCAAGCCATTCGTCACCCACCACAACGCGCTCGACCAGCAGATGTTCCTGCGCATTGCGCCGGAGCTGTACCTCAAGCGCCTGTTGGTGGGCGGCTTTGAGCGGGTCTTCGAGATCAACCGCAACTTCCGCAACGAAGGCATCAGCGTCCGCCACAACCCTGAATTCACGATGATGGAGTTCTATGCGGCCTACTGGACGCACCATGATCTGATGGACTTCACCGAAGCCGTGTTGCGCCACGCCGCGCGCGCGGCCACCGGTTCTGCCGCGCTCAGCTACGCCGGCCAGCCGGTGCATCTGGATCAGCCCTTCACGCGGCTGTCGGTGCGTGAATCATTGGTGGTGCATGCGGGGCTGACCCATGCCGAAGCCGACGACGCGGACCTGCTGCGCATGCGCCTGAAGGCCGCCGGCCAGGAAGCCCCCGCGCACTGGAAGCTGCCCGAGCTGCAGTTCGGCGTCTTTGAAGCCGAGGTCGAGTCCAAGCTCTGGCAGCCCACCTTCATCATCGACTACCCCGTCGAAGTCAGCCCGCTGGCGCGCGCGGCTGACCACAACCCGGCCATCACCGAACGCTTCGAGCTCTTCATCACCGGGCGCGAATACGCCAACGGCTTCAGCGAACTCAACGACGCAGAAGACCAGGCTGCACGGTTCCAGGCCCAATCGGCGAACCGGTCAGCCGGCGATGAAGAAGCGATGTACTTCGACGCCGACTTCATCCGGGCGCTGGTATACGGCATGCCGCCAGCGGGCGGCTGCGGCATTGGCATCGACCGGCTGATGATGCTCATCACCGACAGCCCGAGCATTCGCGACGTGATCCTGTTCCCGGCTTTGCGCCGGGAATCGACATGACGCCGGCCCTGCGCCGCGAAGGTTGAACGGTGAGCGCCGCGCGCCTGGAATCGCTGGCAGAGCTTGAAGCCGCAGTCTGGCGCGAACTGGCGCAAGCCGTGCGCGACAAGCAACACGGCTGGCGTGTGGCCGTGCTGGCAACCGTGGACCGGCAAGGCGCCGACGCCCGCAGCGTGGTGCTGCGCGACCTGGACGCGGCCGCGC
>JANMKK010000237.1:0-6544 GCA_031372005.1 Rubrivivax sp.
GAACGGCAGCCAGGCTCAAACGTTGAACCAGTGTTCGCGGGCCTTCATGATCAGCGTCTTGGCGCGCTCTTCGTCAATGGCGGTCATTTCGGTCAATTCGTCCACGGCCAGGTCGGCCAGGTCGTCTCGGGTGTGGATGCCGCCCTGCGCAAGTTGGTTGATGAGCTCGGGCGTGAGGCCGTGTCCGTCGAGTTCAAGGTCGCGCAGGTCTTGCGAGACCTCTTCAACCTTCTCTTCTTTTTCGATTTCCATCGTCAGCAGCGCATCTTTGGCGCGTGTGCGCAGTTCGTTCACGGTGTCTTCATCGAAGGACTCGATTTCCAGCATTTCCTGCAGCGGCACGTAGGCCACTTCTTCCAGGCTGGAAAAACCTTCGGCGATCAGGATGTCGGCCACTTCGGCGTCGACGTCGAGCTTGTCGACGAAGAGTGCGCGCACCGATTCGCTTTCGGTGGCTTCCTTGGCTTGCGATTCTTCGGCCGTCATGATGTTGATCCGCCAACCGGTCAGCTCGGACGCCAGGCGCACGTTCTGGCCACCGCGGCCGATGGCGATCGCGAGGTTCTCTTCGTCCACCACCACGTCCATCGCGTGGCGCTCTTCGTCCACCACGATGCTCTGCACATTGGCCGGGGCCAGCGCGCCGATGACAAACTGCGCCGGGTCGTCAGACCACAGGACGATGTCCACCCGTTCGCCAGCGATTTCGTTGGTGACCGCGTTGACACGCGAACCGCGAACGCCGACGCAGGTGCCGATAGGGTCCACGCGTCGGTCATGCGAGACGACGGCAATCTTGGCGCGCGAGCCCGCGTCACGGGCGCAACTCTTGATTTCGAGCAGGCCCTGTTCGATCTCGGGCACTTCTTGTGCGAAGAGTTCAATCATGAAGCCCGGCGCGCTGCGCGACAGCATGATCTGCGCGCCGCGCTGGGTGGCGTCAATGCCCTGCAAGAAGGCGCGCACGCGGTCGCCGCTGCGCAGGTTTTCCTTCGGGATCATCTCGCTGCGCTTCAGGCGCCCTTCGACGCGGCCGCTTTCGACAATGATGTCGCCCTTGTCCAGGCGCTTGACGGTGCCGACGAAGATCTTCTCGCCGCGCGCCAGAAAGTCGTTCAGCAGCTGCTCTCGCTCTGCGTCGCGAATCTTCTGCAGGATCACCTGCTTGGCCGCCTGCGCACCGATGCGGCCGATCGTCACCGACTCCACCGCCTCTTCGATGTAGTCGCCTTCTTCAATGTCGGGGATGCGGTCGAGCGCGTCCGACAGCAGTTCTTCCGCGTCCGGGTTCTGCAAACCGGCGGAGTCGGGCACCACCAGCCAGCGGCGGAAGGTTTCGTAGTTGCCCGTGTCGCGGTCAACCGCCACACGCATGTCCACCTCGCCGCCGTGCAGCTTCTTGCTGGCCGAGGCCAGCGCGGCTTCCACAGCACCAAAAACGACGTCACGTTCAACCGTTTTCTCTCGCGAGATGGCTTCCACCAACATCAGCATTTCGCGGTTCATCTGATCCTTAGCCTCCGTCAACTTCAGGCGCGGGCTTTGCCGCTGCCTCATTCGCACCGCCTGTTTCAGCATCGTCACCGAGCTTCGACGGGCGGCCCTTGAAATTCACCACCGGCACGAGCCGCGCTTCACGCACTTCCTGCAGCGTGAAACCCAGCACTTGCTCGGTCTTGCCCACCTTGAAGACGAGGCTCCAGGCCCCGGCTTCGCCCTGGTTTTCAGGTCGCGTCAAAACGCCCTGCCAGTTCTTGCGCTTCTCGAAGGGCTGCTTCAACGTGACGCTGATTTGCAAGCCCACAAAACGCTGGTAGTCGGCTTCGCGCTTCAGCGGCCTGTCCAGGCCCGGCGAAGACACTTCCAGCCGTGCGTAATCCAGCCCTTCCACTTCCAGCGCGTACTGCAACTGGCGGGTGACCTGTTCGCAGTCTTCGACGGTCACGAATTCGTTGCTGTCCACCACCGCATCAGGCCCGCGGCCGGTGCGGTACACGTGGCCCGCAATGCGGTCGATCGTGATGCGCAAGAGGCCTCGCTGGGCACGTTCCACGTCCACCAGTTCGTAGCCCAGGCCCGCCACCGTGCTGGCGATCGCTTCTTGCCAGCCCATGCGCGCAGGCGCGGGCGCAGCCAAAACTTCCGCCACGGGCGAATTGCCCGCAGCAGGCGTTCTGCCTGCACCCTGTGCCTTGCGCTCGAAGCCGCTGTCGCTCAAAACCGTGCCTACCCTTGCCTTGGTCACCACGCAGAAATCCCGGCTCCGCGCCATGCCGCCGGGCGCGCCGCCAAGATCGGTGGTCCGGTGGCGCGCAAGCTGTTCTCTAAGAAACAGCGGCACACCACAAGAGTCGATCGAGCAAAAAAAATGGGCTGGAAGAGTCCGCCCACGCAGCATTACCCGGAAAAGGGCGGATTATAGCTGTGCAATATTGCCCGGGCAAGATCGCGGCGTGGTGGCGACGCCTGGGGCCGGGGAACGCATGCCAGAATCGCTGCCGATTTTGACCAGAACATCGGAGACACCATGGGCTTTCTCGCCGGCAAGCGCTTTCTCATCACGGGCGTGCTGTCCAACCGCTCGATCGCCTATGGCATCGCCCGCGCCTGCCACGCCCAAGGGGCCGAGCTGGCCTTCAGCTATGTCGGTGAACGCTTCAAGGATCGCGTGACCGAATATGCCGGTCACTTTGGCTCTACCCTGGTGTACGAGTGCGATGTGGGCAACGACGCGCACATCGACCAAGTGTTCCTGGACCTGTCCAAGGTCTGGCCGCAATTCGACGGCTTCGTGCACTCGATCGGCTTTGCACCACGTGAGGCGATTGCGGGTGACTTCCTGGACGGCATGACGCGCGAGAACTTCCGCATCGCGCATGACATTTCGGCCTACAGCTTCCCGGCGCTGGCCAAGGCGGCCCTGCCCTTTCTGCGCCCCAACGCCGCGCTCTTGACGCTGACCTACCTGGGCTCCATCCGCGCCGTGCCCAACTACAACACCATGGGCCTGGCCAAGGCGGCGCTGGAAGCCAGCGTGCGCTACCTGGCGGCCAGCCTCGGCCCGAAAGGCGTGCGCGTGAACGGCATTTCGGCCGGGCCAATCAAGACGCTGGCCGCCAGTGGCATCAAGGACTTCGGCAAGCTGCTCGGCATGGTGGCGAAGGCGTCGCCGCTGGGCCGCAATGTGACCATCGACGATGTCGGCAACGTAGCGGCATTCCTGCTGTCCGACCTGGCCGGCGGCGTCACGGCCGAGATCACCTATGTGGATGGCGGCTTCAGCCAGGCCATGATCACCGGCGGCGTTTCGGATACCTGAGAACCGCACCAAGCAGACGCCGCGGAACCGGCTTTGCCGGGCCGCAGGAGTCGCCCCCTGGGGCGCAGCGCCGCAGGCGCTCCCGGGGGTCTAAGCCTCTCGCACGCAGTCGACGTAATACCGTCTCTCGCCCGGCATGGAATCGTCCTCGACGAGTCCGTGCACATCGGTGTCGAAGCCCGGGAACGCACCGTTGAATTCCCGCGTGAAGCGCAGGTAGTCGATGATCTTCTTGTTGAAGCGCTCGCCCGGAATCAACAGCGGAATGCCCGGTGGATAGGGCGTGAGCAAGGACGTCGTGATGCGTCCGTGAAGCGCGTCAATGCCCACGCGCTCGGTCTTGCGGTGCGCAATGTGGGCAAACGCATCACTCGGTTTCATGGCCGGCACGATGTCCGACAGGTACATCTCCGTCACCAGGCGTGCAATGTCGCCCTTGGCGTACATCTCGTGGATCTGCTGGCACAGGTCGCGCAGGCCCAGGCGCTCGTAGCGCGGGTGGGCGGCGCAGAACTCGGGCAGGATGCGCCACAGCGGCGCGTTGCGGTCGTAGTCGTCCTTGAACTGCTGCAGCGCCGTCAGCAGCGTGTTCCAGCGGCCCTTGGTGATGCCGATGGTGAACATGATGAAGAAGGAATACAACCCCGTCTTCTCCACCACCACGCCGTGCTCGGCCAAGAATTTGGTGACGATGGCCGCCGGGATGCCGGTCTTGGCAAACTTGCCCGACATGTCCAGCCCCGGCGTGATCAGCGTGCACTTGATCGGGTCCAGCAGGTTGAAGCCGTCCGCCAGCGCGCCGAAGCCGTGCCACTTGTCGTCCGCCTTCAACACCCACCCGGCGCTCTTGCCAATGCCTTCTGCGGGCAGCTTGTCGGGGCCCCAGACGGTGAACCACCAGTCCTTGCCGTAGTCCTTGTCCACCTTGCGCATGGCGCGGCGGAAGTCCAGCGACTCGGCAATGCTTTCTTCCACCAGCGCGGGGCCGCCAGGTGCTTCCATCATCGCCGCCGCCACGTCGCAGCTGGCGATGATGGCGTACTGCGGGCTGGTGCTGGTGTGCATCAAATAGGCCTCATTGAAGAGGTGGCGGTCGAGCTTTCGTTCTGAGGCGTCCTGCACCAGCACCTGGCTGGCCTGGCTGATGCCGGCCAGCAGCTTGTGGGTGCTCTGCGTGGCAAACACGAGCTGGTCCTTGGGCCGCGCGCGGTTCTTGCCCATGGCGTGGAAGCTGCCGTAGAACTTGTGGAACGCGGCGTGTGGCAACCAGGCTTCGTCGAAGTGCAGCGTGTCGACGTAACCGTCCAGCGCGTGCTTGATGGTCTCGGTGTTGTAAAGCACGCCGTCGTAGGTGCTCTGCGTCAGCGTCAGGATGCGCGGCTTCACGGTGTCTGCATCCACGCCAGCCAGCAGCGGATTGGCCGCGATCTTCTTGCGGATTGCTTCGGGCGAAAACTCAGCTTGCGGAATCGGGCCGATGATGCCGTAGTGGTTGCGCGTCGGCGTCAAGAACACCGGCACCGCGCCCGTCATGATGATGGCGTGCAGGATGCTCTTGTGGCAGTTGCGGTCCACCACCACCACGTCGCCTGGCGCCACCGTGTGGTGCCACACCATTTTGTTGCTGGTGCTGGTGCCGTTGGTGACGAAGAAACAGTGGTCGGCGTTGAAGATGCGCGCCGCATTGCGCTCACTTTGGGCGATAGGCCCGGTGTGGTCCAACAGCTGTCCGAGTTCTTCCACCGAATTGCAGACGTCGGCGCGCAGCATGTTCTCGCCAAAAAACTGGTGAAACATCTGCCCGACAGGGCTCTTGAGGAAAGCCACACCACCGCTGTGGCCGGGGCAGTGCCAGGAATAGCTGCCGTCCTGCGCATAGTCCATCAGCGCCTTGAAGAAGGGCGGTGCCAGCCCGTCGAGGTAACTCCTGGCTTCGCGGATGATGTGGCGGGCCACAAATTCCGGCGTGTCCTCGAACATGTGGATGAAACCGTGCAGCTCGCGCAGGATGTCGTTGGGAATGTGCTGGCTGGTGCGTGTCTCGCCGTAGATGTAGATCGGGATGTCGGCGTTCTTGAAGCGAATCTCTTCAATGAACTTGCGCAGGTTCAGCACGGCGGGGTCCAGCTCCGGGCCGGGCGTGAACTCTTCGTCGTCGATTGACAGGATGAAAGCCGACGCGCGGCTTTGCTGCTGCGCAAATTGGCTCAGGTCGCCATAGCTCGTGGCACCCAGGATCTCGAAGCCTTCCTTCTCGATGGCCTGCGCCAGCGCACGGATGCCGAAGCCTGATGTGTTCTCGGAACGGAAGTCCTCGTCGATGATGACGATGGGAAAACGAAAGCGCAGCATGGCAGCAAGCCTTAAAGAGGCGGTCAGTCGGAGAGGCGCGCAGTGTAGGACCTGCACGACCGGATTCGCCTTCAGGCTGCACATCGCGCGCCGCCACGCCGGTGTGCGGCGCCTACACTCCAATCTGTTTTGTCATGGAGAACAGCGCAATGGACTTGTCGAGCCCGACACTGTGGTGGATCGCGGCCGGCGTGCTGGTGGCGGCTGAACTGGCCACCGGCACTTTCTACCTGCTGATGGTGGCACTGGGCTGTGTGGCCGGTGCAGCCGCCGCCTACCTGGGTTTGGGCAGCAGCCTGCAGCTGGTGGCTGCAGCACTGCTGGGCGGCGGTGCCACCTTTGCCTGGCACCTCAAGCGCCAGCGTCAGCCCCCTGCGGCGCCCGCCGAAAGCAACCACGACGTCAACCTCGACATCGGCCAGACCGTGCAAGTTCCGGCCTGGAATGCCGATGGCTCTGCCCGCGTGCAATACCGCGGTGCGCCCTGGTCGGTGCGCCTGGCGCAGGCAGGGGTGGCCACACCGGGTCCGCACATCATCGTCGCCGTGCGCGGCAGTGAACTGCAGGTGGCTCCTGCCTCATCATCGGCAACATCAACCTGAAGGAACCTATGGAACTCGCGCTCGTCCTGGTGGTCATCGCCATCGTCTTCATCGTCCGTTCGCTCAAGATCGTGCCGCAGCAAAACGCCTGGGTCGTGGAGCGCCTGGGCAAGTACGACCGCACGCTGACACCGGGCCTGAGTTTTCTGGTGCCCTTCGTGGACCGCGTGGCCTACAAACATTCGCTGAAGGAAGTGCCGCTGGACGTGCCCAGGCCGCGACCATGCGGTATTCGATGGTGACCTTGGCCCCGACCTTGAGTGTACCGGTG
>JANMKK010000266.1:0-7519 GCA_031372005.1 Rubrivivax sp.
CGCACAGCAGCCCTTCCGCGCCTTGCAGCGCCCAGCCCGGCCCCGCTGACCCGCCCTGCTCCAGCCCGCGCACCGAGCAGGCCCAGGCCGTGTCGATGCCTTGCAAGAGGTGGCGGCAGAGCGTGGGCATGTCGGGCACCGACAAGAGCGTGCTGCCGGTGCCATCACGGCCCAGACCACGCGGGTCCAACACCGGCGCCCATTCGGCCAGCCAGCCCGCGCGCAAGGCGCCGGCGGTGAAGTGGCGGAACGCGCCAGAGCGAGCGTCAAAGCCGGGCGCCCCGTGGTCAAAGCGGGTGCTGCGACCCAGCCCCTGCGCGCCAACCCACAGCGCCCGACGGGTGGCCAGGCGGCCGCCGGGCCCGCAGGACTTGTCGAAAACACGCACGCTGCAACCCGCATCGCGCAAGGCACGGGCGCAGGTTGCGCCCGCAATGCCGGCGCCCACAACGGCGACGACGGGCCTGCCTGCAGAAGATGCAAAGTCGTTCATATTTGCCTCGACGATAACCAATAACGATTCATTTCAAGTTCACCGCAGGCAAGACCGCATAACATTGCCTGATACTCGGCGTCAATTCAGCGTCATCTCAGATTCGCCAAAACATTCAAGCCATGCCCCAGCGACCCCGCGCCAAACCCCTGGACGACGCTGACCTGCCCCGCCACCGCAGCGGTGCCGTGGCGCGCATGGTGCGCATGCCGGTGGCGACACTGCGCGTCTGGGAACGCCGCTACGCCGTTGCCCGGCCTGCGCTGTCGCCCACCGGCCAGCGGCTCTACTCCGCCGCCGACGTGCAGCGGCTGGCGCTGCTGAAGCGGCTGACCGACCTGGGTCACGCCATCGGGGGCCTTGCCGCGCTGAACATGGCGCAGCTGCAAGGGGTAGCGACCACGCACGCCGGTGCATTGCCGGCGTTGCGAATGTCGCCTGCCAACCCCAAACCCAAACTCAGCCCAGCCACAGAGCCGCTCGCACGCCGCACCTGCCACGTCGTGATGGTCGGCTCCGCCTTGGCCGCACGGCTGAAGCGGCCGGCGCTGCTTCGCGCCTGGCACCCGGCGGTGCGCCTGTCCGGGCCGTTTGTGGATGTGGCGCAGGCCGCCTCCGCCGTGGGCAGCGCTGCGGTGGACTTGCTGCTGGTGCACGAACCGCGACTGCACGAAGGCTGGTTGGCCCGCTGCGATGCGGCGGCACCGGCCTTTGCCAAGGTGGCCAAGGCGCTGCTCTATGGCTTTGCCGCCGACGCGGTGTGCCTGCCGTTGGCGCAGGCCGGCGTGCGGCTGCTGCGAGAACCGCAGCCTGATGTGGTGGTGGGCCAGTGGCTGCGCGGGCTGACGCCGCCCCCCACAGCAGCCGCCGTGGTGTCAGCCGAAGCCAGCGCCACACCGCCACGCCGCTGGGACGACACCGTGCTGGCCGACATCGCCGGCCTGTCATCCACCGTCGCCTGCGAATGCCCGCGCCATGTGGCTGAACTGTTGATGCAGCTGTCGCACTTTGAGGCCTACAGCGCCGACTGCGAACAGCGCAGCCCCGCAGACGCCGCGCTGCACGCGCACCTGGCGCAGGTGGCAGCTGCGTCGCGGGCGCTTTTTGAAGGCGCACTGGAAGCGGTGGCACGACACGAAGGCCTGCTGCTGCCGCCCTGAAGGTGCTGTGAATGTGCTTGAAGGTGCCTTGAAGGTGCCGTGCAGCCCGCGTAAGTTTTGTGCCTGCGGGCCGACTGCATCGGGTTGCCATGCCCCACCCTGCAGGAGTTGACATGAATCGATTACCGCCACTTTTGCTGTGCTGCTTCTCGCTGGGCTCAGCCGCCGCAGCCCCCAGCTGCCAAGCCAGCCGCAGCACCACCGCCCCCACCGTCGTGGAGCTTTACACCTCGGAAGGCTGCAGTTCCTGCCCGCCGGCTGACAAGTGGCTCAGCACGCTGAAAGGCAGGCCGGATGTGCTGGCGCTGGCCTTTCACGTCAACTACTGGGACCGGCTGGGTTGGCCAGACCGCTTTGCGTCAGCCGAGGCAACCGGCCGCCAGCATGAACTGGCGCAAGCGGCCGGCAGCCGGCAGGTGTACACGCCGCAGGTGGTGGCCAATGGGCGCGAATGGCGCGAATGGCGAGCCTGGCCGAAGCTGCCCGTCGCCACGGGCCTGGCAGCAGCAGCCCCGGTCAGCCTGACGCTCACGCGCGACGGTGACAAGGTGACGGCAGAGGTTGCCGCCACGAACAGATCAGCCCCTCAATTTTCGGGTTATTGGGCGGTGCTGGAAGACGAGCACGAAAGCAAAGTGCGCGCCGGTGAAAACGCGGGCGAGACGCTGCGCCATGACCACGTCGTGCGCCTGTACAAGCCCGTGCCGGCCTGGGCTTCGGCGCAGGGCAACAGCAGCCAGCTGACGGTGTCGCGCGGCGTGCCGGAGCACCCGCGCCGTGTCGTCTTCGTCGTCACCGACGGCGTCACGCAGCGGCCGCTGCAAGCGGTGGCGCTGGCCTGCTGAAGTCGGCTGGAGCAGCGTCAGCCCCGGTCGGCGTCTTGGCAGCGGTCGCTCAGCCACCCTTCAAATCGGCGCGCAGCTTCAAGCCGAGTTCGGGCTTGCCGGCGAAGGGGTCGGTGGGGTTGCGCGGCGTCATGATGTCTTCCAGCCGCACCTGCACGCTGGCCAGGCTCTTCGGGTGGCTGTAGATGTAGAACTGGTTGTGCGCGCAGGCGTCAAACACAAACTGCGCCACTTGCGCTGCGCTGACCTTGCCCTTGGTCACCGCCTGGTCGCTCATCGCACGAGCGATCAACTGGCTGCGCGTGGGCGCAGTGGCCGGCAGGTTGGCCGGGCGGTTGCGTTCGCTGTGGTGGATGCCGGTGGGCACGAAGAAGGGACACAGGACGTGGGCGTGGACCTGTTCAGTGACCAGCGCCAGGTCTTGATACAGCGTCTCGCTCATGGCCACCACGGCGTGCTTGCTGACGTTGTACACACCCATGTTCGGCGCGTTGAGCAGGCCCGCCATGCTGGCGGTGTTGACGATGTCACCGCGCCAGGCCGGGTCTTTGGCGGCTGCCGCCAGCAGCAGCGGCGTGAAGACGCGCAGGCCATGCGCCACGCCCATCAGGTTGACGCCGATGACCCATTCCCAGTCCTTCAGCGTGTGTTCCCAGATCAGCCCACCCGCAGCCACGCCGGCGTTGTTGAAGACGAAGTTGGGCGTGCCGAAGTGTTGCAGCGTGGCGGCGGCGAGGGCTTCGACTTCGGCGGCCTTGGATACGTCCAGCCTGAACGGCAACACCTGCGCACCCAGGCCTTCGATCTCGGCCTGCGCCGTCGCCAGCGCGTCGTCCTGCACGTCGGCCATCACGATTTTCATGCCCAGGCGGGCGGCGATGCGGCTGCTCTCCAGGCCGAAGCCGGATGCGGCGCCGGTGATGACGGCAATGCCGCCTTGAAGGTGGGTCATGGTGCCCCCGCGTCGCTGCGCGCCGCGCCCCAAAGGGGGAATTCGCACTTGGCAAAGCCTGCGTTGCTCATGGTGTCTCCTGTTTGATCTGAAAGCCGGCGCGCGGGAAGTGGACGTGCACGGTGCCGGCACGGGGGTCCACGCGGCGCACCACCACTTCGTCGTTAGACAGTCCAACCAGCGTGCCCGTCACCGGGTCTTGCCCGTAGTCGGTGGGGGTGACGGTGACGGGCTGGCCGGCCTCGAAACCCATCTCCGGCGCGACGCTGCAAGCGGCATGCGAGGTGGCGCTGGCTGCAAGCCGCAGCGCTTCAGCGCTGTCCATGCGCTCTGGGCTGCCATGGCCCAGCGCCAGCACACGGCCGAGCCAGGCGCTGAAGTGGGCATGCCCCTTGAAGACATCGGCCAGCGGCCCGGCGCGCCGCACGTACCAGGCGCAATGCGCGACCGAGAAGTCGGCGATGCTGGCCTCGGGGCCCAGCAGCCACGGGCGGCCGTCGGCCAATTGCGCGTCCAGCGCAGACAAGTACCGGCCCAGGTTCGCGGTGGCGTCGGCAGCGGTCTGGCGCTTCATGCCGGCGGTGAAGGGCGCGCGGTCGGCGGCGAAGCCTTTCACGACTTCAGGCGATACGCCCTTGAAGATGTGCGCCGCACCGGCCGGCTGCATCGCGTACGGGATGACGGTCCAGAAAAGCGTGCTGTCGGCCCACTGCGCCAACAGCGGCGCCAGTGGTGCGCTGGCTGGGTAGAGCGCGGGACTGGGCGTGCGCTGCTCGATCAGCCTGGCGATGAGCGCGGTGTCGCCATAGACATCGGCCCCCACCTGCACGATGGGCGTCTTGCGGTAGCCGCCGGTGAGCGCCACCACGTCGGGCTTGGGCAGGATGACGGGGATCTTCACCGACCGCCATGCCATGCCTTTGAAGCCAAAGATCAGGCGCAGCTTTTCCGAAAAAGGCGAACCGTCGTAGTGGTGCAGGATGAGTTCTTGGTGACCACTGGTCATGGTGCCTCCGTGGGCATGGCGCGGGTGATGAGGGTGTCGAGATCGTGCGCAGCGCCGAGCAGGCCGAAGACGTCGCAAGCTTCAGTCAGCCGGCTGTCGCAGAAGGCCGCAAACACTGCGGATGGCGACTGGCGGAAAAGCAGCGCGGCTTGCAGCAGCAGGGCCACGTCGCGCGCCAGTCGGCGGGCTTGGGCTTCCGGCGTGACGCCGTCTACCTGCATGAGCACACGTGACGCAGCGCGGTCGAAGGCGTCGTGCGCACCGCGTGCGGGCGCGCATTCGCGCTCGATGGCTGCGGCCACATCGGCACCGCCATTTTTGCCGCGGAAGGCGCGCAGCAGGTCCAGCGCCATGATGTTGCCGGCGCCCTCCCAGATGCTGTTGAGCGGCATTTCGCGGTAGATGCGCGCCATCACGCCAGCGCCTTCGGCTTCGACATAGCCGTTGCCGCCCAGGCATTCCATGGCCTCTTGTGCAAAGGCGCTGCCGCGTTTGCAGACCCAGAACTTGGCCACCGGCGTGAGCAGCCGGCGCATGACGATTTCATGCGGATCAGCACTGCGTTCGTCGCCAACTTCCGTGCGGTCCACGGCCACCGCCAGGCGCATCGCCAAGGCCGTGGCGGCTTCGCTTTCCAGCGCCAAGTCAGCCAGCACGTTCTTCATCAGCGGCTGCTCGATCAGCGCCTTGCCGATTGCCTGGCGCTGCGCCGTGTGGTGCAGCGCCATCGACAGCGCCTGGCGCATCAGGCCCGCAGTGCCCAGCGCACAGTCCAGCCGCGTCAACGCGCCCATCGCCAGAATCTGCGGCACGCCGCGGCCGGCTTCGCCGACAAGCCACGCGTGTGCGCCGTGGAATTCGACTTCAGAGCTGGCGTTAGCCTGGTTGCCGAGCTTGTGCTTGAGGCGCTGGATGCGGATGGCGTTGAGCGCACCGCCATTCACCCAGTCAGGCAGCCAGCGCGGCAGGAAGAAGCAGCTGATGCCGGCCGCAGTTTGCGCCAGCACCAGAAAGGCGTCGCACATGGGCGCCGAGAAAAACCACTTGTGGCCCGTCAAGCGAAAACGTTCACCCCAGGCGTCGGTGCCATCGGGTTGGGCGCGTGTGGTGTTGGCGCGCACGTCCGATCCGCCCTGCTTTTCGGTCATGCCCATGCCCATGGTGACGGCCGACTTCTGCGGCATCGGCAGAAAGCGTGAGTCGTAGGCGGTGGCCGCCAGCTTCGGCCCCCAGGCGGCATGCAGCGCGGCGTTGACGCGCAGCGCGGGCATGACGGCGTAGCTCATCGACACGGGGCACAGCACCGAGGGTTCTGCTTCGGTGAAGATCATGAAGGCGGCAGCGCGCTCGATGTGCGCCCCGGCCCTGCCTGCCCACGGCGTGCCGTGCAGGCCGTGGTGCAGCGCACGGCCCAGCAGCGCGTGGTAGCTCGGGTGGAATTCGACTTCATCGATGCGCTGACCCGTGCGGTCGTGCGTGTGCAGCACCGGCGTGTGCGCGTTGGCCAGGCGCGCGTGCCGCTGCATGTCGGCCGAGCCGACTTCGGCGCCCAGCGTCCGGAGCCGCGCGGTGTCCAGGTCCGGTGCGTGCAGCGCCAGCGCATCGCGCAGCGGGCGGTTGGCCAGGAACAGGTTGAAGCCCGCCAGCGGCTCGCTCTGATTGAAGACCTCGTGGGTGTTCATGGCGGCTTCACTCCTTTCAGCATCTCGAGGTGCGGGATGCCGTCTTCCAGGTAGCCATCGCCCACCCGTTCAAAGCCATAGGTGCCGTAGAAGCGTTCCAGATGCGCCTGCGCGCTGATGCGGATGCCCTGGCCAGGCCACACCGCTGCACAGCGCGACACGCCCTTGGCAAAGAGCACACGGCCCAGACCGGTGCCGCGCGAATCGGGCGCGGTGATGACGCGGCCTATCGACGGCTCAACGTACTTCACGCCTGGATCGACCACCCGCAGGTAGGCCTGCAGCACACCATTGGCGTCACGCCCCAGCAGGTGCCAGGCCTGGCGGTCGATGCCGTCGGGGTCGAGATACGGGCCCTGCTCAAGGATGAAGACACGGCAGCGCAGCGCCAGGGCGTCGTAGAGGTTGTCCACACCCAGCGCTTCAAAGCGCTGCCAGGTCCAGTTCAAATCAGCTTCACCAGTTGCTTGCCGAAGTTCTTGCCCTTCAGCAGGCCGAGAAAAGCCTCGGGCGCCGCAGCAATGCCCTGCGCCACGGTTTCGCGGTACTTGAGCTGCCCAGTTGCCACCAGGCCACCCAGTTCCTTCAGCGCCGCCGGCCACAGCGGCATGTGTTCACTGACGATGAAGCCCTGCAGCTTCAGCCGTTGGGTCAACAGGAGCCGTGCGTTGTGGATGGCCATCGGCTGGCCGTCATAGCCAGAAATCATGCCGCACAGCGCCACGCGGCCAAAGGCGTTCATGCGCGACAGCACCACGTCCAGGATCAAGCCGCCGACGTTCTCGAAGAGGCCATCGACACCGTTCGGAGCCGCTGCGTCCAGCGCGGCAGCGAGCGACACAAAGTCGCGGTGCGCCTTGTAGTCGATGCAGGCGTCGAAGCCCAGTTCATCGACGACGTAGCTGCACTTGTCCGCCCCACCCGCCAGGCCGACGATGCGGCAGCCCTTGGCCTTGGCCAACTGGCCGACGGTGCCGCCCACCGCGCCGCTGGCCGCGTCGACGACGATGGTCTCGCCGGCCTTGGCGTCGATGACGTGGTTGAGCCCCACCCTCGCGGTGACACGGGGCATGCCGACCGCGCCCAGGAAGGCTGGCAATGGAATGTCGGACTTTGCAGACCCGGCGTCCACCTTGCGCACGAAACCGGGCAGGCGCGCGTCCAGCAGCGCCACTTCCTGCCAGCCACCGCCGCAGACGACCTGGTCACCGACCGCAAACTTTTCGTGGCGCGATTCCAGCACTTCACCCACCGTGCCGCCGACCATCACGTCGCCGACTTCAACCGGTGCGGCGTAACTCTTGTCGCCGTTCATGCGCATGCGCATGTACGGGTCCAGGCTCAGGTAGTGCACGCGCACCCGCACATGGCCTTCGGGCAC
>JANMKK010000312.1:0-6022 GCA_031372005.1 Rubrivivax sp.
GGTCGCGCAGCAGCTGCGCGGCGATGCTCTCTGCACTTTGGGCCTTCACCGGCGCGCCGTCCTTCACGCAATGCTGCAGGCCGAGCTTCACCCACAGCAGGCGCAGGAAGTGCCAGACCTCGGTGGTGGTCGCGACCGTGCTCTTGCGGCCGCCGCGGCTCAGGCGCTGTTCGATGGCGACCGTGGGCGGAATGCCATAGACGGCATCCACCTCGGGCCGCCCCGCCGGCTGCACGATGCTGCGGGCATAGGCGTTCAGGCTTTCCAGATAACGGCGCTGGCCTTCGTTGAACAGGATGTCGAAAGCCAGCGTGCTCTTGCCCGACCCGCTGACCCCCGTGACGACGCTGAACTTGCCGCGCGGGATATCGACGTTCAAGCTCTTGAGGTTGTGCTCCTTGGCGTTGACGATGCGGATGTTGTTGTCGGCCTCGCGCGCGGCCTGGCGGCGGGCTCTCATCACACTTTGCAGCGGCCGGCCTTCTTCTGCGACCACCAAGCCCAGACCGAGCGAGCTTTCGTACTCGCGCAGCGCGCGGCCGGTGTGCGACGTGCCATGCGCCTTCACATCGTCGGGCGTGCCGATGCACACCACTTCGCCGCCGCTTTCGCCGCCCTCGGGCCCCAGGTCGATGATCCAGTCGCTGGCGCGGATGACGTCCAGGTTGTGCTCGATCACCAGCAGCGAATGGCCCGCCGATTGCAGCTTGCGCAGCGCGCGCATCAGCTTGGCGATGTCGTCGAAGTGCAGGCCTGTGGTGGGCTCGTCGAAGAGGAAGAGCGTGCCGTGCTTGGCGGCGGGTTGGCGCGGGCTGTAGCCGCGTTCGGCGGCGTCCGCAAGGAAGCCGGCCAGCTTCAAACGCTGCGCTTCACCGCCGGACAGCGTCGGCACCGGCTGGCCCAGCCGCACGTAGTCCAGCCCCACGTCGATGATCGGCTGCAGCCGCGCCACCACCTCGCGGTCGTTCTGGAACCAGTGCGCGGCTTCGGCCACCGTCAGGTCCAGCACGTCGGCAATGCTCAGTTGCATCGGCCCGCGCACCACCTTCACATCCAGCACTTGCGGTCGATAGCGGCGGCCGTCGCAGTCGGGGCAGCGCAGGTAGACGTCGCTCAGGAACTGCATCTCCACATGCTCGAAACCACTGCCGCCGCAGGTCGGGCAGCGGCCGTCGCCGGCGTTGAAGCTGAAGGTGCCGGCGCTGTAGCTGCGTTCGCGCGCCATCGGGGCTTCTGCAAAAATCTTGCGCAACTCATCGAAGGCGCCGACGTAGCTGGCCGGGTTGCTGCGCGCGGTTTTTCCGATCGGGCTTTGATCGACGAACACCGCGTCGCTGAGTTGTTCTGCGCCCAGCAAGCGGTCAAACGCGCCTGGTGTTTCCGTCGCCTTGCCGAAGTGGCGCGCCAGCGCCGGGTACAGCACGTCCTGGATCAGCGTGCTCTTGCCCGAGCCACTGACGCCCGTGACGCAGACCAGGCGCTGCAGCGGCAGCTCCACCGTCACGCCGCGCAGGTTGTGGTCGCGTGCGCCTTCCAGGATCAGCTTCGGCGTGTTGGCCTCCACCGCCTTGCGAAAGCCCAGCCCGACTTGCTTGCGCGCACCCAGGTAGGCGCCGGTCAAGGTGTTGGCACTGCGCGCTTCATGCGGCGTGCCGTCGAAGACGATCTGGCCGCCACGTTCGCCCGGGCCAGGGCCCATGTCGATGAGGCGGTCGGCCGCCAGCATCACGGCCGGGTCGTGTTCGACGACGACCAGCGTGTTGCCCGCATCGCGCAGCCGGTGCATGGCCTGCACGATGCGGTTCATGTCGCGCGGGTGCAGGCCGATGCTGGGTTCGTCCAGCACGAACATGGTGTTGACCAGGCTCGTGCCCAGCGCCGTCGTCAGGTTGATGCGCTGCACCTCGCCACCACTGAGCGTGCGACTCTGGCGGTCCAGCGTCAGGTACTGCAGGCCGACATCGCACAGGTATTTCAGGCGCGTGCGCACTTCGTCCAGCAGCAGCTTCAGCGCGTCGTCCAGCATCGTGCTGGGCAGGCTAAGGCCATCGAAGAAACGGCGCAGGCGTTCGATGCTCAGCTGCATCAGGTCGTGAAGGCTCAGTCCGGGCAGCGCTTCGAGTTGTTCGCGCGACCAAGTGGCGCCCACCGGCAGATAGCGTTTCTGGGGCGGCAGCACGGCATCCGCATCGGCCTTCGACCCCATGCGCCACAGCAGCGATTCCAGCTTCAGCCTTGCACCACCACAACTGCCACAAGGCGTGTAGCTGCGGTACTTGGACAAGAGCACGCGGATGTGCATCTTGTAGGCCTTGCTTTCCAGATAGCCGAAGAAACGGCGCACGCCGTACCACTGCTTGTTCCAGTTGCCAGTCCAGTGGGGGGTGCCGTCGATGGCCCAGTCGCGCTGCGCCTGCGTCAGCTGGCTCCACGGCGTGTCGCGCGGGATGCCGGCCTCGCCCGCATAGCGCAGCATGTCTTCGTGGCCGTCTTTCCAGGCCGGCGTCTGCATCGGCTTGATGGCGCCGCTGCGCAGCGTCTTGCGCACATCGGGGATCACGAGGCCCATGTCGACGCCGATGACGCGGCCGAAGCCGCGGCAGGTGTCGCAGGCGCCGTAGGCGCTGTTGAAGCTGAACAGCGCGGGCTGCGGGTCGGCATAGCGCTGGTTGCTTTCGGGGCAGTGCAGGCCGGTGCTGTAGCGCCACAGGGTGCCGTCTTCACCCACGAAGACGTTCAGGCGCCCGCTGCCGCGCTTGAGCGCCAGCTCAATGGCTTCCAGCACACGCACCTTCTCGGCGGATGAGACGCGCACGCGGTCGGCCACCACGTCGAGGATCTTCTTCGCACCTTCCACCCGCTCGGCCTGCACGCGCGTGAAGCCGCTGGCGGACAGCCATTGCTCCTGCTGCTCGGCCGAGGTGTCAGCTGGAAGTTCTGCCGGAAAGGTGAAGACCAAACGCGGGTCACCCGCCGCAGCCGCGCGCGCCAGCAAGTCAGCGTAGATCGTCTCCGGCGTGTCGTGCCGCACCGGCAGCGCCGTCTGCTGGTCGAAGAGTTGCGCGGCGCGTGCAAACAGCAGCTTCAGGTGGTCGTTGATCTCGGTCATCGTGCCGACCGTGGAACGCGAAGTGCGCACCGGGTTCGTCTGGTCGATGGCGATCGCCGGCGGCACACCATCCACGCGGTCCACTGCCGGGCGGTCCATGCGGTCCAGGAACTGGCGCGCATAGGCGCTGAAGGTCTCGACGTAGCGGCGCTGGCCTTCGGCGTACAGCGTGTCAAAGACCAGGCTGCTCTTGCCACTGCCGCTGGGCCCGGTGACCACCGTCATCTCGCCGGTGTGGATGTCCAGGTCCAGGTTCTTCAAGTTGTGCTGGCGCGCACCGCGAATTCGAATGACACCGGACGACATGGACGCCTTCTGAGGGGTGAAGGCGGGGCATTCTAGGGGTCTGAACCCGGCGTGCAGCGGGGTCCGGATATGCCCTTTGGCTTGTCTGCGCCAGGCGCCGCGCCTATGCTTGCCGCTTCCATTTGCCAACGGCATGCCACGAGCCCGCCCGGCCGCCCCAAGGGCGAATACCGGCGTGCGCAGCACGAAGGGATTCCAGTGAGCCCCACCCCAACTGCCGCTCGATGCGGATGGCGCGCCCGATGAAAGCCCACGCCCCGCCGCAAGGCGAGCCTTCCACGTCGCGGCCAAGGGCCGTGGCGGCTGCCGAATCGGGCCTGGCCCACCGGGTGGCGGCCAGCCCGCGCATGGCCGCGCAGCGCGCCACCATCGCGGCGGCCTTCGGCAGCGGCAGCAGAGGCGCGGTGGTGCAGCGTGTGGCTTTCGGCCCCGCCACAACCTACGGCCTGGAGATCGAATTCACCAACCGCTGGTTGACCCTTCTGAACGACGGCAAGGATTTGCCGCCGCTGGCGCTGGCTGCGGGTGCACTGCGCGCTGAACCAGCAAGCCCGCCGATGACCGTCGGCGGCGACGATGGCCGGGTGGGCACCGTGATGGAAATCGAATCGCAGGTCTTTGCACAGGGTGACTTTGCCGAAGGCCGGGTGCATGCGGCGGCAGACGCCATGCTGGCGACATCCAACGACATCGTCGCCCGGTACAGGGCCGAGAACCCCGGCCTGGTGGCGGAAGAGCTCGAAGCCGTGCATGAAACCCTGGGCACCCAGGGTCAAGGTCATGACCTGGTTGCCAGCAGCCAGGCTTTGCTGGAATCCCTGGACCGGGACAGCCTGGATCAAGACCAGCAAAGCGTGGTGGAAGACCTCGAAACCATCGCCGCCGGCCGCGCCGAAGAAGCCCTGGCCACGCTGCAAATCACCACCCTTGGCCACAAAGGGCCGGCGCACAACCAGGCTTTGGCCGAGACCAGCGCAGAGATAGAAGCGCAGAACACCGCCAGCATGGGCGCGGACTACCCCGATCCGCAGGCCGTGCAGCAGGGCGCGGCCGGCACCGTCGCACAATGGCTGCAAGACTTGGCGCCCCAGGCCGCCGACAACCCGGACTGCCTGCAGCACTTTGTGGTGCTGCTGGAATGTGCCGTGAAGATCGTGCTGTTCGCGGAACGCGGCATCGGCAGCGCCCGGTACGGCACGATCAAGAACATGCCGCACGTGCTGCCACGCCGCCCCGTGGCGCCGCCTGAGCAGGGTTTTGCAGCAGCCCTGCAGATGAACCCCAACGCCTACCGTGACGCCGTGGAAGCGTTGCAGCAAAGGCTGGACGCCACGCCCGGCCACGCCGACGCGACGGCCCAAGGCGTGCTGACCCTGCTGGCGCGCGGCAGCAGCGCAGCCGCCACCGAACGCTTCGAAAAGCGCGCGGAAGAACACGCCGCCGCGCCGGACGGCGAGCGACCCTTTTCGCTTTGGGCGCTGGAAGAAGGCTGGCCGACCCAAGAGGCCGCGATCATCGCCAAAGCCGCCAAAGCGCACCCCGAAGCCTGGACCGCGCACGAGATCCGCAACTTCGCCTGGGCCCAGGGCATCAACGCCGAGCAACTGCGGGCCTACCTCGACATCGTGCGGCGCCGCGCCGTCGAAGGCTGAACCGCCGAGGCCTTCACTGGTGGGGCGGGTGGCGCTCCATCAAGAAACTCAGCGCCGCTTGCCGCGTCTGCGGCGAGTTGAGGATGCCCAGGTGCGTGGACCCCAGGATCGGGTCGTGGATGCCCTGGCCCACCAGGTCGATCTGCCGCGCGCCTTTGAGCTGCGCGCTCTTCGAAAAGTCGTTCGGCTGGCCGAAGGAATCGACGGCCGGCACGGGCGCCAGCACGCCGTCCTGCAGCGGGAAATAGACGAAGCTGGTGTCGGCATTCCGGATCACGAGCACACGCGTGCGGCCGTTGTCTTCATCGCGGCCATGTAGTCCGTTCAGCAGCTTGAGGAAAGGTGTGTTTGGTGAGCCCAGTTCCTGGCACACCTCGCTGCCGGGCGTGAAGCCGCCCAGCGACGGCAGCTGCCAGAAGTTGGCCGGGTTGGGACTGCAGTTGATGATGCCGTGGTTGGGGCCGTCGATGGCGACGAAGCGGCGCACCTGGTCGTGCGCGTCGTCCTGGCGCATCCATTCGCGCGCCAGCGTCACGCCCAGGCTGTGGCCGACGATGTCCACCTGGCTCGCGCCCGTGAACGCCAGCACCGCGCGCACGAAGCGCCGCAGGTCGGGCACGTTGGCCTGGTTGGTGTGGGCGATGCGCGACCGGCGCGTCGGGTCACTGGCCAGGTCGCACTGGTCGCCCTGGTAGCCCAGGCCCCAGAGTTCGCTGGTGGCGTAGCCGTTGTCGGCCAGGAACTGGGCAAAAGCCTGCATGCGGCCATACGGGTTGCACGCAGTCGCGAAGGGCGTGTCGTTGTTGCCGTGCAGGAAGATCACCGGGGTGCGCGTCACCGGGCCGGCAGCGCCGAAGCCAATGACGGGGCGCGCCAGCGAGGCGTCTTCGATCACCGGGAAGTCGGCCGGGAAAGTGGTGCCGACGGTGCCCGCCGCTTGCACGGCCACGGTCAG
>JANMKK010000323.1:0-4704 GCA_031372005.1 Rubrivivax sp.
GCCACCAGCGTCACGGGCACGAAGTCCTTGACGTGGTCGTAGGGCATCTTCGGGTACAGGCTCGGGTTGATGGCGTGCGTGCCCACCGTGCCCATCAGCAGCGTGTAGCCGTCGCCTGGCGACTTGGCCACTTCGGCCGCACCGCTGTTGCCCCCGGCGCCGGGCTTGTTGTCGACGACGAAGGGCTGGCCGAACACTCGCTGCAGTTCCGGGGCCAGCGCGCGCGCCAGGATGTCGGTGGTGCCGCCGGCGGCAAAGGGCACGACGATGCGCACGGGCTTGGTGGGCCAGATGCCTTGGGCGCGGGCGAACAAGGGCAGCAGGCCGGCAGCAGCGATCAGTTGACGGCGGTTCAGGGTCATGGGCAAGGTCACGGGCAAGGTCATGGATGGGCGCTCTTGGAGGTTTGCCTTCGAGTGTGCCGGCGGCTGCGGCAGCCGCCAGCGGGGGCATCCCTAGACCTGGACGTGGGCGCTGCCCTGCCACTGCACGATCAGCGTGCAAGCCCCATGCGCTGCCACGGGGGCCGCCGCACTCGCTCACATCGGGATTGAAGCATCTGGCCCGCCGCCGCGATCCAGTCATTCCCGCGCTGCAGCGCCGCGTTGAACTGCGCGGTGATGTGCTGCTGCCCGTCGCAGATCGGGCTGTGGCCTGTCAAACCCGTGGGGTCAGGCGTTTTTCTTGGCCTTGCGCAGGGCGGGTGCTGCGGTGCCCAGCACTTCGAGCTTGGCCTCGATCACGCCTGAACGCAGCATGCGCAGCTTCGCGGCAGCGGCTTGCGACAGGTCGCCGATGCGATCGGGCGTGGTCGGGCCGCGGTCATTCACGCGCACGACGACGCTCTTGTTGTTCTTCAGGTTCGTCACCTTCACGCGCGTGCCGAAAGGCAAGGTGCGGTGCGCCATGGTCAACGCAGCGGGGTTGAAGCGCTGGCCGCTGGCAGTCTTGCGGCCCGCAAACTTGCCACCGTACCAGGCGACCTTGCCTTGGGCGTTGTCAGCGGCGGCAGCGGCCGGGGCGGTGGCGGGTGCGGTGGCGGGTGCGGTGGTGGATGCAACGGCGGGTGCCGACGCGGATTGAGACATGGCACTGCCTGCAAAGAGCGCAGCGGCCACGAGCGCTGCGGTGTTCAGCAGCACATGCAGTTGACGGTTCATCGTGGGTCCTGGTGGTGTGCAGCGGGCGCTGCCAGACGCGGATGCTAGGGTGGGCCGGGGTGAGACGCGCCCGACCTAATGCTGGGTGTGCAACAGCGGGCTGTGCCTCGCGGCCGCCTCCACGTCGAACGGACCCGTGGCAGGCGCGACTACAGCTTCAACTCGAGCCGCAACTGCCAGTTGGTGTAGCTCGGCCCGAAACTCTGTGTCGTCGTGCGTTCGTTGGCCGCCGTCACCCTGGTGACCGAGCCATTCACGCTCGTCGTCGCGTAGTCGCGCGGGTCCAAATTGTTGGCCAGCAGGCGCAGGCCCGTCGTCGGGTTGATGGTCCACAGCGCAAACACATCCCCTACGCGCTTGGTGCTGACGCTGACGGTCTGGTCCACGTCCAGGCGCGTGGTGTAGCCGGGCACCCAGTTCAGGTTGCCGCCCAAAGTGATTGGCACGCCGCGCAGGCGGTAGTCGGCGCCGATGTTGCCGGTGGCCTTGGCTTGCTGGTCCAGTCGGTTGTCGGGCCCGGGCACGCTCTTGACGCGGCTGGTGTACACGCTGAGGTTGGACTTCAGCTCCACGCCCGGCGCGCCGGTGAAGACCTGGTCGAGGCGAAACTTGGCTTCAAGTTCGATGCCGGTGGTGGTGGCGTCGCCGATGTTGCGCTGGCGGCGCACGTAGCGCGGGCCGTCAGACCAGGGCACGACCAGTTCCTCATCCACCTTGCTGCGGATCAAGTTGCTGATGTTGCGGTGGAAAAGATTCGCGCTGAGCACGCCCCCGCCTTCGATGTAGCGCTCCAGCGCGATGTCAATGCCCGTGGCCAGTTCAGGCTTGAGCGTGGGGTTGCCCGCGTTGTCGGGAAAGTTCGGTGTGTTCTCCCGCGCGCCTGGGGTGGCGGGGTAGTCGCGGTTGATCGTCGGCCTGGCGATCAGCGCGCCCAGCGGCGGGCTGCGGTAGCTGCGCGTCAGGCTGATGCGCACCTGGTCGCGGCTCTTCGGGTCGGGCTTCCACACCGCGTGCAGCAGCGGCGTCCACACGCTCGTGCGGTTGCTGGGGCGCGCGCCCTGGCCGCTGTCGCCGCGGGTGGTGATGCCTTCCCAGCGCAGGCCGGCGTGCACGCCCCAGTTGGGCGACAGCTGCCACTCATCTTGGGCGTAAGCCGCCAGGCGCAGCACGCTGGCCTGCAGGTTGTCGCCGAAGTCGGCCAGGTCGGGCACCGAGACGCGCGTCTCGCTGCGCGTGACGGCTTCGATCTCGGCCCCGCTGACCAGGCTGTGCACGGGCGCGGCCCCGCCCGGGGCGTCGCCACCGCCGGTGATGCCGCTGCCCTTGACCGTGAGGTTCAGCGACCGCTCTCGGGTGCTGGCCTGGTCGGTGAAGGTGCGCCAGGGCTGTGTGCCGTTGGCGATCTGAAATTCATTACGAAGCGTTTCGTTGCGCGACTCCCAGCGGCCACCATTGCCGTTCATCTCCAGCCGCACGTCGCCCAGCCGCTGGCGCCACATGGCACCCAGGCGCGCGTTGGTGAAGCGGCTGTCGCCGACCGTGGTGCCGGTGTCGTAGAAGTCTGGCGTGATGCCAGGCCTGCTTCGCGCCTGCACCAGGTTGAAGTCGTTGTCGCTGTGCGCTTCGGTGTGGAAGATTGACGGCATCAGCGACAGCGTGTCGCCCTGTTCGTTCAGGCGCCACAGCAGGCGACCGGAGAAGTTGCCGCCGATGCGGTTTTCCAGTGAATGCGACTGGCCGCTGCGGTCTTCCAACAAAGCATTGCTGTTGGCGCTGTTGGCATCTTCCACCGTGGTGCGGCTGCCGCTGCGGCTTTCGCGCTGGGCCTTGAATACCCCGGCGTTGACGGTGTACGTCAGCGGCCCGCTGCTGTCGTTGTGGCTCCAGTTGATGCCCGGTGAGAACTGGCCGTTCTCAAAGCCGAAGCCCAGGCGCAGGTCATTCAGGCGCACCTTGTAGCCTTCGCGCATGATGATGTTGATGGTGCCGGCGATGGCGCGCGCGCCGGTTTCGGCGGTGGGCGCGCGCAGGATTTCGATGCGTTCGACCTGCTCGGGTGTCAAGCTTTCCAGGCTGAAGCCGGGCGGCATGCGCTGGCCGTCGATCAAGAGCTGCGTGAACCCACTCCCCAGCCCGCGCAACCGCGGCGGGCCGCCACGGCCGGGTGCGCCGGGCGTGGTGACGCCGGGCAGGCGGCGCAGCACTTCGCCCACCGTGGCGTCGCCAAACTTGTCGATCTCCTCGCGGCCGATGACGATCTTGGCGGCGGTGGACCGACGGCGCGCTTCGGTGTCGCTGTCGCGCGAGCCGGTGATCTCGATCACTTGCGCAGATGAAGCGGCTGACGCAGGCGCGGCCGCGGCGCGGGCGGCGCGCGGCGCTGAAGCCGCAGCAGCCGCAGCAGCCGAGGCAGCCGAGGCACCCGCTTGCGGGGGGCTGGGTTGCGACATCACTGACGCAGCGGCCAGCAGCAAAGACAAGGGCGCCAGCCAACGGCGCATGGGCAACGACAACAGCATGTGGCTGATTGTCAGCGCAGCCTCGCAGAGTTCCCCCACGCGGCCACGGATTTGCTTTTCTTCACGCACACAGCCCGCCGGGCAAAATAGCCAAAACCCTTGGAGCCGTTGATGAAAACCCGTGCAGCCGTGGCCTGGAAGGCCGGCGCCCCGCTCACCATTGAAACCGTGGACCTGGACGGCCCGCGCGCCGGCGAAGTGCTGGTGGAAATCAAGGCCACCGGCATCTGCCACACCGACCACTACACGCTCAGCGGCGCCGACCCCGAAGGCCTCTTCCCGGCCATCCTGGGGCACGAAGGCGCGGGCGTCGTCGTCGATGTCGGGCCCGGCGTGACGTCGCTGCAGAAGGACGACCACGTGATCCCGCTGTACACGCCGGAATGCCGTGGCTGCAAGTTCTGCCTGTCGCGCAAGACCAACTTGTGTCAACTGATTCGCGGCACGCAGGGCAAAGGGCTGATGCCCGACGCGACATCGCGCTTCAGCCTGGACGGCAAACCCATCCTGCACTACATGGGCACCAGCACCTTCAGCAACTACGTCGTCGTGCCCGAGATCGCGCTGGCCAAGATCCGCAGCGACGCGCCCTTCGACAAGGTCTGTTACATCGGCTGCGGCGTCACCACCGGCGTCGGTGCGGTGCTGTTCACGGCCGAGGTGGAAGCCGGCGCCAACGTCGTCGTCTTCGGCCTGGGTGGCATCGGCCTGAATGTGATCCAGGGCGCGAAGATGGTGGGCGCCGGCAAGATCATCGGCGTCGACCTGAACCCGGCGCGCGAACAGATGGCGCGGCAGTTCGGCATGACGCACTTCATCAACCCGAAAGACGTGGCGGCAGCCGGCGGCACGGTGGTGGACGCGATTCAGCAGCTCACCGACGGCGGCGCCGACTACAGCTTCGAGTGCATCGGCAACACCACCACCATGCGCCAGGCGCTGGAGTGCTGCCACAAGGGCTGGGGCAAGAGCGTGATCATCGGCGTGGCGGCGGCGGGGCAAGAGATTGCGACGCGGCCTTTCCA
>JANMKK010000235.1:0-3808 GCA_031372005.1 Rubrivivax sp.
GAACTGGCGCGCTTCGGCGCGTCCACCGTGCACGAGGCGATGGGCCGCGTCGGCCTGATGAAGCCGACCATGCGCCCCATCTACCCCGGCGCCCGCATCTCGGGCACCGCCGTCACCGTGCTGCTGCACCCGGGTGACAACTGGATGATGCACGTGGTGGCCGAACAGATTCAGCCCGGCGACATCGTCGTCGCAGCCATCACCGCCGACTGCACCGACGGCTATTTCGGCGACCTGCTGGCCACGTCCTTCCGCGCCCGCGGTGCGGTCGGACTCGTCATCGACGCCGGCTGCCGCGACGTGAAAGACCTCACCGAGATGAGCTTCCCGGTGTGGAGCAAGGCCATCAGCAGCAAAGGCACCATCAAGAGCACGCTGGGCTCGGTGAACATCCCCGTCGTCTGCGCCGGCATGTGGGTGACGCCCGGTGACGCGATCGTGGCCGACGACGACGGCGTCGTCGTCGTGCCCGCAGCCATGGCGCGCAAGGTGGCCGACGCCGCCGCAGCGCGCGAGGCCGTTGAGGGCGAAAAGCGCGCCAAGCTCGCAGCCGGCGTGCTGGGGCTGGACATGTACAACATGCGCGAAGCGCTGGCCAAGGCCGGCCTGCGCTACATCGACTGACGCAGACGACACACACCATGCGCATCGGCTTGATCGGCTACGGCGAAGTCGGCAAGACCTTGGCCGAAGACCTGCGCGCGCACGACCACGCGGTAACGGCCTTCGATGTGAAGCTGGGCACGCCCGCAGGCGTCTTGCTGAACGACCACGCGGCGCGCTGCGGCGTGCAGTTGGCGGCATCGCACGCTGACGTCGTGCGCGATGCAGAACTCGTGATCTCGGCCGTCACCGCCAGCCAGACCGTGGCAGTGGCCGAGGCCTGCGCTGCGGCCATCGGCAGCGCGTTCTACCTGGACTTCAATTCCGCGTCACCGCGCGCCAAGCAGGAGGCCGCCGCGCTCATCGACGGCGCCGGTGGGCGCTATGTCGAAGGCGCAGTGATGACGCTGATATCGGGCTACCGCATCAAGGTGCCGCTGCTGCTGGGCGGTGCGCACGCAGAAGCGCTGCTGCCGCTGATCACGGGCCTGGGTTTTTCCGCCAAGGTCGCCAGCAGCAAACTCGGCGTGGCCTCAGCCACCAAGCTCTGCCGCAGCGTGATGATCAAGGGCCTGGAGGCCATGCTCATCGAGAGCCTGACGACCGCCCGCCACTACGGCGTGGAAGACGCAGTGATCGCGTCGCTCCAAGAAACCTACCCCGGCGTGGACTGGCAGAAGCAGGCCACGCATGCGTTTCAACGCGTGATCGAACACGGCCGTCGGCGCGGCGAAGAAATGCGCGAAGCAGCACGCACGGTGCGCGACGCCGGCCTGGCGCCGCTGTCCGCCGCCGGCACTGCAGAGCGCGACAGGGAAATAGCCGCCCAAGGCGACGCCGGTGTCTTCGGCAAACGCGGTGAACCCGGCTTTGCGCGCAGTGAAGACTGGCGCACCGAGGCTGATCGCCTGCTGACAAACATCCGCAGACCATCGAAGGACAGCGCACCATGAAGACCCAAGTCGCCATCATCGGCGGCGGCCCTGCGGGTCTGCTGCTGTCGGAGCTGCTGCACCGCCAGGGCATCGACAGTGTGGTGCTGGAAAGGCAGACCCGCAGCCACGTGCTGGCGCGCATCCGCGCCGGTGTGCTGGAGCAGACCACCGTCGATCTGCTGCGCAAGAGCGGCCTGGGTGAACGCATGGACGCGCTGGGCCACGCGCACGACGGCATGAAGATCGTCTGGGCCGGCCGCGACAGCTTTTTCATTGACTGCTTCAAGCACTTGGGCAAACGTTTCATGGCCTACGGTCAGACGCAAATTCAAGAGGATCTGTTTGCCGCCGCCGACCGCCGCAATGCGACCGTGCTGACCGAAGTCGACGACGTGCGGCTGATGGATGTGACTGGCGGCAAGCCTCACGTGCTCTTTCGGCATCACGGTGAAGAGGTGCGGCTTGACTGCGACCACATCGCCGGCTGCGATGGCTTCCACGGCGTCAGCCGCAAGGCCATTCCGGCCGGCTACCTTCGTGCATTCGAAAAGGCCTACCCCTTCGGCTGGCTGGGTGTGATGTCGCGCACCGCGCCGCTGCCCGACATCACCTATGCCAACCACCCGCGCGGCTTCGCGCTGGCCAGCATGCGCAGCCCCACACTCAGCCGCTATTACGTGCAGGTGGCGCTGGACGACAAGGTCGAGGCCTGGTCCGACGACCGCTTCTGGAGCGAGCTGACCGCGCGTTTTCCGCCCGAGATGGCCAGCGCCATCCAGACCGGGCCGACGATCGAAAAGTCGATTGCGCCGCTGCGCAGCTTCGTGTCCGAACCCATGAGCCACGGCCACCTCTACCTGTGTGGCGACGCCGCGCACATCGTGCCGCCCACGGGGGCGAAGGGGCTGAATCTGGCGGTGTCGGATGTTTTCTACCTCAGCCGCGCACTGGCCGCGCACTACCACCAGGGCAATGACAAATTGCTGGACGGCTACAGCGCAATGGCACTGCGGCGCGTCTGGAGTTCAGTCCGCACGTCGTGGTACCTGACGACGCTGCTGCACCGCTTTCCGGGTGCGTCCGACTTTGACCAGCGCGCGCAGGAAGTCGAGCTCGACTACCTCAAGGCATCGCGCCACGCGCAGGCTGCGCTGGCCGAGCAGTACGCCGGCATGCCGTTTGAATCTGCGGACTGAATTTGCGGACTGAGTCTGCTGGCCGAAAATCCGCCATGACCTTCGACAAAACCCCCGGCTGGCTCGACTGGACCACCGGCCCCAGCAAGCCCCGCTTCAAGCTGCCCGCCGGCAGCGTGGACGCGCATTGCCACGTCTTCGGCCCCGGCGCGGAATTCCCCTACGCACCCGAACGCAAGTACACGCCGTGTGACGCCAGCAAAGCCCAGCTCTTTGCGCTGCGCGACCACCTGGGCTTTGCCCGCAATGTCATCGTGCAAGCCACCTGCCATGGTGCCGACAACAGCGCGCTGGTGGACGCCTGCATCGCGTCGAATGGCAGGGCACGCGGCGTCGCCACGGTACGGCGCAGCATCAGCGATGCAGAATTGCAAACCATGCACGCGGCCGGCGTGCGCGGCGTGCGTTTCAATTTCGTCAAGCGGCTGGTGGACTTCACGCCCCAGGATGAGTTGCTGGAAATCGCCCAGCGCATCGCGCCACTCGGCTGGCACGTGGTGATCTACTTTGAAGCGGTGGACCTGCCCGAGCTGTGGGACTTTTTCACCACGCTGCCGACCGTGGTGGTGGTGGACCACATGGGCCGGCCCGATGCAGCCAAGCCGGTGGACGGCCCCGAGTTCGCGCTCTTCATGAAGCTCATGCACGAACACGGCAATGTGTGGAGCAAGGTCAGTTGTCCAGAACGTTTGTCGGTTGCAGGGCCGAAAGCGCTCAATGGCGAACAGGCTGCATACCGCGACGTCGTGCCCTTCGCACGCCGGATCGTCGAGACCTTCCCCGACCGCGTGCTGTGGGGCACCGACTGGCCGCACCCGAACCTGAAGGACCACATGCCCGACGACGGGCTGCTGGTGGATTTCATCCCGCACATCGCCACCACCACAGCAGCGCTGCAGCACAAGCTGCTGGTGGCCAACCCGATGCGCTTGTACTGGCCCGAGGAAAGCTGATGTCACTCGACAAACCCTACCTCGATGTGCCTGGCACGACCATCTTCGACGCCGAACAGTCGCGCAGGGGCTACCACCTGAACCAGTTCTGCATGAGCCTGATGAAGGCCGACAACCGCGC
>JANMKK010000378.1:0-8586 GCA_031372005.1 Rubrivivax sp.
GCAACATGAATGCGCTCGGCCAGGCGCGCAGCTGGACCGACCACCTGCTGTGGCACCACGCCGCACACACGGTGGACCTCTTTGCCTACCAGACCGGCAGCCCGGTGGTGAAGGCCAACGCCGTGCAGGGGCCTATCCACCCGGCTCTGGGCATTGCCATGGACATGAGCATCCAGCTGCAGGCGGCCAACGGCGCGATCTGCACGCTGTCGCTCAGCTTCAACAACGACGGCCCCATGTCCGGTCAAGGCACCTTCTTCCGCTACATCGGCGACACCGGCACTTACTTGGCGCGTTATGACGATCTTTACAACGGCAAGGAAGAAATGATCGATGTGAGCCAGGTGGCGGTGTCGATGAACGGCATTGAACTGCAGGACCGCGAGTTTTTTGCGGCCATCGCGGCCGGGCGCGAGCCGAATGCCAGCGTGGCGCAGGTGCTGCCTTGCTACGAGGTGCTGCACAGGCTGGAGCAGCAGCTGGGCTGAAACAGCAGGGCCAAGAGATTCGCCCGGTCTCAGAACGGCAGATCGTCCATCCGGTCCTCAAACTGCTGCTCAGCGCGCAGGTGCTTCAAGAAACGCTTGGCCTGCACCGGGTCGCCTGACAGCAGCTTGCGCTCTTGCTCCAGGCGCAGCAGGGTGGTGTTCAGGTCGCGCAGCTGGTCCTTCATCAAGAGACCAAGCAGCGCGGGGTCAATGCGCTGCTGCGTCATCAGGCCGTAGCTGGCGCAAAAGGCGTACTGGCGGCCGTCGATCTCGGCTTCCAGTTCACGCAGTTGCTCAGCCAACACCTTGTTGAAGTGTTTGACCTGCACTGCGGCAATGTTGGCGGCGTGCGCGATGTCCACCTGCTCGATCTGCAATTGCAGCGTCAGCAGTGCCAGCAGGTCGCCGGCTGCGTAGGCGCTGTTGGCGCGTTGCATGAGCTCGGTGCTGCGCTGGCGCTCTTCAACGCTTGCTTCAGCGGCCACGCGGTCGGGGTGCAGCGCGGCGGCCAGTTTGCGGAACACCTCGCGCACGGTCTGCGAGATGCGCGCTTCGTCTTCTTCGGCGCGTTTCTGTGCTGCGGTTTTGCGCGGCGGGCGCTGCGCGGACTGCCGCTGCTGATCTTGCTCATGTTGCTCACGTTGCTCGGCCATCCTGGCGTGTGCACGCTGCATCAACTCTTCTTCGGAAGCCAGTGGGTCGTCACCCAAGTCCACGCCGCCCACCTGTTCCAGCACGGCCTTCATGAGTTCCAGATGTTCTTCTTCCTCTTCGTCAAAGCTGATGTCGGCCCAGCGGTCGTATAGCGCCTTCATCTCGGCGTCAGGCGGGTCCACGCTTTCAATCAGGCTGCCGCTCAAGTTGCACAGCATGCGCGTCAAGGCCTGGGTGTCAGCCTTTGACCAGCGCCGGTTGAGCAGCAACTGCTCCAGCTCAAAAGCCCAGGCGCGGCGCGCCGCGGCCAGCCGCGCCAGCATCGGCGCAGCCTGCACTTCATGCGTCTGCGCAAAAAGCGGCAGCTGTTCCTGCCAGGTTTGCAGCCGGGAGCGCGCCTTGTCGATCTTGCCCAGCAGGGTCTGGAAACGTTTGTGTTCAGGGGACGTGGCCTTGCCACCGGCTGCGGCCGCAGTGGCAATCTCCAGCGACGTGTTGCGTTTCATCATGTGTCCGGTCCTGTCAGCCGACGCGGGGATCCAATGCGTCGCGCAGCGCGTCGCCCACCACGCTCAGTGAATAGATCAGCAGGAACATCGCGCTGACGGTGCCGGCCAGCGGCCACCAGATGTCGTTGGTGAGGTCTTGCGACGCGCCGCTGATCAGCAGGCCCCAACTGGCGCCGTCCTGCACGCCGATGCCCAGGTAGGTCAGGATCACCTCGGCCTTCACCGCGCCCAACAGCACCAGAGAACTTGTCACGATGCCCACATGCATGACGTTAGGCAGTATCTCGCCAAACATGATGCGCCCCGGCCCGGCGCCCAGCACGCGCGCGGCCAGCACGTATTCCTTGGCCCGGTGCTTGAGCACCTCACCGCGCACCAGCCGCATGATGCCGACCCAGCTTGTTGCCGCCAGCGCCACGCACATCGATTCAATGCCGCGCCCCAGCGAATACGAGATGGCGGTGATGAGCAGGATGTCAGGGATCGACACCACCACCGAATACAGCCACGTGATCAGCGCGTCCACCCAGCCGCCAAAGTAGCCCGCCGCCAGGCCTAACGCCGTGCCGAAGGGGATGACCAGGGCAGTGGTGATGAAGCCGATGGTCACCGCCGTCTGCGCGCCGGCCAGCACGCGGAAGAACACCGAACGGCCCAGCACGTCGGTGCCCAGCAGAAGGGGCCAGTGCCAGGAAGGCAGGTCTTGGCTGCCGCCGACATTGGCGTCGTGGTCGGGCAAGAAGCCAGCGTGGCCGGCGATGGCGATGGTCGCAAACATCGCCAGCACCAGCAGGCACGCACGCGACTGCGGGCCGCGCCAGAGCGAACGCAACAAGGCCTGCCAAGTCATGACAACCTCACCCGCGGATCAGCCCAGGCATAGAGCAAGTCCGACAGCAGGTTGAACATCACCAGCGCCATGGCGCCGAGAACCGTCACCGCTTTCAGGATCGGCAGGTCACCGCGCGACAGCGCGTCAATGGTCAGGCTGCCAATGCCGGGGATGGAGAAGAAGCGCTCCATCAGGAACGAACCCAGGATGAGGAAGGGGATGCTCGTCACGTTGTTGGTGATGATCGGGATCCAGGCGTTGGGCAGCACGTGGCGCAGCAGCACACGGCCTTCGGTGGCGCCCTTGCTGCGCGCGGTGCGCACATAGTCGGCGCCGGCTTCGTCCAGGAACAGCGTGCGGTACAGGCGGATGTCCGGCCCCATTGAGATCAGCAGCAGGATCAGCCAGGGCAGCGCCAGGTAGGCCACCGCACCGGGGCCGCGCACGTAGCCCGAGATGGGGAACCAGCCCAGCTTGAAGGCCAGCAGGTATTGCAGCACCAGCACATAGACCAGGCCCGAGATGCTCATGCCGGCGATGAAGAGCGCGCGGCTCACTTTGTCCGTCATGCCTTCCCGCCAGCGTGCGATGAAGAGCGCCAGCGCGACATTGACCGCGCCGCCCACGAAGAATGGCGGTGCCGTCACCGACAGGCTGACGAGCGCGCCGTCCTTCAGCTGCTGCCCCAAGTCCTCCCCCGTGACGAAGGACTTGCCGTAGTCGAAGCTGATGATCTGCTGCAAGAAGCCCATGAACTGCGCCGGCAGGCTCTGGTCCAGCCCCCACAGGCGGCGCAAGTTGGCGATGGCTTCCGGCGTGGCGTGCTGGCCCAGCGCCACGCGCACGGGATCAGGGCCGAAGGCGTTGAAGAGCAGAAAAGTCAGCAGCGCCACGCCCAGGATGGTGGGCAGCGTCAGCAGCAGCCGGCGCAGGGCGAAAGCGGTCAAGGCAGGCCCTTCTTCTTGCGCGCCGCATCAATGTCGAGGTACATGAATTCCGGCGCCAGCAGGTTGCGTTTGAAGTTGGACAGCCACTTCTGCGTGATGCCGAAGCGCAGCGTGTTGCGGCCGATGATGACCGGGACTTCGTCCTTGATGATCTCGTTCATGGTCTTGAAGAGCGCCAGCCGTTCGGGGCTGTTGGGCATCAGGCGCGCGGCTTCATAGGCCTTGTCATAGGCCGCGTTGGCAAAGCCCGAATGATTGGGGCCCGGCGGGCCGTTCTTGCCGTAAAGCAATTGATAGAAGTTTTCTGCGTCAGGGTAGTCGGCTTGCCAGGCCGAGTCAGAGATCTGGAAGTTGCCGGACTCCAGGTTGCGCAGGTAGGTGGGGAAGTCGGTGAAGACGGCCTTGAGTTGCACGCCGGCTGCAGCGAACTTGGCCTTGTGGAGGTCGAAAGCGGTGCGCGCAGCCACGCTGCTGGCGGAGTACAGCACGCTCAATGCCGGCAAGCCCTTGCCGTCGGGATAGCCTGCTTCAGCCAGCAGCCGCTTGGCCTGCGCCACGTCGTAGGGGTAGTACGTGGCGCCGGTGTCGCGTTCGCTGCCCACCAGTTCAATTGGCACCATGCTCTTGAGCTTGCGGCCGCGGCCGTTTTGCAGCACGTCGATCTCGGCCTGCGTGTCCATCAGGTACGCCAGCGCCTGGCGCAGCTTCTTGTTGCCGCCCAGCAGCGGGTCCTTCAGGTTCAGCGCGGTGTAGGTGACGTCGGTGCCGGGCGCCCAGTAGATGCTGAATTTGGCCGAAAATTCGTCGCTGATCTTGAAGTCGCCGTCGCCGTTCTTGACCACCATCTTGCTGAAGTTGGCGCGGTCGAGGGCGCGCCAGTCGATTTCGCCTTTCAGAAACTTCAGCATGCCGGGCTGCGCTTCTTCGATCAGCGGCATCTCCACGACGTCGACAAACGGCAGCCGCTTGCCGGCGTCCTTCAGCAAGCCTTTTTCTGCATCGCCCGGTGCGCCCACGGTGGGGTAGCTGCCGTGGTAGTTGGGGTTCTTCAGCAGGCGCAGCGTGCCCTTGCGTTCGACGTTGGCCAGCGTGAAGGGGCCCGTGCCCACGGGGTGCACCGCAAACTGTTCGCCATAGGTGCGCACCGCTTCCTGCGGCACCACGGATGACGACGACGACGCCAACGAAAACAGAAAGAGCGGGTTCGGCTTGGTGAGCTTGATCGTCAGCGTGTGGCTGTCCACCTTCTGCATGCCGGCGATGCTCAGCTTGGAGGTGTCGCCCGTCGGCCCGGCCTTGGCGGTGGCGGCATGGAATTCATCCATGCCCACCACCGCGCCGGCCATCAGGAACCAGCTCTTGTGGTTCAAGTTGGCGTCGGCAAAACGGCGAAAGGAATACAGCACGTCGTCGGCCGTCAGCTCACGGCCCTTGCCGCCGGGGAAACACTTGTCGTCGTGGAAGCGCACGCCCTTCTTCAACTTCAAGGTGTAGGTCAACTTATCGGCGCTGAGTTCAGGCATGCGCTCCAGCAGGTCGGGTTCCAGTTTGTAAGGACGCTCGAGGTAGGCATAACGCAGCAGCGTGCTGTAGACCATGCTGATCACGTCGTGTGACTCGCTGTCGAACTGGCGCACGGGGTCCAGCGATTCAAAGCCGCCGGCACGGTAGAAGTTGAGCACCTTCAGGTCAGCAGATGTCTGGGCCTGGGCCTGGGCAAAGGCGGCAGACATCGCCAGGCTGGCGCACAGCACGGTGAGTGAGCGGATGAATTTCATCGGGGTGGTCCTGTGAGGTCTGTCGGGCTTCAGCGGCGCTGCGTCTTGCGCGCCATGTCAACGTCCATGAATTCAAACTCGGGCTGCATCAGGTTGCGCTTGAAGTTGCGCAGCCACTTCTGCGTGATGGACACGCGCAGCGGGCTGTAGTTCAGCAGCAGCGGCACTTCGTCCAGCAGCACCGCGTTCATGGTGCGGAAGTGCGCCAGTCGCTGCGGGCCGTCGGCCATGTGGCGCGATGCGTCGTAGGCTTTGTCATAGGCGGCACTGGCGAAGGACCCGATGTTGGGCCCCGGTGCCACGTTCTTGCCGTAGAGCAACTGGTAGAAGTCTTCGGCGTCGGGGTAGTCGGCGTTCCAGGCGTAGTCGGCGATCTGGAAGTTGGAGCCTTCGGTGGTCTTCACAAACGTCGGGTAGTCCATGTACTGCGACTTCAGCACCACGCCGGCCTGCGCGAAGCGCGCCCGCATGAAGTCCGACCGGTCGTGCGTGGCGCTGTTGGTGTTTTGGTGGGTGATGGTCAGCGGCGGCAGGCCTTTGCCATTCGGGTAGCCGGCTTCTGCCAGCAGCCGTTTCGCGGCGGCCAGGTCGTGGCCGCGCCAGCGCGCGCCGGTCTCGGCCTCGTTGCCGGGCAGGTCCAGCGGCACCAGGCTCTGCGCGGCGTGTCCACGGCCGTTGAGCAGCACGTCGATCTCGCCCGGCGTGTCCACCAGATGCGCCAGCGCCTGGCGCAACAGCTTGTTGCCACCCAGCAGCGGGTCCTTCATGTTGATGGCGTAGTAGAAGACCGACAGGCTCGGCGTCACGTGCAGGTCGTAGCGCGCTGCGTACTCGTCGTTCAGGCGGATGGCGCCGCCCTTGACGCCGTCCTTCGCAGCGTCCTTTCGAAACACCGCCATCTTGATGAAGTTGGCGCGGTCCAGTGCCTGGCGGTCGAATTCACCGTTCAAGAAACGCAACATCGCCGGCTGCGCTTCTTCAACCAGGGGCATCTCCACCACGTCCACCAGCGGCAGCTTGCGGCCGGCGTCTTTGAGCAGGCCACGCTCTGCATCACCGGGCGCGCTGGTGGTGGGATACACACCGTGGTAGTTCGGGTTCTTCAGCAGCCGCAGCACGCCCTTGCGTTCGGCGTTGGCCAGCATGAAGGGGCCTGTGCCGACAGGGTTGACGCTCAAGCGGTCCTGGTGGTGGCGCACGGCTTCTGGCGGCACCACCGCCGTGGGCGACAGGGCCAGCGCGTACAGGAACAGCGGGTTGGGCTTGACAAGCCGGATGCTGAAACGCTGGCTGTCGATTCGCTTCAGCCCTTCAATATCGGCCGCCGACAGGTCAGTGCCTGCTGCGGCCTTGGCGGTGGCGGCGCGGTAAGCATCCAACCCGGCCACGGCCCCTTCCATCGCAAACCAGCTCTTGGTGTTGATGCGCGCGTCGGCATAGCGGCGCAGCGAGAACAGCACGTCGTCTGCCGTCACTTCGCGGCCCTTGCCACCGGGGAAACAGGCGTTGTCGTGGAAGCGGATGCCCTTCTTCAGCGTGAAGGTGTAGGTCAACTGGTCGGCGGCCAACTGCGGCATCTGGTCCAGCAGGTCGGGTGTCAACCTATAGGGTCGTTCGAGGTAGCTGTAACGCAGCAGCGTGTTGTAGGTCATCGACACGATGTCGTTGGACGCGATGTCGAACTGGCGCTGCGGGTCGAGTGAGTCGAAAGGCGCAGTGCGGGCCACGCTCAGCACCTTGGGGGCTTGCGCGAAGGCGCCAGAAGCGATGAACAACAAGCTCGCACACAGGGCAATGATCCAGCGCTTCATGGCGACTCCTTTGTTCATACCAGGTGGCACGCAGCCCGATGCGCGGGGCCACTGACCGGCCGCAAGACAGGCAGCTCTTCCCGGCAGCGCGCCACCGCCCGTGGGCACCGGGTGTGGAAGGCGCAGCCCGGTGGCGGCCGGCTGGGGCTGGGAACATCACCCTGCAACGGTGGCTGCGTGCGGCGCTGGCGCGGGTCGATCGACGGCGCGGCGGCCAGCAGGCTTTGCGTGTAGGGGTGCAGGGGCCGTGCGAAGAGTTCTGCCGCCGAAGCGGTCTCGACGACGCGGCCCAGGTACATCACCGCCACCCGGTCGCACAGAAACTGCACCACCGACAGGTCGTGCGACACGAACAGGTAAGCCAGCTTCAGCTGCGCCTGCAGCGTCACCAGCAGGTTGAGCACCTGCGACTGGATCGACATGTCCAGCGCCGACAGCGGCTCGTCCAGCACCACCACCTGCGGCTGCAGCGCCAGCGCGCGCGCAATGCCGATGCGTTGGCGCTGGCCACCCGAAAATTCATGCGGCCAGCGCTGCAGGTGCTGCGGGTCCAGGCCCACCAGTTGCAGCAGTTCTTGGATGCGCTGCTCACGCGCTGCACCGCCCGGCATGCCATGCAAGTCGAAAGGCATGTTCAGGATCTGGCCCACACGTTGGCGCGGGTTGAGCGACGCGAAAGGATCCTGAAACACCATCTGCACCTGGCGCGACATCTGGCGCTTTTCGTCAGGCGACATCGCCTGCAGGTCGCGCCCGGCAAAGCGCACGCTGCCGCGCGTGGGCGCGTACAGGCCCGTCAGGACTCGCGCCAGCGTCGTCTTGCCGCAGCCGGATTCACCCACCACGCCCAGCACCTCGCCGGCATGCAGCGCCAGGTCCACGCCCGTGACCGCTTGCACGCGGCCCACTTCGCGCTTGAGCAGGCCACCGGTGATCGGGAAGTGCATGTCCAGGCCTTCGGCCTGCAGCAGCGGTGTGATCGCACCCGAACTCATGCCGCCTCGCCCAGCAGAAAGCAGGCCGCTTCATGCGCACTGCCCGGCGCCACCGGCCGCAGCGCAGGCTGCGCTTCGGCGCAACGCGCAAATGCCCGCGGGCAGCGGGCGCGGAAGCGGCAACCGATGCCGCGTTCATGCAGTGCCGGCAGGCTGCCGGGGATGACGTTCAAGCTGCTGCCGTCATGCCGCGTCTGCCCGGGCCGCGGCCGCGCGCCCAGCAGGCCCACGGTGTAGGGATGCGCAGGCTGCTCGAAGAGTTGGTTTACCGGCGCGCGCTCCACCACCTTGCCGGCGTACATCACCACCACCTCGTCGGCAATCTCGGCCACCACCGCCAGGTCGTGGGTGACGAAGACGATGGCCATGCCCAGCTCGCGCTGCAAATCTGCCAGCAGGTTCAACACCTGCGCCTGGATCGTCACGTCCAGCGCCGTGGTGGGTTCGTCGGCAATCAGCAGCGCCGGGTGGTGGGCCAGCGCCATGGCGCTCATCACGCGCTGCGTCATGCCGCCGCTCATCTGGTGCGGGTGTTCGCCGTAGCGGCGTTGTGCGTCGGGGATCTTCACCTG
>JANMKK010000393.1:0-5581 GCA_031372005.1 Rubrivivax sp.
ATGTGCTGATCCATGAGTACAGCCTGCTGTTGGCGCTGGCCTTCGACGTGGCGCTGCTCTACCTGACGCTGGGTTTCCGCCAGTTCAGCCACTACTTCACCGACATCCGCGATGCGCTGGACCGTGGCGACGAGATCGAAGCCCGCCGCCTGCTGGCCGAGTGGCGCCATCTGGACGCCAGCGAGTTGCCGCGCACCGAACTGCTGCGCCACGTCATTGAACACGCGCTGCTGGCGGCGCATCGCCACGTCTTCGGCGTCTTCTTCTGGTTTGTGGTGCTGTCTGCGCTGGGCCTGGGACCAATGGGTGCCGTGCTCTACCGCATGGCCGAGTTTTCGGCGCGTTACTGGAGCTACCGCCAGCGCACGCTGGACGCGCCCGCCAACGATGCACTGAAAGACCTGTCGCGGAAGCTGTTTTCCATCATCGACCACCTGCCTGCGCGACTGACTGCCTTTGGTTTTGCGGTCGTCGGCAACTTTGAAGAAGCCATTGCCAGCTGGCGGCGCGATTCGTCCCTTTGGCAACACGCCAACGAAGGTATCATCCTGGCCGCCGCAGCCGGCGCACTGGGTGTGCAACTGGGTGGCGCGGCCGCACCGGGCGTGACGCCCGACCGGTCCAAAACTTTCACTGCGGGTGGCGAAGCCGACATCGCGGCGGCGCAAGGTTCCACCGCCGGCGCGCCGACTCAGAGCGGGCATCTGCAGAGCGTGGTCGGCCTGGTGTGGCGGTCGGTGGTGCTGTGGATGCTGCTGGTGGCGCTGCTGTCGCTGGCCAACGTGCTGGGCTGAAAGCCGCTTCAGAAGGCCCGGCGCTTACCAGCGTTTCGTGGACAACTCGTCGTACAGCGACTCATAGATGCGCTGCCTTGACGGGCTGATCTCGCCGCGGTCAATCGCTGCGCGCACGCCGCAGCCTGGCTCGTGCCGGTGGCTGCAGTTGTGGAAGCGGCATTCACCCATCGCGGCGGCGTAATCGGGCATCAAGGCGGCCAACTGTTCAGGCTGCACCTGGCGCAGACCAAACTCCTGGAAACCGGGGGAGTCGATCAAGGCGCCTTTGCGTTCGCTGCCCGGCCCGGTTGCCAGCCAGTACCAGGTGGTGGTGGTGGTGGTGTGGCGACCAGCTTGCAGCGCCTGCGAAATCTCACCCACTTGCGCAGCCGCCTGCGGCACGAGCAGGTTGATCAGCGTGCTCTTGCCCATGCCGCTGGCGCCCAGCACCAGCGTCACACGGCCCGCCAGCCGCGCCAACAGCCGGCCTTTCGACCCGGTTTGATCGGCCTTCAGCGCAATCTCCATCACCTCCGCCCCCATCGCGCGGTAAGGCGCCAGGCGTTCACGCGCGCCGGCGGCGGAAGGCAGGTCGGTCTTGTTCAACCCGATCAACGTCTGGATGCCTTCGGCACGCGCGGCGATGAGTGCGCGTGTCAGCTGCGATTCACTGAACACCGGCTCGCCAGCCACCAGCACCAGCAGCAGGTCGATGTTGGCGGCGAAGGACTTGGTCTTCCATTCGTCCTGCCGGTACATCAGGTTGCGGCGCGGTTCCAGGTGTTCGATGACGCCGCCGTCGCCCGTGGGCTGCCAACGCACGCGGTCACCTACCACGAGTTCGCTCTTCTTGCCGCGCGGGTGGCAGTGCACCCGTTCGCCTTCGGGCGTTTCGACGACCACGTGGCGGCCGTGCGAGGCCACCACCAAACCCACGTCCAGCGTGACGGCGTGGGTCAAGGCGCAGCGACGTTCATCAAGGCGCCTGCAGCGCTGAGCATCAACGCGTCCACCTTTGCCGCGCAAATGAAGTCGTTGATGGAAATGCCGCCCACTGAATGGGTATTGAAGCGCACCGTGCAGTGGGCATAACTCACCAGCAGGTCGGGGTGATGGTCTTCTGCGTGGGCCACCCAGGCCAGCGCGTTCACGAAGGCCATCGTGCGGTGGTAGTCGCCAAAGTCAAAGCGTTTCTGAATGGCGCCGTCGGCCAGCACCCAGCCCGGCGCGTGGGCCAGGTGCTGCGTGACTTCGGCGTCGGACATGGCGGGCTGGCCTTCCAGCGGCTGGCAGTGGCACGTTGCAAGTGGGTTCATTGCAGACTCAGACCGCATTTGGGGCCAGCGCCGGGACCACGGCCGGCAGCGCCGCCAAGCGCTCGGAGGCCGGCGGATGCGAATAGTAGAAGCGCACGTAGACCGGGTCGGGCGTCAGCGTGGCGGCGTTGTCTTCGTGCAGCTTCAGCAGGGCCTGCGCCAGGTCTCGCCCGTCGGCCTGCACGCAGGCGTAGGCATCGGCCTGGAATTCATGCTTGCGCGAAAAGTGCGCCAGCAAGGGCGAAATGAAGAAGGTGAAGCTCGGCAGCGCAAGCATGAACAACAGCAGCGCCAGCGCATCGTTGGGTGCGCTCATGTTGGGCGTTACGCCAAGCCCCGTGTAGAAGCCGCTTTGCTGTGCCAACCAGCCCAGCAGCGCCAGGCCGGCCAGGCTCATGCCGAAAATGCCCACCATGCGCTGCAGCACATGCTTGTGCTTGAAGTGGCCCAGCTCGTGCGCCAGCACGGCTTCCACCTCGCCCGGCGTCAGGCGCTGCAGCAGGGTGTCAAAAAACACCACGCGCTTGGACGCACCCAGGCCCGTGAAGTAGGCGTTGGCGTGGGCGGACCGGCGGCTGCCGTCCATCACGAAAAGGCCCTTGGCCGCAAAGCCGCAGCGCTGCATCAAGGCCTGCACCCGGGCTTTCAACGATTCATCGGCCAGCGGCTCAAACTTGTTGAAGAAGGGCGCGATCAGCGTCGGGTAGATCACCAGCATCAGCAGGTTGAAGCCCACCAGCGCCACCCAGGCCCACAGCCACCACAGGCCGCCACTGGCCGCCATCAACCACAGCACCAATGCCGCCAGCGGCAGGCCGATCAGGGCACCCACCAGCGCGCCCTTGGCCTGGTCGGCCAGCCAAAGCTTCAAGGTCATGCGGTTGAAGCCGAAGCGCTGTTCGATGCGGAAAGTGCTGATCCATTCCAGCGGCATCTCGATCACCGCGCCGATCAATGCCACCGCCGTCAGCAGCGCCAATTGGTAGGCCAGTGGCCCCCAGCTGCCCAGCACACCCGCGCGCACGACAGTGTTGAGTGCGTCCAGCCCGCCCAGCAGCGTCCACCCCAGCAGCACGGCGGTGCCCAGCGCCGTGGTCCACAAGCCAAACCGCCCCTTGGCCAGCGTGTAGTCGGCAGCGCGCTGGTGCGCCTGCAGCGTGACGGTGCCGGAAAACGCGGCCGGCACCGCACCACGCTTCAGGGCCACGTGGCGCATCTGCCGCGTGGACAGCCAGAGTTTGGTGGCCAGCGAGAGCAGCAGCGCGGCCGCGAATGCCAGGGTCAGGTGCATTGATTCCATAAGGGACGAGTTTAGGCTTGGGCGAGAATCTCCGACTATTCACAGGCACACCCCACTCCCCATGACCGACACCCTGAAGCCCAGCGACCAGAACCTGATCTGGATCGACCTTGAGATGACGGGCCTCTTCCCCGAGACCGACCGCATCATCGAAGTCGCCGTGGTCGTCACCGACCCGATGATGACCGTGCGCATCGAAGGCCCGGTCTTCGCCGTGCACCAGACAGACGCCGTGCTGGACGGCATGGACAACTGGAACAAGGGCACCCACGGCCGCAGCGGGTTGACCGAGCGGGTGCGCGTGTCCACGGTGGATGAAGCGTCGGCCGAAGCGCAGGTGATTGCCTTTCTTCAACAGTACGTGCCCAAGGGCAAGAGCCCCATGTGCGGCAACAGCATTTGCCAGGACCGCCGCTTCATGGCCCGCACCATGCCGGCGCTGGAAGCCTTTTTTCACTACCGCAACCTGGACGTGAGCACGCTGAAGGAACTGGCGCGGCGCTGGAAGCCAGCCGCGCTGGAAGGCTTCAAGAAGGCGCAGGCGCACACGGCCATGGCCGACATCCATGAATCGATCGACGAGCTGATGCACTACCGCACACACCTGCTGGCGGTCTAGGCACGGGCGCCCTCACAGGGCCAAGCGTCATCCACTTGCCGAACTCCGACGTTCGGCATGCAACCCTCTGCGGTGCCGGGTGCGGCGGGGGTACAACTTGCGGCTTCCGGGCTGGCCCCGCTTCTTTCAATCGGCATGATCCGCACCATGTTCGACCGCCTCTTTGCTGTTGCTGCCCCGGCCGCCGCCGCGCTGCTGCCGTTGGCACCCGCCCAAGTGCAAGCTCCCGCTTGGAAAAAATCCGCGTCGGCGTCGAAGGCAACTGCCCGCTGTCTTCAGCACCGTGACGCTGGTGGACCTGACACGCGTGGCACGCGACGTCCATGCCAAGCACCTGCTGCCGGCCGACGCCTTTTGGCGTGCGGCTTGAAGGTCGCAGGCAATCGCACCCTGCAAACCCATCATGCAAACTGACTGCACCGAACTCATCAGCGCCACGCCTGGCCAGCGCCATGTGCTCACTGTGCTGCGTTTCGGCCAGCCCGGCACAGGCCCCAAGGCCATGATCCAGGCGGCGCTGCATGCCGACGAAGTGCCGGCCATGCTGGTGGCGCAGAAGCTGCGTACCTTGTTGGCTGATCTGGAAGCGCAGGGCCAGATGCTTGGTGAAGTGATCCTCGTGCCGTATGCCAACCCACTCGGCCTGTCGCAGCATCTGCTGGGCCAGCACCAGGGCCGCTTTGACCTGCGCGACGGCATCAACTTCAACCGCAGCGTGCCCGATTTGAGCCCCGCCGTCATTGCCGCCGTGCAGGGCCGGCTGGGCGCTGACGAAGCCGCCAACGCCACGCTCGTGCGCCAGGCCCTGCGCGACGCCGCTGCCGCGCTGCGCGCGCAAGACCCCGGCAACGACCTCAAGAACCGACTGCTGCAATTGGCGGTGGACAGCGACATCGTGCTCGACGTGCACTGCGATTCACAAGCCGTGATGCATCTCTATGCGTTGACGCCGCAGGCTGAGCTGGCGGTGGAGTTGGGCGTACTGCTGGGCGCCCAAGCGGTGCTCTTGGCCACCGAATCCGGCGACCAGCCCTTTGATGAAGCCTGCAGCCGACCCTGGTACCGATTGCAGGAGAGATTCCCCGGCCACCCCATCCCGCTGGGCTGCTTCAGCACCACGATCGAACTGCGCGGCGAGGCCGACACCGACCATGCGCTGGCGCTGCAGGACGCGCAGGCGATCGTTGAATTCCTGCGCCGGCGCGGTGTCATCGCTGGCACGCCCGTGCCGCTGCCCGCCGCCTTGTGTGAACCCACACCCCTGGCAGGCTCCGAAGCCATCACCGCTCCGCGCGCTGGTGTGGTGGTTTTCCACAAGGCACCGGGCGACCGCGTCGCCGTGGGCGATGCCGTGGCCGACCTGGTGGATGTGGACAGCGGCTCGGTCGAGCCGCTCCGTGCGCAGTCCGCCGGCGTTCTCTACGCCCGCATTGCCACGCGTTGGGCCACGCCCGGCAAGCGCCTGGCCAAGATCGCCGGCAGCACGCTGTTGCGCACCGGCAAGCTGCTGGGCGCCTGATGGCAACCGTCCAGTCACCCGGCGCGCCTTGGCTGCTGGAAGCCGAGCACA
>JANMKK010000241.1:0-6746 GCA_031372005.1 Rubrivivax sp.
TGATCCAGCTGGGCGCCTACCAGCCCGGGCATGACGCCGAGCTGGACCTGGCCGTGAAGCTGCAACCGCAGATGAACAGCCTGCTGCAGCAGGACATGCATGAGCGCGCCGCGCTGGACAGCAGCAGCGCGCAGCTGTGCCGGTTGATGAGCACCTGAGCGCAGCGCCCGCCAAGCCCACACCATGAATCCGCCGCTTCAGTCCCCGCTGCAGACCCTGATTCAGCATGCCGTACAAGCCCGCGACGCGGCCATGGCCGCGCTGTTGCAGGCCGAAGACACCAGCCGCCGCTTGTGTCAGCAGTGGGATCAATTGCAGGCCTACCGCGCCGACTACGCCGCCCGCGCGCCGGCGTTGGGTGGCCGCGCGGCACCCATTGACGCGTTGCGCAGCCACCATGCCTTCATGCAGCGGCTTGACCAGGCGCTGGCGCAACAGCAAGGCCTGCTGCAGGCCGCAGACGCGCGCGTGGCGCAGCAGCGGCAGACGCTGCTGGCACTGGAAACGCGCGTGGCTTCGGTGCGCAAGCTGTGTGAGAGGCGCCAGCAAGAAGCGCAGCGAAGCGCAGACCGGCTGGACGAACGGCGACGCGATGAAAGCGCCATGCAGCGCCATTGGCGCGACAGCCGCGCCGGCCGGCCGGTGACCCCCTGAACAGATCGAGAACGCCATGCTGAACGCCCTGCTTGCCCCGGCCGCCCCTGCACCCCAGGCGCCTGCCAAGGGCCCCACGGGTCCAGCAGCATCCGCCAACGACGAAGGCGCGGGTGACGGCTTTGCACAGCAGCTGGACCACGCCACCACCCCGCCGCCCAACGGGCCGGATGCGCACCAGCGCGACAAGGTGCGTGGCCTGGTGCGTGGCCTGGTGCGTGGCCTGGTGCGTGTCATCTCAAGCCACGAGCCTGCCAAGGCCGAACCGGTGCCCAGACCGTTGCCGGCGCAGGGGGAGGGCAAGGACCGCAGCACCGTGCCTCCGGAAAGTGAAGCTGACGGTGAAGTTGATCGCAAAGTAGACCTTGCAGACGCGGCCACCGATCCGACATCACCCCAAGGGGTGACCGTCCTGCTTGCTGAATTGCGCGCAGCGGCGCCTGCTGCCACTGGCGCAGCGCGGCGCGGCGGTGATGCCAGCACAGCCATCGGCGACACGCCCTCGTCCGCACTGCCCGGCAGCAGTGCAGCTGCCCGCGCGCGGCGCGGCGACGCAGGCAGCGACATCAACCCAAAAGGCGGCCAGGAAGGCAGCCCCGCGAGCCCCCGAGACACCTTCAGCCAGCAGCTGTCTGCAGCATCGGCGCAGGACGGCAGCGCGCTGCGCGGGGACACCCTGCCCACTGCGCCCAACCCACCGGGGAATGCAGCCACCGCCGCGACCGTCCATGCCCAGACATCCGCCGCAGCGCCTGCAGCCATGGTCACCGAAGCGCAGGTGCCGGCCACACCCGGCAGCGCCCAGTTCGGTGCGCAGCTGGGTGCGCAGATCAGCACCTTCGTGCGTGATGGCATCGAACACGCACGCCTGCACCTCAACCCGGCTGAGATGGGGCCGGTGTCGGTGCAAATCCAGATCGACGGCCAGACCGCGCTGGTGCACCTCAGTGCCGAAAACGCCCACACCCGCCAAGCGCTGGAACAAGCCCTGCCGCTTCTGGCCGGCAGCCTGCGCGAAGCCGGCCTGACCCTCAGCGGCGGCGGGGTCTTCGAGCAGGCACGCCAAGGCGGTGGCGCCCAGACCGGCCGTGAAGCCGGCCATGACGCCGGCAGCCATGCCCGCAACGGCAGCCAGGGTGACGACGGCCTGGGCAGCCTCGCTGACGAGGGGCTGCACGCGGCCAGCAACGCCACCCCGGCCAGGCGCCGAGGGGTGGTGGACCTGGTGGCCTGAAGAGCCCGAGCGCCTGAGCGCCTGAGATCGCGCGAGAGCGGTCTTCCCGGCTCTTTTCGCCGCATCGGCACCCGGCCTGCGGTCTCAAGATCGAGTCTGACCCGCCGAGGTCTGGCGCCCACTTCCCGGTGGGCAACGCAACCGGTGACGCCACACAAGGAGCCTGAATGTCCGCCGCAGCAGCCGCCGATGCATCCCCGCCCGCCAAGAGCAAGAAGAAGCTGATCATCCTCATCGCCGTCGTCGCGCTGGTGCTTGCCGGGGGGGCTGGCGCCACTGTGTTCATGATGAAGAAAAAAGCCGCCACCGAGGCCGCCGAATCGGGTGATGGCGAAGCCGTTGCCGATGCCACTGGCCCGGCAAAAGCAAGCGCCAAACACGACCCCAAGGCCGTGCCCGTCTTTGTGCCGATGGACCCCTTCACGGTCAACCTTGCCGACCGCGAAGCAGAACGTTATGCGCAGATCGGCATCACGCTGGAGATCGACGACGCCAAGACTGGCGACCAGATCAAGAACTACATGCCGGCCATCCGCAACAACATCCTGATGGCCATTGCCGACCGCACCGCCGCCGACCTGATGGGCCGCGAGGGCAAGACCAGGCTGGCCGAAAAGATCAAGCGCGAAACTGCACGCGCACTGGGCTATGAGATCGAAGACGACGAGGCTGAAGGCGACCCAGCCGAAGAGCCCTCTGCCAAGCCCACCGCCAAGGGGGCGAAGAAAAAGAAGAAGCGGGTCGCCCCGGCGCTGCCGATCAGGGCCGTGCACTTCTCCAACTTCATCATCCAGTGACGTTGCGCGTCGGCAAGCTGCAATGAACCAGCAGATCCTGTCCCAGGACGAAGTCGATGCCCTGCTGCAGGGCATCACCGGCGAACGCCAGAAGCTCGAGCAGGACGAGGTGCCGACCACCGGCATCCGCGACTACGACCTGGCCAGCCAGGAACGCATCGTCCGCGGCCGCATGCCGACGATGGAGGTCATCAACGAACGCTTTGCGCGCAACATCCGCATCGGCATCTTCAACCTCATCAGGAAGAGCCCCGAGGTCAGCATCGGCGGCATCAAGGTGCAGAAGTTCAGCGCCTTCCTGCGCGAAATCGTGGTGCCCAGCAACTTCAACATCATGACCGTCAAGCCGCTGCGCGGCAGCGGGCTGATCGTGTGCGACCCGAGCCTGGTGTTTGCGGTCATCGATTCACTCTTCGGCGGCATTGGCAAGTACCAGGCACGCATCGAAGGGCGCGACTTCTCGCCCACCGAACTGCGCGTCATCTGCAGGCTGGTGGAGACGATCTGCGCTGAATACCGCAAAGCCTGGGCCGGCATCTACCCGGTGGATCTGGAATACCAGCGCAGCGAAATGCAGCCGCAGTTTGCCAACATCGCCATGCCGAGCGAAGTGGTGGTGTCCACCAGTTTCACGCTGGAAATTGGCGAGACCACGGGGTCGGTGCAATTCTGCATTCCCTACAGCACGCTGGAACCGATCCGCGACGTGCTGTACAGCAGCAATCAAGGCGACGCGGGCGAACCCGACCGGCGCTGGGTCAACCTGCTGAAGCAGCAGATCCAGTCCGCCGAGGTGGACCTGGTGGCTGAACTTGCGCACGCTGGCGCCACAGTTGAACAACTGCTGTCCTTCAAGCCCGGTGACTTCATCGAACTGGACCTGAACCCGATGATCCAGGCCAATGTCGCCGGCGTTCCGGTGTTTGACTGCCACTACGGCACGTCCAACAAGCACTACTCCATCAAGATCGACAAGATGATTACCAGCAACACCCCTGGCTGGATCGGAGAACACTGACATGTCTGCTGAAGCCCAACCCGCCATGTCCGAAGAGGACAAGATGGCCGCCGAATGGGCTGCTGCCCTGGCCGAGGCGCAACCCGCGCCTTCAGTCAACGCAGCCAGTGAAGTGGCCTTCGCCGCCGAGAGCGTGGCGCCTGCCGAGTTCACCCGCTTTGCGCCCACGCCAGCCGGCCTGCCGGGCGGAGCGGGCAACGACCTGAACATGATCCTCGACATCCCCGTGCAGCTGACGGTGGAGCTGGGCCGCACGCGCATCCCCATCAAGCACATCCTGCAACTGGGCCAGGGCTCGGTGGTGGAACTGGAAACGATGGCCGGTGAACCGATGGACGTGCTGGTCAACGGCTTCCTCATCGCGCAGGGTGAAGTGGTGGTGGTGAACGACAAGTTCGGCATCCGTCTGACCGACATCGTCACCCCCAGCGAGCGCATGCGCCGCTTGTCGAAGACCTGAACTCATGCAACCAGCCTTCGGTTCCCTGCTGTGGTTTGCCGCCGTCATCGCGCTGATTCCGCTGGCGTTGTGGCTTCTGAAGCGGTCGCAGGTGATGGGCGGCGGCATGCTGCGGCCCGGCACGCCGCGGCCGGTGGCGGTGTTGCCGCTGTCGTCGCAGCACAAGCTGGTGACGGTGGAAGTGGGCCAGGGCGACGACCGCCTGTGGCTGGTGCTGGGCGTGTCGCCGCAAGGCCTGCGCACGCTGCACACGATGGCGCCGCAGGCCGTCGCCAGCGACGCAGCGGCGCCGCCGCCCGCTGCGGCCTTTGCACAACTGCTGGCGCGTCTGCGCGGGCACGGGGCGGGTGATGCGCGCTAGGCCGCTGATCGCTTTCGCGGTGGCACTGACCGCGCTGCTGCTGATCGCCGGCAGCGCGTGGGCGCAGGCCGGCAACAGCGGATCGGCCGCGGGGCCCGGTCCGGGTCTGGGGCCGTCCGGCCTGCCGCTCATCATCGGCCAGGGCGCCGGCGGCGCCAGTTATTCGGTGCCGATCCAGACCCTGCTCTTCTTCACGGCACTCAGTTTCCTGCCTGCCGTGCTGCTCTTGATGACGGGCTTCACGCGCATCGTCATCGTGCTCAGCCTCTTGCGCCAGGCCCTGGGCACACAGGCCGCGCCGCCCAACCAGGTGATCGTCGGGCTGTCGCTGTTCCTGACCTTCTTCGTCATGTCGGGCACCTTCGACAAGATCTACGACAAGGCCTACGCGCCCTATGCCGCCGGCACGATGGCCGTCGACCAGGCGCTGAAGGAAGGCGTGCTGCCGCTGCGCGAATTCATGCTCAAGCAAACGCGGCAGAGCGACGTGCAGCTCTTCGCCAAGCTGGCAAAGCTGCCGGCCGAAGTCAAGGGTGCCGATGTGCCCTTGACCGTGCTGGTGCCGGCCTTCGTGACCAGTGAACTGAAGAGCGCGTTCCAGATCGGCTTCATGATCTTCATCCCCTTCCTCATCATCGACATGATCGTCGCCAGCGTGCTGATGAGCCTGGGGATGATGATGCTGAGCCCCGTGCTCGTGGCCCTGCCCTTCAAGCTGATGCTGTTTGTGCTGGCCGACGGCTGGAACCTGCTGCTGGGTTCACTGGCCGCTTCATTCGTCACTTAGCCTTTCTGTCCAAATGGATGCACAACACGTTCTGGGTGCCGGGCAGGAAGGCCTGTGGGTGCTGCTGATGGTGTCGGCGCCGGTGCTGCTGGTGGTGCTGGTGGTGGGGCTGGTGGTGAGCATTTTTCAAGCAGCCACGCAGATCAACGAAGCCACGCTCAGCTTCGTGCCCAAGGTGGTGGCCGCCGTGGCCGTGCTGGCCATCGCCGGGCCGTGGATGCTGAGCACGCTGGTGGACTACATCCAGCGCACGCTGCAGGGCATCCCGGGCGCTGTCGGCTAGCGCGCACTCGCCTTCGAGCCCACTGTGCTGACCTTCAACGAAGCCGACTTGCTGGCCTGGGTCAGTCCGCTGCTGCGGCCCTTCCTGCGCGCGCTGGCGCTCTTCACCGCGCTGCCGGTGCTGGGCACCCGCAGCGTGCCGACGCGGGTGCGCATTGGTCTGGCTGCCTTCATCGCGCTGGCGGCGCAGCCCAGCTTGCCGCTGGCTCCCGTGGTGGCGCTGGACTCGCCATTGGCGTTGATGCTGGTGGTGCAGCAGCTGGTCATCGGCCTGAGCCTGGGCTTTGCCGTGCGGCTGGTGTTTGCCGCCGTGGAATTTGCCGGTGAACTGATCGGCCTGCAGATGGGCTTGAACTTCGCCGGCTTCTTCGACCCGCTGTCGGCCGCCACGGCCACCGCCAGCAGCCGATTCTTCGGCACCACGGTGGCCTGGCTCTTCATCGTTGCCAACGGCCACCTGCTGGTGGTGGCGGCGCTGGTGCAAAGCTTCAGCGCCTTCCCGGTCGCGCCCGAGCCCTTCGCCTTCCTGCACCAGGTGCAGCCGCAGCGCTGGGGCGCGGAGATCTTCGCCACCGGCCTGTGGATCGCGCTGCCGCTGGTGACGATGCTGCTGTTCGTCAACCTGGTGCTGGGCGCCATCTCTCGCGTGGCGCCGCAGATCAACATCTTCGCCATCGGCTTCCCGGTCACGCTGGGTGTCGGCTTGCTGGGTTTGCTGTTGACGATGCCGGCGCTGAACACGCCTTTCACGATGACGCTGGACAGGCTGCTGGAACAGTTTCGCTGAACGACTAAGCTTCCGGGCATGGCCCGTTGACTCGTCGCGTCGTGGCGTTCATCGACCCCTGGGGCAAGCGCTGGGACCTGATCGAAGCAAAGCCGGAGACCGCACCATGACTGCACTGCTTGCCGGCGCCACCGGCCTCATCGGCCGCGAAGTGGCACGCCACTGGACAGGGCCTGGCCCGCTGCACCTGTTGCTGCGCAGGGCACGGTCTGCGCCACCCGCCGCCGCGCCGCTGCTGCGCGAACACGTGGTGGACTTCGCGGCGCTGCCGCCCTTGCCCACCGCCGATGCGGCCTTTTGCTGCCTGGGCACGACGATCAAGGTGGCCGGCTCGCAGGCTGCCTTCCGCGCGGTGGATTTCGACGC